>CAZFVH010000352.1:0-1511 GCA_964522465.1 uncultured Rubrivivax sp. | reverse complement strand
GGCGGCATCCTCGACATGACCGGCCGGAACATCGGCAACGCCACGAACGTGATCAACACGCTGACCCTCGCCAGCGGCACCCTGACGAACGTCGGCCAGATCAACAATGGCGCTGCGATCACCAAGACCACCGCCGGAACGCTCGCCCTGACGGGCAGCAACGCCTACACCGGCCAGACGATCGTGCAGGCCGGCACCCTGAGCTTCGACTCGATCGCCAACGTGGGCGGCGGCTCCTCCGCCCTGGGAGCTCCGACCACGGCGGGCAATGGCACGATCGCCCTCGGGGCCACCGCCAGCGGTGCGACCCTCCAATACCTCGGCGCCTCGGTCGCCAGCACCGATCGCATCATCGACCTCGCCGGCACGACCGGCGGCGTCACGCTCGACTCCTCTGGGGTCGGCCGGATCACGTTCGCCTCAAACCTCACGGCCAGTGGGGCGGGCAGCAAGAGCCTAACGCTCGCCGGGACCAACGCGGGCTCCAACACGCTGGCCGGCGTCATCCCCGACAACGGCCCGGGCAACGCCACGGCGCTCGTCAAGAGCGGACTCGGCAGGTGGGTCCTCTCGGGCCTCAACACCTACACCGGCGGCACGACGGTCAGCGGAGGCACGCTGGCGCTCTCCGGTGCCGGCACGCTGGGCAGCGGTGCGGTGCTGGTGAATGGCGGCACACTGGACCTGGGCGGGCTGGCCACCGCCAACGTGATCAACTACCAGTCGGGCGGCCTGGCCAACGCCAACCTGGCGACCGTCACCAACGTGCTCGGCGGCGCGACACTGAACACGACTGGCCTCACGCTCGGCGGCACGGTCAACGTCACGGGCATCCTCGATGGCTCCGGCACGGTCGGCCTGATCGCCGGCTCCGGCGTCGTCGCTCCGGGCAACAGCCCGGGCATCCTCACGGCGTCACAGTTGGACTTCAACGACGGGATCGGTCAGAAGTTCGAGTTCACCAATGCGAACGTCGATCCGACCTGGAGCAACGCCTCGGCCAGCGTCAACGACGTTCTTCGGCTGACGAACGCAAATCCGTTCAGCGGCACCTCGGCGACCGGGGCCAACGAGTTTGACATCTACTTCAATGTCGCCGGGCTCAGCGGCACGGAGACCTTCTACGGCGGCATCTTTACCGACGCGAACTCGGACCCCACGACCACCCTGACCAACGCGTCCTTCAACTACTACGTGCGTGGCGACGGAAATGGCACGATTTCGTACAAGGGAACCAACTACTACACGCTCGCCCAATACAACGCCAACTCCTCCACCTCGTGGACGGTCACGGCAGGAGCCACGCAGGTGGCCGCCGCGGACTTCGCCGGCGGTACCGTCAATAATGGCCAGGTGCAGATGTTTGCGGTCCCGGAGCCGGCCACCTTCGGGCTGCTGATCGCCGGGGCCCTGGCGGCGGCCGGCGTTAGCCGGATACGGAAAGCCAGGCCGGGCAAGCCCGGCCCCACGCAAGCCCACACGAGCCGATATACACCCGGGAGCCCCCACCG
>CAZFVH010000351.1:0-1515 GCA_964522465.1 uncultured Rubrivivax sp. | reverse complement strand
CGCCTCCAAGCGGTGATGGCGCCCGGCGTGAAGGTGCCGCCGGCGGCGCTGCTGCACGCGCTACAGGAGGCCCAGTGGGTCGATCTTGGCTTGGTCCACGCCCGACCCGAGTACGCCACAAAGCGGCACATCTTTGCGGCGCCCGAGATGGCGGAACGCTACTCGCGGAGCGACCTCCGGCGCATGGTGGACCAGCCCGCCGCGCCGAAGGTCGTCGATCTCAAGGTCGTTGGGTGACGCTTGCGGCGATCTGCAACAGGACGTCCCGGAACTCCGGCGGCGTCGCGTTGCGGATCGCCGTCTTATGCTTGCCGCCCACCATCGCCATCATGCCAATGCGGCGGGCCTTCTCATAGCCGTAGCGTTCCAGAGCGACCGGGTGGATGCGCTGACCGGATGACCCCCACTTGAGGTCCGGCAGCGCCGCCTTGCAGGCGTAGAGCCACGTTCCCTTGCGGGAGATGTGGCCGTAGTGACCCTGCTCGACATAACAGGTCCAGCCGCCGTGGTCGTCAGCCTGCACCCAGCCGTGGCCGTTGCGCTGCGGCTTTCGCAGCCCGAAGGCGTCCCATGCGTGGCTGTCGGCGGGATGCTCCAGCACACCACCCCAGTTTCGCACGGCGGCCAGCGCAGCGGCGAAGCAGCCGTCGTCGTCGCCCAGCTTGAACTGGTGCGGCTTCCGGGTCGAGCCGTGCCAGAAGCGACCCCACCGCTGGCACGGCGGATGGGCCACGACGGGCCACGGGCCGGCGTAGCTGCGCGCGTCGCGCGCTTCGTCCCAGGGGTCCACGCCGGGGTGAGTGGCGTAAACGCCCGCGGGTTCGACGTAGAGGGCGGCGATCATGGCGCGCGGCGTCCTAGTGTGGCGTTGGGCTGGATGCGGACGTCGCGGTTGCACCACGTCCAACACTCGCCCGTGTCGTCCTGGAAGCAGACCCACATAAGGTCTGCTTCCGGGCCGTAATCGATCACCAGATGTGCCCACGCCTTGCCCTTGGGCGTCGTGAGCGGCAGCGGCGGGTTCAGTTGCAGCAGCATCAGCCGGCCCGGTAGTCGAGGCCGGTGGCGTCCGTCTCGCCGCGGGCTTCCGCCAGCGCCTTGAACGCCATCTCGCAGGCGAGGTGCGCCGCGGCCCGTTCGGCCCGCAGGCGCTCGCGTTCGGCCAGCAGGGCGCGGAGCGTGGCGGCCAGCGTCGGCCACTGGTCCATGAGCTTCGCCAGCCGCTCCACGGCTTCGTTGCTGGTGTCAGTCACGGTTGTCCTCCTGGGCTGCGCCGTCGAGCGCGTCGAGCATGTTCTGGTGGCGCTCGTCGTCGGCCCGCTTGATGGTGGCAAGTTCGGCCCGCAGCCGCTCGATCTCGTCGGCGGCTTCGCAGATCAGGCCGCGTGGTCGGCACTCTGTCAGATAGCTGCTGGTCGCGGCGTGTTCGCGCAGCCGCTCCACGAGGTCAGTCACGGCTTGCGCCCTTCTTGTAGATGTCGAGGAACCGCTTCTGCACCAGATGGCCGCCGGGCA
>CAZFVH010000350.1:0-1516 GCA_964522465.1 uncultured Rubrivivax sp. | reverse complement strand
ACTCGCCCGATGCGATCGTGAGCGACACGTTGTCGAGCGTCGGCGGCGCATCCGGGTCGTAGTGGAATGTCACGTTGGACAGTCGTACCTCGCCGCCCACGACGCCGGGCTGCGCCAGGTTGGGTTCGGCTTCGGTCGGCCCTTCGAGAATGGGGCGGAGCCGCTCATAAAGCGGCACCACCGCGATGATCGTATTCATCGACCCGACCAGGCCCAGCACCCCGGCAAGGAATTGCCCGAATGCGCCATTGAACGCGACGAAGCTACCTACCGAGAAATCCGAGTTCGGCTTGGTCGCGTCCAGGACCCAGATGATCACGGCGAACAGGACAGCCATCGAGACGATCGGGAAGACGGATTCCAGGAGCTTGTGGCCCAGTCCGATCCGCTCGACCCGATGGAACAGCTCGCGTTCGCGCGTGTAGAATTCGGACCAGCGCGCGAAGGCGCGGCCTTCCGTCGCGCTGGTCCGCAGCTTGGTGATGCCGGTCAGCAACTGGAAGACCAAGCCCTGGATCTGGCCATTCATCTGCTGCGCGGTGCGCACATGCGGCAGCGAAAGCCGGAAGATCACGATGGACAGGATCGACAGCACGGCAACGAGGCCGATAGCCACCAGCGTCAGCTTCCAGCTGTGGTAAAGCATCAGCCCGAGACTGACGATCGAGAAGACGCCACCGAGCACGGACTGCGTGACGGCGCCGGATATGGCTTCCCGGATATCGTTGATGCCATTCGCCCGGTCTGCCAGGTCGCCTGCGGTGAAGCGTCGGAAGAAGGGCGCCCGAAGCGACAGCAAGCGGGACCAGATGCCGGCCTGGATGGAGCTATCCATCCTGCCCTGCACGCGGACGAGCGCAACCGCTTGCGTCACATCGAAGGCGGCATCGGCTATGGCAGCGGCAGCGAGTGCTGCGATGATCGCCAGATGAAAGGTATAGTCGGAACGGGGCAGGACACTTTCGACCAGTTCGCCGCTCGCGATCGGCGTCAGCAAGCCGAACAGGGCCGACAGCAGCCCCATCCCGACAATCGTCCCCATGTCGAGCCGGGTTCCACGCACGCCGAAGCGCAGAAGATCCCAAAGGCTCTTCGCCTCCGCCGGCAGTGGGCGGTAGAGCATGAAGGCTTTCGGAAACAGCAGCGCCGCCTGCTCGGCATCGATCCGGCTGGATTCGCCAGTGCCCGGGTCAACCAGCCGGTATCGGGTCGGGCCGTCCGGCAGCAGCGCGACCGGCTCCAGATCTTCCGTGTTCAGAAAGCCGAGCAGCGGCCCGCCATCGCGCCCCCACCAGCCTTCGCGCAACTCCACGAAGCGCAGGTTGAAGCCGGACAAACGGGCGATCTCGTCGAGCGGCGAGTGGACGCCTGCCGGCTCTCCCTGCGGCGCGCGCACTTCCAGGCCCAGCGGCTCGGCCACCATGCGCAGCGCCTCGAGCAGGCGGTCATCGTGCCCGCCCGCGCGCGTGCCCCGATACTTCAGGGAGGGGTCGAGAATGGCCCCGACCGAGGCGAC
>CAZFVH010000349.1:0-1521 GCA_964522465.1 uncultured Rubrivivax sp. | reverse complement strand
GAACGAGGTTTTCGTGCCCATCCTGCAAAAGCAGTTCCCGGAGATCGCCGACTTCTACTTGCCGCCCGAGGGCTGCAGCTATCGCCTGGCGGTGATCTCGATCCGCAAGGCCTACCCCGGCCACGCCAAGCGTGTGATGTTCGGTCTGTGGAGCTTTCTGCGGCAGTTCATGTACACGAAGTTCATCGTCGTCACCGACGACGACGTCGACATCCGCGACTGGAAGGAGGTGGTCTGGGCGATCACCACGCGCATGGACCCGGTGCGCGACGCCACCCTGGTGGAGTCCACGCCCATCGACTACCTGGACTTCGCCTCACCCGTCAGCGGCCTGGGCGGCAAGCTGGGCCTGGACGCGACGAACAAGTGGCCGGGCGAGACCACGCGCGAGTGGGGGCGGCCGATCCGCATGGACGCGGAGGTGGAGCGTCGCGTGGCGCCGGTGCTTGAGCGGCTGCTGGCGGCGCGCCCGCCGGCTTGAAGGCGTTCCGGCACGGGATTCGCCACGTCGTTCGCCCATGGCCCGGGTTGGCGGGCCGTCAGGCCTGGAAGGGCCTCGAGGGCCCCGAAGGTCTCGAGGGCGATGAGGGACGCGAGGGACGCGAGGGACGCGAGTGCCGCCAGACTCAGCGCTGCGGCATGTCGCGCACCGAGTAGCCCAGGCTGACCGTGGCGTCGGCGGGTACGGGTGGCATGGTCGCGTCCCAGGCCTCCCAGGCCGCGCGCATCGCCTGCAGGCGCTCGGGCTCCCGCCCGCCGAGGTTGGCGCGTTCGCGCTCGTCGCGGTCCAGACGGAACAGGTAGTCGTGCCCGTCCACGCGCAGGTATTTCCACGGGCCCTCACGCAGCGCGCGTTGCCCGCGGTGGTTCATGCGCCAGTGCATCGTCCGCTCGAAGGTGTCCAGTGGGTCGTCGAGCACGCGCGTCAGGGTCACCCCGTCCAGTGGATGGTTCGGGTCGGCCTCGACGCCGGCCAGCGCGAGCATCGTGGCCGACCAATCCATCGTCAGGCAGTGCTGCGCCGTCACACCGCCGGGCGGGATGCGCGCCGGCCAGTGCGCGACCCAGGGCACGCGGATGCCGCCTTCGGTCAGGTCCATCTTGCCGCCCACCAGCGGCCAATTGTCGGAAAAGCGCTCGCCGCCGTTGTCGCTGGTGAAGACGATCAGGGTGTCGTCGAGCAGGCTGTGGTGGCGCAGCTCGGCCACCACCCGCCCGATGCCCTCGTCCATGTGGTGGATCATGCGGCGGTAGGTGTGCAGGTTGCCGCCGTGCAGGTGGAACAGGTTGTCGCGCACCTCCGCGGCCAGGGCGCGGTCGTCGCGCGTCTCCCACGGCCAGTGGGGGGCGGTGTAGTGCAGGCTCAGGAAGAAGGGGGTGCCGCTGGCGGCCTGCGCGGCGCGGCGACGGACGAAATCGACGGCGCGGTCGCTGAGCAGGTCGCTGAGGTAGCCGTCCTGCGCGCAATCTACGTCGCCGCAGTACAGGGCGTGCGCGCCGTAGGTGCTGGCATGGGTGAAG
>CAZFVH010000348.1:0-1533 GCA_964522465.1 uncultured Rubrivivax sp. | reverse complement strand
GCGCCCTGCTGCGCGTCGTTGTCGATCGACTCGGAATCCATCCGTCAGCTCCAGTTGTCGCGGAGCCTGAAAGATCGCCCATCGGCCTCGATGTGGCAAGGACGAGGGTTCGCGGACGGTTACCGCGAAGCGGACGTCTAAGGCCCTTTCGGCGCTTGCCTGTGCACGACAGCCAAAGAACTCGTTTGGCGTCTGGATGTTGGCGCTTCAGGGGGAAGTGCCGCCAGGCGCTGCGGGCGCCGGCGCGATGAACAGCCGCGGGTCGAACTTGAACGGGTGGCGCTCGATGTGGAGGGTGACGTTGGCATACGCCGGGTGCGCAGGGTTGAGCAGCAGGTTCCGCTCGCCGGGCTCGATGTAGGACGGCACCCATAGCCCCAGGCTCGCGCCGGAGGCAACCCAGGTGTTGCCGATGGTCTGGGTGGCCGTCTCGTCGTCGCGCCAGTCCGCAGGCAGGCCCAACGTCTCGACCTCGATCAGGGAGGCGGCCGCAGGAATCTCCAACCGCATGAGCGCCTGGTTCTTGGGGTTGGCGCCGTTGGCGTGCACGCGCTTTTCGAGCTGGCACAGGGCCCGGCTCGAGCCGCAGTAGACGACCTGGTTGGGCCCCTTGGTGTGCCAGCGGCCGCTGCCCTGCGTCGAGCCGTAGCCCAGACTCATGAGCAGAACGTTGAGCGCGGGTGCCGGCGTGTCGCAGTAGCCGATGCGGTAGACCGTGGTCAAACGACGCCACCGTACTTGACGGCGTTGAGGATGTCCTTGACGCGTTCGGCGCCAAAGCCCGACTTGGCGCAGTCCAGCGGCGTCTCCCCGTCGAGCATCGGGTGTGGCTGGCGCAGCCACGCAGCCGCTTCTTCCTTGGTCTCGAAGGTGTCGCGTGCCATCGCGTCGAGCTCGAGCAGGCGCAGCATGCTCTCGGCGGCATAGGTCGGAAGCACGTCGTCCTTGGCCACCTTGCGGTTGGCCGTGGCACGGTCCATTCCCAGGACACCCGCGGCCGCGCCCTTGCCGATGCCCAAGTGGACGCTCAGCGGGTCCAGGCTGCGGCTGGGGATGCCCAACTTGACGATGACGTGGGCTTGCCTGGCCGACAGGTGGTCAGGGATCGTGACATCCTTGACAGCAGACTTGCGGTGCACGAGCGCGTGCCGACCGAGTTTGACCGCCCTGACGGCGCCCGTGGCGGCAGTCAGGTCACCCTTCGCGTCGCCCTTGGCGCCAGCCTTGCCACCCGCCCGCGGTGCCGGGCCCGCCTCGTTGTTCGTGAAGATGATGTTGTCGCCGAACTCGATGTGGGCACCGCCGACCCTGGACAGGACAATCGACCAGAGGTTTTGCAGCGGGGACGCGGCAGTCGAGGACATGAGGAGCTCCGGTGTTGCGCTCATTTGCATCATCACTGTAGCGCATTTGCGTCAACTTGACCACGAGCTGCCCGGGCGCCACCGACCAAAGCCGACCATTGCCCTCGACCGCTTTTGGCCGAACGTTGCCGTTCGACATCGGCCGCCCGAGTTCGACACGAGCAGTCAT
>CAZFVH010000347.1:0-1533 GCA_964522465.1 uncultured Rubrivivax sp. | reverse complement strand
GATCCGGATTCTCCTTGATGGTCAGCGACGGGCAGCCGGAGATGCGGATGCACGAATGATCCCCGGTACACGTCTCCGGATCCACGCCGTAGCGCTCGTTGACCACGCGCTTGCCGGCCTTGATGGCTGCCGCCTTCGCCGGCTTCTCCCGGCGCATCCGATTCAAGGTGCACTCGCTCTGCGCGACGATGACCTTGGGGCCCTTCTCTTGGGTGGTGAGCGCCTCCTTGAACAGGTCACGCATCTCGGCGACCTTGAACGTATTCGTCATCGTGCGCGCCCACTTCACGCCGACACCACGCACGGCCCGTTCGATCGGGTGCTTGGTGGAGCGGGTCGGGTTCTCGGCTGTCGAGGACAGGACGTCCTGGCCGCCCGTGGCTGCGCTGTATGCGTTGTCGACGATGACCAGGAGTTGATCGTTCTCGTTGAAGACCGCGTTGCCCACTCCGCTGGTGAGGCCGTTGTGCCAGAAGCCACCATCACCCATGAAGGCGATGGCGCGCTTGTCGGCCTGAGCACCGTTCAACGCCGACGCCGCAGCCGAACCCAAGCCGTAGCCCATGGTCGTCGCTCCGATGTTGAAAGGAGCGTTGATCGAGAACAGGTGACAGCCGATGTCGGCGCTGACGTAGTGCTCGCCCACCTCGCGCTGCGCGAGTGTCAGGGCTGAGAAAATCGGGCGCTCGGGACAACCGGTGCAGAACCCCGGTGGGCGCCCTTGCACCAGGTCCGGTGCGATGCGCGGCGCGAAGGGGCTTCGCGGATCGTCATGGGGCAAGGTGACTGCGGGTGCTTCTCCGGCAAGGTCCGGTAGGTACTTGAGCAGGAACGCATGGACGCCCTTGGTGACGGCGGCGGGTGTGTATTCCCCCGCCACCGGAAGCAGGTCCTTGCCATGGAGCACTGCTGTCGCGCCGCCTCGTCGCAATATCGTCTGGATGTTCTGCTCGATGAAATCGGGCTGCCCTTCCTCGACGAGCAGCACCGCCTTCTTGTCGGAACAGAAGTCCAGGACCTCCTGATCGATCACCGGGTAGGTGACGTTCATGACGTAGAGGGGGATCTGCGAGTTACCGAAGGCGTCGGAGACACCACATAGTTCAAGTGCCCTGTTGACGTTATTGAACAGACCACCTTGAAGGATGATGCCGACGTCCTGGGTGCCGTTGTTGACGAACTCGTTCAGCTTGTTCTCGGTGATGAACTTCACCGCAGCCGGCCACCGCTTCGTCACCTTCTCCTGCTCGTGCAGGAATGACGCGGGGGGCAGCACGATGCGACTGAGGTCTCGCTGGGGATTCTGCACAGCCTCGGAAACGGTCATGGATGGGCGCTTGTTGTCTTTGGCGGTGAAGGCGCCGTGTAGATGACACGAACGAAGCCGCAGTTCGAGGATCACGGGAGTATTCGAGGCCTCGGATAGCTCGAAGCCCTTCTCGACCATGTCGACGATCGCCGTGAGGTTCGGTCGAGGATCGAGCAGCCACATCTGGGACTTCATGGCGAAGGCGTGGGTCCGCTCCTGCATGA
>CAZFVH010000346.1:1124-1543 GCA_964522465.1 uncultured Rubrivivax sp. | reverse complement strand
GGCTTCGATGCCGTGCTCACCGCTCCATCGGATGCCCCTTTCCTGCCGTACGATCTGGTGGCGCGGCTTGCCGCGGCAGGTCAGCCTGCGGCCATCGCGTCCTCGGGCGGACAGGAGCACTATCTCACCGGGCTCTGGTCTTCCAGCTTGTTGCAGGGTCTCGAGAAGACGCTCTCACAAGCGCTCACGCCGCGGATGCAGGATTGGGTAAGGCGATGCCATGCGGCGGTCGTCGAATGGCCAATCACCTCCCATGATCCGTTCTTCAATGTGAACACGCCGGACGAACTTGCAGTAGCGGAGCGAATTGCGGCAGAGTTCGCCCCATGAACAGGGTCATCGGCGTTGCGGGCTTCAAGAATGGAGGAAAGACCACGCTGGTCGAGAAGCTCGTGACGGAGCTTACCCGGCGCGGCCTT
>CAZFVH010000346.1:0-1114 GCA_964522465.1 uncultured Rubrivivax sp. | reverse complement strand
GTGAAGCATGCACATCACTCCTTCGACATCGACCATCAGGGCCGCGACAGCTTCCGCCACCGTAAGGCAGGGGCTTTTGAGGTCGCCGTCGTCTCACGCCACCGCTGGGCCATCATTCACGAGTCCCGCGATGACGCGGAGCCGACCCTCGAGGAAATCCTGGCCAAGCTGGCGCCCTGCGACCTTGTCATCGTCGAGGGATACAAGCGTGACGGGCATGACAAGATCGAGGTGCGCAACCTCGACCTCGCGCACCCCAAGCTCGCAGGCGATGATCCGACCGTCGTCGCGGTCGCCGCCAACGGGCCGGCCACCGATTCGCCCGTGCCGGTCTTCGACAGGGACGACGTTACGGCACTCGCGGGCTTCATCGAGAAACACACGGGGCTCACGTGACACCACGGGACGTGACAGGCTTCTGGGAGCAGGCGGGCGAAAGCCGCTGGTTCTTCAAGGACGCCGCCTTCGACGGGGCCCTGAAGGTGCGCTTCGGGGATGCGCTTGTGCATGCGCGGGCCGGGGCGTTCGACCACTGGTCCGAGACCCCGGAGGGAGCTCTGGGCCTCGTCATCCTGCTCGACCAGCTGCCGCGCAACATCCACCGTGGAAGCCCGCTGGCTTTTGCGGCGGACACCAAGGCGCTCCGCATGGCAAGAAGCTGGATCGGGCGTGGCTATCACCAGAAGCTTCCCGCGCCGCGGGCGCAATGGCTGGTCATGCCCTATGAACATGCCGAGGACCTCGACGCCCAGCGCAGAGCCGTTGCCCTGTTCCAGACCATGGGACTGTCGGACATGGCCTACTGGGCGCAGATCCACCTCGATATCATTGTCCGCTTTGGGCGCTTCCCGCACCGCAATGCCCTGCTGGGGCGGGTTTCCACCCCGGAGGAGCGGGCCTTCCTGACATCCGGCGGATTCGCGGGCTGAGTGTCGGATTCCGGCCTGCCCCGGTCGTTCCACCTCACGACTGTTGAACTGGTCTCACTATTGTGCGCTCACATCAACGGGGTTCTTTCAGGGATTTGCCCATATGAAAACACATGCGCGCGTGGTCGTCATCGGAGGCGGCGTGGTCGGCGTCGGTACGCTCTACCATCTGGCCAGGAAGGGCT
>CAZFVH010000345.1:0-1547 GCA_964522465.1 uncultured Rubrivivax sp. | reverse complement strand
AGGCGAAGGGCAGCACATAGTTCACATGCGCGACGAGCACCGTGGTCCACAGGTCGGACCGCAGTTCCATCCAGCCGAAGAAGATCAGCAGCACCACCCCGCCCACGATGCCGGGCAGCAGCACCGGCAGCAGGATGAGGTTCAGCACCAGCGACTGACCCCTGATGCCGTGCCGGAAGCCGAGCGCAAGCAGCAGCGCGAGCGAGGTGGAAAGCACGGCCGCCGCCGCGCCGACGGCCATCGAATTGGCGAAGGCCGCGAGCAGGTCGGCCGAGCCCATGACCTGCGCGTACCATTTCAGCGTCGCCCCGCGCAGCGGGAAGCCGGTGGAGGTGCTGTCGTTGAAAGAGAGCACCAGGATGACGACCAGCGGCAGGTACAGAAAGGACAGGAACAGCGTGGTGTAGAGGCCGAGTGCGGCCCGCCACCAGCGATACGGATCGCGTGGGCGCGGGGCGGGCGGGCTCACTTCTTGCCTCCGGTGAAGACCTCTGCGATGCCGATCCAGCGGCCTGTCACCAGAAGCAGCGCGCCGACAATGGCCACCAGCGTGACCGACAGCGCCGCCCCCATCGCCCAGTTGTTGTTCGACAGGAACTGCGAGGCGATCATGTTGCCGAGCATGATCCCCGATGTGCCCCCCAGCAGCCGCGGCGTGACATAGGCCGAGACGGCGAGCAGGAAGACCATGATGCAGCCCGACAGTACGCCCGGCCAGGACAGCGGCAGCACGACATGGCGGAAGGTCTGCCAGGGCCGGGCACCGAGATCGGCCGAGGCCTCCAGCAGCTTCGGGTCGATGCGGCCGAGCGCGAGGTAGATCGGCAGCGTCATGAACAGGGTGTAGACGTAGACGAGACCGAGATAGACCGCGCCTTCGTTGTAGAGCAGCCAGCCCACCGGCGCATCCACGATGCCGAGCGAGAGCAGCGCCTGGTTGATCAGCCCGTTGCGCCCCAGGATCGGCAGCCAGACGAAGGTGCGGACGACGTAGCTGATCCAGAAGGGCACGAAGACGGCGACAAGGCAGATCGCCTTCCACACACCGCGTCGCGTCGCCAGGAACCAGGCCAGCGGGTAGGAGACAAGCAGCGACAGCAGCGTGGTCAGCGCGGCCATCCGCAGCGTCTTGATAATCAAGTCGAGATACAGCGGTTCCTCGATGATTCGGGCGTAGCTGTCGAAGACGAAATCGGGCGTGGTGCCAAAGATCGAGGATCGCCAGAACGACACGGCGACCATGAACGCCACCGGCGCGAGGCCGAACACCAGCAGCCAGGCAACGCCCGGCAGCATCAGCCAGAAGGGCCGGCCGATGGGCCGCACGCCCGGGAACGGGCGGGGGGGACGTGGCCGCGCCATGTCTCAGCGCCCCCTTGCCGCGCGCAAGGCGCGCGTCGCTTCGAGGTCCACCGCGCGGCCCGTCGCGTCCAGCGCGACGCCATAGTCACGCCGCGCCCCCTCCGCGCTCACGGTCCCGGCGCGCACATCCGCCAGCACGGCCTGCGGATCGCGCGCGAGAGGATCGCCATAGCCGCCGCCGCCGC
>CAZFVH010000344.1:0-1557 GCA_964522465.1 uncultured Rubrivivax sp. | reverse complement strand
ACGCCGGGTGCGGTGGTGTCCATGGCCTTCGGCGCGCAGGCGCTGGTGGCCGACGGGCCGGTGACGCTGACGTTCACGGCGGCTGGTGGCGCGTCGCTGAGCTGGCTGGCGGATGGGGCGGTGAAGGCGGCCAGCGGGGACGCCGCAGGCATCGCCGACGGCAGCGGGGCGACGGTGAGCCTGTACGGCACGCCTGAGGCGCTGAACGCCTACCTGTCCGGCGGCAAGTTGAAGGCGGGCGGCGCGGGCACGGTGACCGTCGGCGGCGCGGCCGGCGGCACGATCACGGTCGAGGCGCAGGTCAACACCGCCGCGGCGCGTACCTTGCCCACGCTGGGCCTGCCCGCCGCCTTCACCTCGGCGTACACGAACGGCCAGATCGTGCTGGCCGCGGGGGCGCTGGGCACGGGCACCGACGCCGCGACCCACACACGCACGGTGGTGCTGAGTGTGCTGGACGCGGGCGGCGCGGCCTCGGCCAGCGCCACGCTGACGGCCACGGGGCTCGACGCGAGCGGGCTGCAGGCCACCGTCGAGGGGTCGGCCACGGCGGTGACCACGGGTGCCACCGAGGCCGGCGCCACGCTGACGCTGGTGGGCACCGAGAGCGCGCTGAGCGCCTACCTGGCCACCGCGGGCGCGCTGAAGTTCAACGGCACGAACGGCCAGAGCTACACGCTGCGGGTGACGGTGCGCGAGACGAGCGGTGCGACGGTGGTGGGCGAGACGGTCCAGGTCGCGCGCATCGATGCCATCGCGCCGGCCGTGGAAGGCCGCAGCGGCACGGCGGTGGCGCCGACCATCGGCAGCCTGCCGGCCGGCCTGCAGATTACGGCAGGTGAGGCGTCGTCGCTGGTATTCACGGGGGCGGTCCTGGGCGACGGGAATGCGGATCTCGACGAGACGCTGACGCTGACGCTGGGCGTGGCCGCGCCGGCCAGCGGTGTGCGGGAGCTGTCGGCCACCGGCGGCTCGAACGTGACGGTGGAGGGCGACGGGACGACGAGCCTGAAGCTCATCGGCAAGGCGGGCGACCTGCAGGGCTACCTGCGGGCGGGGCTGGTGAGCTACCTCGGGGATTCGACGACGCTGACGGTGGAACTGGCGAACGGGGCCGGCGCGAAGGCGGTGGTGAAGGCGGATCTGACGGCGCCGGCGCAGACGACGGCGGGCAACGCCGTGCTGGTCCTGCGCACGCCAGGTACGGTGAGGACGACGCCCGGGGCAGCTGTGTCGATCGCCTTCGGCGCGCAGCCGCTGGTGGCGCCGGGGCCGGTGACGCTGACCTTCACGGCCGGCGGCGCCAGCGCGACCCTGTCGTGGGACGCCGATGCCGATGTCAAGGTCTCCAGCGCCGAAGGCGCGGCGGGCCTGCAGGCCGGCAGCGGGGTCACGGTGAGTCTGTACGGCGCGCCTGTGGCGTTGAACGCCTACCTGGCCGGCGGCAAGCTGAAGGCGCAGGGGCAGGGCACGGTGACGGTCAGCGGCGACGCCACCGCGACGATCGCGATCGCCGAGCAGGCCAACGCGCCGGCCACCCCGGTGCTGCCGGTGCTG
>CAZFVH010000343.1:0-1560 GCA_964522465.1 uncultured Rubrivivax sp. | reverse complement strand
GTCCCAAGAGCAGTGCACGCCTATTTTTCAGAATCCAATCATCCGGGACCCGACAGTTAGGCCTCACTACGCAGCGCCTCCCCTCCAGGTGGGCTCTCACCACTTGCAGACAAAGCGCGCGAGATCGCTCTTGCTCGAACCTGGAACAATCTCAAACCACTTCGTTGGCTTGAGCTTGATGTTCGCAGGCGAGTCCTCCCCGTATCCCAACTCTCGCATCTGACGGGTCTTGCAGTTCGTTTCGGTACGCGTGAAGCCGATCGAGTCCACTCCAACGCGCTTATGCAGCGCGGAAACAATGTCCCCGTTCTTCTTCGCCTCGAGGAGGTAGTACTTTCCTTTGTCCCCAGTCGCGCTGCGAGGAATCAAGGTCTCTTTCTGTGCCCAGGCGACCGACGCCAACGCTACGCAGGTGAGGCTGAAAACTGACCGGATCGTGCGAAGTGAGTTCATATACTTTTTCCTTTGTGTTTGAGACGTCGTACGGATCAGTGGTGGTACCGGTGTGAGGCCTAACGTGTTATAGACGAAAAACTTACGCCGCTTTGCGCGGCGCTTGTCGTCTAACGCAGAGGGGTCTGATAGCGCTAAGGTCCTGATGCACTTCGACTTTCCCCCCATTGACTGTACGTTTATACAGTACTAAAGTTGACGCACAAAGCGACGGGTGCTTGTGGCTGATTCTGGTCACTTCGAGTCGCGTTTGCAAGGGGTTGGACATGTTGACGCCGAGTTCACAAGGCAATCAGAAGGCCTCGGCGCGTGCGGCGGGCGCGCCGCGTCGAGCTGACAGGACAGCGGCGCTACCACCGCTGCGGGCCACGCGGCTGCTGGACCAGGTGCGTGAGCGGGTGCGGGGCCTGCACTACAGCCTGCGCACCGAAGAGGCCTATGTGTTCTGGTGCCGTGACTTCGTGCGTTTTCATGGCCTGCGGCACCCGGTGGAGATGGGCGGGCCCGAGGTCGAGGCCTTCCTGACGCACCTGGCGGCGCAGCGTGGGCTGTCGGTGTCCAGCCATCGGCAGGCGCTGTCAGCGCTGCTGTTCCTCTACGGGAAGGTGCTCGGCCAGCAACTGCCCTGGATGGACGAGATCGGGCGGCCGGTGCCCAAACGACGGCTGCCGGTGGTGCTGTCGGCGCAGGAGGTGGCGGCGGTGCTGGCAGAACTGGACGGTGTCCACGGGCTGCTGGCCCGGCCGCTCTACGGAGCCGGGCTGCGCATCGAAGAGGCGCCTCGGCTGAGCGTGAAGGACCTGGACTTCGCCCAGCAGGCGGTCTTGAAGACGATCGCCGGCCCGTCGGCCAACGCAGGCGGTACGCCCACCCGGCGATTCCAGCCGCTCGCTACGGACTTCGCGATCGCCTCCCCCGCAGCCGCCGCGCAGGCCCGGCCGCGGGGCCTTTGAGGGCGGCGAGAAGCGCAGCGTCGGGGTCGGCGCGCGCAGCGCGCTTCGTGAACTGACTCGCCGCCGTTGTCCGAGCACAGCGAGCCACAGGCGAGCGGCGCGAGTTCGGCGGCGCGACCCCGACGCGAGCATCGCAGCGGAGTCGGCCCGCAGG
>CAZFVH010000342.1:0-1608 GCA_964522465.1 uncultured Rubrivivax sp. | reverse complement strand
CGTTCCGGTCTCTCCTCGGACAAATGGGTGTCCAGAGAAACCGGGTGCAGCTCACGGTTGGTTGGCAGAAGCGATGGCAGCGCCGGCGACAAGCCCCACACCCAAGCCCAGCAGCCCTGTTGCAAGCGCGTCGGGATTTCCGTGGCGGTCTGTGCATCCGGTGGTACCAAGCGTAGCCGCAAGAAAGGCAGCAAGAATAACTCTGCGCATCCGCACCTCCTGCGATCCTTGCTATCATGGCGATGTCGTGAGGGCTGATTCATGGAGGCATTGCGGCAAGCTTTTGGCGGATATGGAAGCAGCCCCGAATTTAACCGGACCGGCGGTGCGACCGTCAGCGCCTATCCGGAAGCCTGGGCATGCCCTTCTGCCGCAGCCGATCGGGCACATTGAAGTCATCGCGGGCCGCGAGCGCTGCTGACGCTACTCGATGCGCGCTAGCGCTTGCCGGCGGAACCGACGACGCTGATCAGCCAGATGCAAGCCCCGCTACTGGAACATGGCTGGCACAGGATCGCGCTGCTGAAGCGGTGCTGCGCCGTGGCGGCCTGGGTCAGCGTACCAGACTACGGAGGTGTGGCCGGCTCCGTGGACGAGGTGCGTCCGCTCCTGACGTCCTGCTTCACTATGATGCGGCCTCCATTTCGAGGCAGCATGATATGATCGGGCGAAGCGTCGTTCATTGCGAGAACAGAAGACGCTACGCCTTGTCACCTTGGCCACGCGCGCAATCGGGCTCCTCACGGTCTTATTGCGAATTCATTAACGATCAAGTAAATGTGCGAACCATGCACATGGTTATGGCAGGGCCTGACCCACTATTCCCATCATCGGACTGGTGGGCCTATACGACGATCTATGGCGTCCCACCTCAGAGCTTGGCGCCGCTTCAGGGGGTTGACCCTCCAGCAAGTGGCGGCTCGGTTGAGCATCTCGCACACCACCCTGTTGCGTTACGAAACGGGAGCGGTGATGCCTCCTGACGATGCCGTAAAGCGCCTCGCGCAGATTTACGACTGCACGCCGGCCGAACTGGAAGTTGATCCCGAGCAGCGCCGGAAGGGGCAGCGAGTCCATATGGCTATCGAACTCGCCAAGGATCTATCGCCTGAACTGGCCGAGCGCTGGATCCAGATCGGCGAATTGTTGCGTAAGGAGGGGCAAAAGAACTGATCTTGAAGCCCCGTCAGAGACGACGTGGTGACCGGGATCACGCTGCGGCTGTAGGCCCTACGTCGGCGCGGCCTTGCGGCCGAGCCAGACGAGGTGCTTGATGTTGTAGGCGAGATTGGTGAGACCGATCTCCAGCCGTGCCCTGGTCAAGCCGATGGTGGGCACCACCAAGCCTATCGTCTTTCCACGCCTTGGCTTGTCGCGTTCGCGTCGACATCGATCTGCCAGCCCCCGAGAACTTCCTTCCGGGAAGATCTTCCAACTTCCCCGGCCATGACCGTGGCGACCTGGACGGGCCATGCGCCTGCGTCCCAGGCCCCCCTGACCGGGAAGTCCCTCGGGTGATGCTTCCGGCCCTCCTGCCTCAGGCCCAAGCGTCGGCTAGTCAGCCGTGAACAACGTGAAAGTCCGCGGGATTCCTGGGTTTTCCGACCG
>CAZFVH010000341.1:0-1609 GCA_964522465.1 uncultured Rubrivivax sp. | reverse complement strand
CCGTCAGCACCGCCACGCCGGGCCGCGACACCGAATAGGTGTGCTCGACCCCGGCGATCTGCCCCAGCACCTGTTCGGCCGGGCGCGCCACCATGTGCTGCACGTCCGCGCTGCCGGCCCCGGGGAAGGGGATCAGCACGTTGGCCATGGTGACGTTGATCTGCGGCTCCTCCTCCCGCGGCGTGACCAGCACCGCGAACAGCCCGAGCAGCAGTGCCACCAGGGCCAGCAGCGGGGTCAGGGCATGGTCCTGGAAGGTCCGCGCGAGACGACCCGAAACCCCCATGGAGACGGTCGCGCCGGCATCGCCCGGTCCGCTCGAGGCGCTCATGGCTGCGCCCCGGCGGCAGGCGTCGCGCCCGACAGACCCGCCTTCAGCGCGTCGATGGCGATGCGCTCGCCATCGCGCAGGCCGGCGACGACCTCGACGCCTGCGTCACCACGATCGGGGCTGAGGCGCACGGCGCGCAGGGAGAAGCCCTGCCCCTGGACCACGTAGACGACGGTCAACTCGCCCCGACGCAGCACTGCCGTGGCGGGGATGCGAAGTGCCGGCGGACCGACACGGGACGCCGCAGCCACCGAAGCACCCGCGAAGTGCACGCGCACCGTCTGCCCCGGATAGAGTCTGGCCACGGCAGCCGCCGGCAGATCCAGCCGCCACTCGACGGTCTGCGTCACCGGATCGGCGGTGGACAACTCGGCGCCGCGCGTCGGGGTCACGCGCCGGCCGTCGGGCAGCTCGACCTCGATACGGGTCGCCCCACGCGCCAGGGCTGTGCGCGAGGCAGGCACCTGGGCGACCGCGCGCAGCGCGCCGGGGGCGTACAAGGTGGCCACCGGGCGGCCGGGCGCCGCCAGATCACCCGCCTGGACGTGGGTGGCGAGCACGACACCGTCGAAGGGCGCGCTCAGCTGCGCATGGCCGCGCCAGATCTGGGCCTGCGCCTGACCGGCCCGGGCCTGCTGGACACCAGCCTGCGTGGCCTTCCACTGGGTCTCGGCCTGGTCCAGTGCCGCCTGGCTGACAAAACCCTGCGCACGCAGTTCGCGCGTGCGGTCCAGATGCAGCCGGGCGTTGCGGTCCTCGGCCTCGGCCTGGGCGAGCGCTGCCCCGCTGCGTTGAAGCCCGGCCTGGGTCTCGCGCTCGTCGATGCGAGCGATCAGCTGGCCGGCACGCACCGCGTCACCGGCCTTGACGGCCAAGCGCGTGACGTTGCCCTGGATCTGCGAAGCCAGCGTCGCCTGGCGCAAGGCCTCGATGTGGCCATCGAGGGTGAACCGACCCGTGGCGGCCACCTCAGAACCAGCCTGGACAAGCAGGACCGGGACGACGGGGCCTGCGACTGCGGCCGCAGAGCTCAGGGCCCAAACGGTCAGGGCCAGCGCCAGCGCACCCAGGCCGCGTCGGCCCTGACGCCGGACGACCGTATTCGAACCTCCCGCTGCTGACCGAGCGTGGGCAAAGACCCAGGGGAAAACGCTGGACCGCCCCAAGGCCTCCTGCGCTTGCGCGTGGGGCCGAGGCAGCCGAGCTCTGGGCGGCCGTGGAGGGCAGCGGTCAAGGCCCAGCCCCGAATCCGAGTCGATGGCAGGTGAAGACATGGCA
>CAZFVH010000340.1:0-1609 GCA_964522465.1 uncultured Rubrivivax sp. | reverse complement strand
CCGTCAGCACCGCCACGCCGGGCCGCGACACCGAATAGGTGTGCTCGACCCCGGCAATCTGTCCCAGCACCTGTTCGGCCGGGCGCGCCACCATGTGCTGCACGTCCGCGCTGCCCGCCCCGGGGAAGGGGATCAGCACGTTGGCCATGGTCACGTTGATCTGCGGCTCTTCCTCCCGGGGCGTGACCAGCACCGCGAAGAGCCCGAGCAGCAGCGCCACCAGGGCCAGCAGCGGGGTCAGGGCATGGTCCTGGAAGGTCCGCGCGAGGCGGCCCGAGACCCCCATGGAGACGGTCGCGCCGGCATCACCCGGTCCGCTCGAGGCGCTCATGGCTGCGCCCCGGCGGCAGGCGTCGCGCCCGACAGACCCGCCTTCAGCGCGTCGATGGCGATGCGCTCGCCATCGCGCAGGCCGGCGACGACCTCGACGCCTGCGTCACCACGATCGGGGCTGAGGCGCACGGCGCGCAGGGAGAAGCCCTGCCCCTGGACCACGTAGACGACGGTCAACTCGCCCCGACGCAGCACTGCCGTGGCGGGGATGCGAAGTGCCGGCGGACCGACACGGGACGCCGCAGCCACCGAAGCACCCGCGAAGTGCACGCGCACCGTCTGCCCCGGATAGAGTCTGGCCACGGCAGCCGCCGGCAGATCCAGCCGCCACTCGACGGTCTGCGTCACCGGATCGGCGGTGGACAACTCGGCGCCGCGCGTCGGGGTCACGCGCCGGCCGTCGGGCAGCTCGACCTCGATACGGGTCGCCCCACGCGCCAGGGCTGTGCGCGAGGCAGGCACCTGGGCGACCGCGCGCAGCGCGCCGGGGGCGTACAAGGTGGCCACCGGGCGGCCGGGCGCCGCCAGATCACCCGCCTGGACGTGGGTGGCGAGCACGACACCGTCGAAGGGCGCGCTCAGCTGCGCATGGCCGCGCCAGATCTGGGCCTGCGCCTGACCGGCCCGGGCCTGCTGGACACCAGCCTGCGTGGCCTTCCACTGGGTCTCGGCCTGGTCCAGTGCCGCCTGGCTGACAAAACCCTGCGCACGCAGTTCGCGCGTGCGGTCCAGATGCAGCCGGGCGTTGCGGTCCTCGGCCTCGGCCTGGGCGAGCGCTGCCCCGCTGCGTTGAAGCCCGGCCTGGGTCTCGCGCTCGTCGATGCGAGCGATCAGCTGGCCGGCACGCACCGCGTCACCGGCCTTGACGGCCAAGCGCGTGACGTTGCCCTGGATCTGCGACGCCAGGGTGGCCTGGCGCAAGGGTTCGATGTGGCCATCGAGCGTGAACCGACCCGTGGCGGCCGCCTCAGAACCAGCCTGGACAAGCAGGACCGGGACGACGGGGCCTGCGACGGCTGCCGCAGAACTCAGGGCCGAAACGGTCAGGGCCAGCGCCAGCGCACCCAGGCCGCGTCGGCCCTGACGCCGGGCGACCGTACTCAGCCCTCCCGCTGCCGACCGAGCGTGGGCAAACACCCAGGGGAAAACGCTGGACCGCCCCAAGGCCTCCCGCGCTTGCGCGTGGGGCCGAGGCAGCCGAGTTCCGGGCGGACGTGGAGCGCAGCGGTCAAGGCCCAGCCCCGAATCCGAGTCGATGGCAGGTGAAGACATGGCA
>CAZFVH010000339.1:0-1622 GCA_964522465.1 uncultured Rubrivivax sp. | reverse complement strand
CGAACGAACTCCTGCGCATCGTTCCAACTGACGTTCTCCACCGGGCAGTCCGGTCCGCAGGCCCGGAAGTGGCTACGGTTGCTGCCCATCACCGCCTCCCATTGGCGCTGGGTCACCTCGAACTTGCCCATCGCAAAGCGCGGCACGTCCACCCAGCGCTGCGGGCCTTCGTCGGCATTGCGTCCCGCCTCGCGCGCCGGGCTCCCCATCAAGAACCGCCCCGCCGGGATCACCACCATCTCCGGGCACTCATCGCAGTCCTTGAACGTCTGACTCGCACCGGCAACGCCGCTGCCCGCTGCCCCAACTGCCGCCGCGGGTACTGAAGCGGTCGCAACACGATGCTGCCGCTGCGCTTCAGACTGCGCCTGCCCCAGCCCCTGACGCGCCCGCGCACGCAGGCCCTCATCGTCATTGCTCGTCGGGTTGTCGTTCTTCCATGTGTCGAGAAAGCGCTGCCACGCCTGAGCACGAAGGTCCGCCTCGCCCTGGAACGCGCTGATACGGTCAAAGTCCGTCTGCATCCGCTGTTGCCATTCGGCCCACTGTCTGCGCACCCTGGCCTCGCGCTCCAAGTCGGCAAGGCTTACAGCCGCACCGGTCGCAGGAGGAGGCGCCGTAGCAGCCGACGGCGCCATCGTCACCGCATGCTGCGCCGGCCTGAAATAGAACGCACTGGTCAGCTTGCTGATCTCCTCCGGGCTCTGCTTGCGGTTGCTGACGCGATCGACCTCCCGACGCACCTGCTGGAAAACGTCCTCGAGCCGCAGGCCCGGGGTCTCGATCGCTTGCAGCAGGTACTGCGTGTACAGGCCATTGCGCCCGCTGCGGTTCTCATCGGCCGTACTCCCTGGCGCCGTCGCAAAGGCCACCAGTGAGCCGCTGGGCGCCTCCATACGCCCAAGGCCGCGGCTGGCAGTCGTGCGACCCTCCGGCGGCAGCGGTGAGTCCCGGCAGGCATCCAAAATCACCAAGCTGAGCCGCGCCCCAGACTCCTCCATGCGCGCCAGCACCGTGCTCGCGTCCAGCCCGAAGAGCTCCACGTCGCGCTCGCGCCGGTAGTCCATGCCGACCGGCAACAGGTAGTTCTTACCGCCTCGCCCGGCCTGCATGCCATGCCCGGCAAAGTAGAACAACCCGACGGCGCCTGGACCAAGCCGGTCCTGGAACTCTGCAAGATCGCGACGCAGATCATCGGCATTACGGTTGCGCCGCTCCAACACCTCGAAACCCAGCCGCCGCAGCGCAGCCGCCAGATCCGACGCGTCGTTAACGGGATTGATCAGCGGCGCACGAACGTAATCCGCATTGCCCACCACCAAAGCGACTCGGCGCTCGGCCTGCGCGTACGACAGGCCGACCCACGACCACATGATCATTACCACCAGGGTGATCCGCAAGATGGACGCTACGTCAAACCAGGGACCTGCCATCCCTTGCCCTCCAAAATGGCTCGAAGCCCGATCTTACGGGTGCTTCACAGCGCGCGCCCCCTGAAACTGAAAGACGTCATCCGACCCAAAACGTCAGATCGACCCCTCACACCGCCATCGCACTCCCCCGCCTCTTCAGCCCCACTGCCGTCCCCGACCGAAACCGATCCTCCGCCACCACGCACATCA
>CAZFVH010000338.1:0-1642 GCA_964522465.1 uncultured Rubrivivax sp. | reverse complement strand
CTTGCCGACACAGCCGTTGTCGGCCTCCTGGGGCGGCGGTTGGCCCGGGCTGTCGAACCTGGTTGATCCGTTCTTCCTGGCCTGACGGGACTTGCGATGGAGGTGATCCGCTGCGCGCCACCGCCGGACGGTCCTGACGATCTGGCCGACAGGCAGGCCCTGGCCATCCTGCCCTTCCAGGTGCTGGACGCGCTCGATCTGCCTTCGCAGTACGAGCGCTCCGTCAAGATGTGTCCCGGGGGCCTTTTTGCGCAGCGCTACCTACTGGGGGTGCCGGCGACGCGGGTCGGGCACGGTCGCTTGGTCGAGGCCGCACGACGCCTGGGGATGCCGGCCGGTATGCGCGGCTGCTTCGAGCGAGCACTGGCGGGCGCGAGCACGGCGCTCTTCGGCTTCGAGGACGGCCCCCAGGGGCCGGTGCTGAAGGCCTATGCCGAGTACCGTGCGCGTCTGGGGCCAGCCCTGGCGGGGGCGCACGATCCGCACGGGTCGCCGCCTCCGGCCGTGGAGCTGTTCCGGGGGTTCAAGTGGCAGATGCCCTGCCGGCGCGGGGCCGAGGCCGGTGGGGCGGCGCTGGCCGCTGTCTCCCCCCTGGGCGCAGGGCCTGGCGTGCAGACGGTCTACCGGGCTTTGCCCGGGCTGTGTCGGCAACAGGTTCACGCCGAGGTCGATGCCCGGCTGTCCGATGCGTGGGCCGCGCCGCTGCGGGTGGCCGTCCTCGGCATCCTTGCGCGTGCGCACAGCGCCCAACCCGCTTTCGCCGCCTTGTGGCTGGACCTGGGCGAGTCCGACCGGCCGGTGCGAGGCTTCGACCTCAACCTCTACGACGCCGGCCTGCGGCTGCGCGACATCACCGCCGACCTGCTCACCCTCGCACAGGCGCTGCGCATCGAGCGCGGGGAGGTGCAGCGCCTGCTGGCGGTGGCCGGCCTGGGCCTGCTGGGGCATGTCTCCACCGGCCGGGGGCGCGATGGACAGCCCTACCTGACGGTCTACTTCGAGCCTGCGGACCCTGGGTCATGTCCGTCGGACGAGGAGGAAGACCGCAGTACTCGTCGGAACGAAGAGTGATTGAACGGGTGTGGACATCATGCGATTCAATGCCGACAAGGCGGCACGGGGCGCTGAGCCGGAAGCCGGTTGACCTGTGAACCCGGCGCGACACGGATCCGCGAGCGGGGTCAGAGCAACAGCACTTTGCCGTTGAAACGCAGCCTGGCCACCCGTTTCTGTGCGCGCTCGGCTTCGGCGCGTGTGGCGAACGGACCGACCCGAACCCTGAAGCGTCGCCCGTCCGCCGTGTCGAGCGTCTGGTAATAGGCACGCAGCCCCAGCGATTCCACCTTGCCCCGTACCTCGCGCGCCTGGGCCAGGCTTCGGTAGGTCGCCAGTTGGACGACGTAGCGGCGGTTGGCCTGCTGGGCGTCGGGTGAGACGGCAGTGCGCGACGGCGCTGATGCCGGACCCGCCCGCGCGGCGGGCGCATCGGTACGGGGCGCGGGCCGCTTGGCTGGGGTGGGCGTTTGCGCTGGCGGAGATGCCAGCGCAGGCCCTGCCGCGCTGTCGGCCCTGGCAGGACCAGGATCGGGTGCAGGTGCAGGTGCAGGTGCAGGTGCAGGTGCAGGTGCAGGTGCAGGTGCAG
>CAZFVH010000337.1:0-1656 GCA_964522465.1 uncultured Rubrivivax sp. | reverse complement strand
GTTCCTGTCCAAGCCCATCGTCGCGATGCGGGAGAACGCGTTCAGGGAGCGGTGAGCCCGCTTCCTGCGCGAGGTCGATGAGGGTCTCGCCCTCGGCGACAGCCGCGATGGCCCCTCGGCCGTCGGCACTCGTGAATCCTTCAGCCGCGGTCGTCTGACCGCTTGGCGCCTGCCGCCCGCCGTGCGCGTCGGGACACGGCCTCCATCTCCGCCTGTCGAACCAGTACTTCCCCGCTGCGCGGTGTTCTGGGTTTTCCTGTTGCGTGTTTCTTACTCAAACAAACTGTACATGTCGTTTTAACTGTTTTTGTTTTTAAAGACGATACGATATGTAGGGTGATTGTTTACTGTTTTGACCGGGTCGCTGGGTCATTTTTCGGCCTTCTGCCCCTTCGTTCGTTGGTGGGCCCCACCCGGAGGCCTGCGGCCGCACATCCGACCGCCTCGTCCGCCCGAGGCTCGTATCACACGCTTTGAGGAGTCCCCATGTCCAAGCTGCCCACTCCTGCGCAGGGCGCCCGTCCCGCCGCCGCCCCCCACTCGGCCGACAGCGCGCGCAAGGGCATCGACGTCCGTCAGGACGACAAGCGCGAAGCCACCAACCCCCTGTCCCTGCTGGTGATGGGGCTGGCCGCGGGCGCAGTGGCGGCTTCGGGTCGGCTGCCGGCACATGCTGAGAAGGCCACCATCACCGATGCGGATGTGGCTGGGCTGTCGCCGGATGCACAGGCCCTGCGTGTGGTGCAGGATCCTGCTGCGCCGACTGCGCCGACTGCGCCGACTGCGCCGACTGCGCCGACTGCAACAGCCGATGCGGTGGATGTTCAGGCGATGCTGCGGCTGACGGCCGAGATGGCTCAGGAGCTGGCGCTGGCTGCGCATGCCATGGCGCCCGCCGGCGCCGAACTGTCTGCGGCGGGCGTCGCCCCTGTGCAGGCACCAGACGCCACCGCCGTCGATCCGGCCAGCGCCGCGCCGCTGGCGGTGCCGGTGACGTCCGCTGGGCTGGCTGCCGCCATGACGGACCTGACCGGCGCCGCGGCAGCGGCGGCCGAGTCCGCTCAGGACGCGGAACTGGTCGCACAGGCCGGCGAAGCGTCCACCGCAGGGGGCGCGGGCGGCACCGCCGCAGCGGCCGGCTCGGCAGGCGCAGGGCTGGCTGCGGTATCTGCGATGTCGAGTCTGGCGCTCGTGGCCGCTGGCGTCGCGCTCGTCGGTGTGGCGGCGGCTGCGGGCGGCCGTTCCAGCGAAGCTCCGCGTGACACGACCGCCCCGACGGCCACCATCGAGATCAGCGACACGACGCTCAAGGCCGGCGAGACGGCCACGGTCACGATCACCTTCAGCGAGCCGGTCACGGGCTTCGACAGCGACGCGGACGTGACAGTGGCCAGCGGCACGCTGCAGAAGATGACGAGCAGCGATGGCGGCAGGACATGGACCGGTGCGTTCGCGCCGGCGGACGACCTGGACGATGCCAGCAACGTCATCTCGCTGGCGACGAGTTATACCGATGTGGCCGGCAACGCCGGTACGGCGGCGACGAGTGTCAACTATTCGGTCGACACGAAGGCGCCTGCGGTGGCCCTGGCCGGGCAGGCGCCGTCGATCGAGATCAAGAGCAACGAAGGCACCGGCAACCCCTCGACCATCGCC
>CAZFVH010000336.1:0-1658 GCA_964522465.1 uncultured Rubrivivax sp. | reverse complement strand
GCATCTACCCGGCGGTCGACCCGCTCGATTCCACCAGCCGCGTGCTGACCCCGGCGGTCGTGGGCCAGGAGCACTACGACACCGCCCGACGCGTCCAGGAAACGCTGCAGAAGTACAAGAGCCTGCAGGACATCATCGCCATCCTGGGCATGGACGAGCTGTCGGAAGAAGATAAGCTCACCGTCGCCCGCGCCCGCAAGATCCAGCGCTTCCTGTCGCAGCCGTTCCACGTGGCCGAAGTGTTCACCGGCATCCCCGGCAAGTTCGTGCAGGTGGAAGACACCGTGAAGAGCTTCAAGGCCGTGGTTGATGGCGAGTACGACCACCTGCCCGAAGCCGCCTTCTACATGGTCGGCGGGATCGAGGAGGCGGTGGCCAAGGCCAAGAAGCTGGCCGAAGACGCCTGATCGCGCCAAAGGAAAAGATGATGGCACTGCATTTCGAACTCGTGACCCCGGCGCGGCTCGTCCGTTCCGAGGACGTCTTCATGGTCGTCGTCCCGGGGGCCGAGGGCGAATTCGGCGTGCTGGAAGGCCATGCGCCCTTCATGTCGACCATCCGCGATGGCGCGGTGCAGGTCTACAAGTCGGCAGGCAGCGCACCGGAGACGATCCAGGTGCGCGGCGGCTTTGCCGAAGTGGGCGGGAACGGCCTGACCGTGCTGGCCGAGCACGTGGAGGGCTGATCGCCCGCAAGCTTGCAGGTATTTCGAAAGGGCGCCCGTCGTGGCGCCCTTTCTTGTTTCAGGCGTGCGCGGCCGGGGATGGGGCGAACCGGACGGTCATGGCCCGGCGCAGTTGCGGGCTCTTGTGCTCGATCACCGTTGCCAGCATCGCGCAGGCTCCCACCACCAACGCCAGCAGCGCCACGAACACCACCATGCTGTCACCCGCGCCCACGCCGTAGCCGCGGATCAGCAGCAGCATCGGGGTGTGCAGCAGGTACAGGGTGAAGGAACAGCCGGCCAGCCAGCGCACCGGCCCGGCCACCCGTTCCAGCAGCGGCGCCAGCACCTCTGCCACCGGGCGCAGGCCGATGAAGACCAGCACGATGCCCAGCCCCATGGCGGTGTCGGTCAGGACGTAGCGGGTGAAGCCCAGGTCCTCGTAATGCATCCCCAGCCAGCCCGAGAAGGCAAGCACGCCAGGCGTGGCCCAGGCATCGGCAAGGATCGCCACGGCCACGCCGGGAACCAGCACGAGCGGCGCCAGCTTCAGCGACAGGATCAGGCGGTGCTGCCAGTGGACCAGCGCCGCACCCATAAGCCAGATCGGCATCATCAGCAGGATCTTCCACCCGGCGATCACGGCAAAGCAGCCGAGGACGAGCACCCGCAGCCAGCCGCGCAGGAACACCGCCGCGCCGAACAGGGCATAGAACCACACCTCGTAGGCAAGCGACCAGTAGGCCGGGTTCCATACCAGCCCCTGGCCCAGCGGCCCTTCGCTGAGGAATACCAGCGGCAGCAGCACGGTGGCGGCATCGGCCCGGTCATAGGGCGGGACCATGCCCTCGCCCAGCCCGGCCCAGCGGGCAAACAGGAAGGCGGCGAGCGAGAAGACCACTGCAAAGACCGCAACCGGCAGGATGCGCGAGGCCCGGGCGATGATGTAGTCGCGCGCCGAAGTCCCCCGGCCGATCACCGAATGGGCGATGAC
>CAZFVH010000335.1:0-1689 GCA_964522465.1 uncultured Rubrivivax sp. | reverse complement strand
GAATTCGCCCCGCTCATCGCCGAGGCCGCGCAAAAGCACGCCGACCTCGTCGTACTGGGCGAAACGGTCCCCAGCGCGAATGTGAAGGCCAAGCCCGAGGACATCGCCGAGCCCATCCCCGGTCCCTCGACCACCTACTTCGCCGATCTCGCGAAACAGCATCGCCTGCACATCGTGCTCAGTCTTTACGAACGCGACGCTCACCTCATCTACAACACAGCCGTCCTCCTCGGCCCCGATGGCTCACTCATCGGCAGATACCGAAAAGTCTCCCTGCCACCCGGCGAGGCCGCGAAAGGCATCGCACCCGGCAAGGATTATCCCGTCTTCGACACTGCCTTTGGCAAAGTCGGCCTCATGGTCTGCTACGACGGCTTCTTCCCCGAAGTCGCCCGCGAACTCACGAAGAACGGCGCGGAAGTCATCGCGTGGCCCGTGTGGGGCTGCAATCCGCTCCTCGCCCAGGCCCGCGCCTGCGAGAACCACGTCTTCGTCGTGAGCAGCACCTTCATGAATCACGACGCCGGCTGGATGCACTCCGCCATCTACGATCAAGGCGGCCGCCCTCTCGCCAAAGGTGAGCAGTGGGGCTCTGTCGTCCTTGCCGAGGTCGATCTCAATCAAGCCTACTACGGCCCCTACAACCTCGGCGATTTTCATTCGATGATCGAACGTCATCGTCCGCCTGCGCCGGGTGGAAGATGACTCATCCGCCAATACAAAGCTCTGCGGCGCAGAGAATAACCACGCGGCCGTTTAGCAGGTTGCTGAAAAACGCCGTGATTTGAGAGGCGCTTTTCCTGTCCGCTCGTTTTTTGAGCTTTTCGCGAGGCTCGCGCCTCTTTTCTCGCGGTTTTGCGCCCCGCGAGGGGCGTTTTGGGCGCAGTGCGCCCGACTCGGGGCTTATGCCCCCGCCATCGCTTGTGGTGCGTGGCTGCTCATCGCCAGCCGCGCCATGCGCAGCAGGTTGTAGGCTCCGCCCACAGGCTGGCATGCGGCGTTGACTCGCTCCACACCCCGGTGTGCGCTTTTGCGCAGCCCGCCGATGCTTTTGGCCCAACCGAAGATTTGCTCGATGCGCCGCCTCACGATCAGGCTGGCTTTGTAGCCGCCTTTGCCGGTGGTGCGCCCGTCGAGTCCCTCAACCTGCCTCCCTTCGATCTGCGCACAGTGCGGGGCGACTGCCGCGCTCGCGGCAGCCCTTCACGAACTCCTGGTTGTGATACCCTTTGTCGGCCCCCAGTGTCTCCGGCTTGAAGCCGAGCACTTTGAGCTTGTCCAGCGCGTCGATGGCGGCGCTCGTCTCGGTTTTGCCCACGGCCTGATGCACGTCGAGCGTGACGCACAGCCCGTTGCGGTTGTCCATGCTGGCGTGCATGCCAAAACACAGCTTCGAGGCGCTGCCCTTGCTTTTGCGCAGCAGCTTTGCCTCGGGGTCGGTCTTGCTCTGGTGCGTGTCGTTGCTGCGGTTGCCTTCGGCGGCTTCGCACTGGCCTTTGAAGTCGCTCCAGCCGTTGCTGTCATCAGGCTTCTTGGGCTCGTCTTTGGGGCGGAAGCTCTTCATGCTGGCCCAGGCGTCGATGAGGGTGCCGTCCACGCTGAAGTGCTCGTCGCTGGTCCAGCCGCCCTTGCGCGCGAGATCCACGACCTGCGCGAAGAACTCCCCGGCGACTTTGCCTGCAAGGAAGC
>CAZFVH010000334.1:0-1697 GCA_964522465.1 uncultured Rubrivivax sp. | reverse complement strand
CCCGTACACGCGCGGGTTGCCCGCCACGATCTCGCGCTGGTAGAGGAAGTCGGACTCGCCCGTGAAGTTGCCCACCAGCCCGCCGGCTTCGGT
The DNA here is from genome assembly GCA_964522465.1 of uncultured Rubrivivax sp. GTDB lineage: Bacteria > Pseudomonadota > Gammaproteobacteria > Burkholderiales > Burkholderiaceae_C > Rubrivivax. Next base: position 1,604 of record CAZFVH010000334.1, on the reverse strand, counting down.
GATCATCAGCGAACCCGCCGCCACATCCCAGGGGCTCAGACCGGTCTCGAAGAAGCCGTCGTACCAGCCCGCCGCCACATAGCACAGGTCCAGCGCGGCGGCTCCAGGGCGGCGCATGCCGGCGCACTGCTGCATCACCTCCTCGAACATCTTGAGGTAGCGCTTGAAGTTGTCGCCCTTGCGGAATGGGAAACCCGTGCCGATCAGCGCATCCGACATGCGAATGCGCTTGGACACGCGCAGCCGACGGTCGTTGAGATAGGCCCCCTTGCCCTTGCTCGCGTAGAAGAGGTCGTTGCGGGTGGGGTCGTACACCACGGCCTGCTCCACCTTGCCGCGGAAGGCCAGCGCGATGGACACGGCATACACCGGAAAGCCATGGATGAAGTTGGTGGTGCCATCCAGCGGATCGATGATCCACAGGTAGTCGCTGTGCTTGCTGCCGCGTTGCCGGCCGGATTCCTCGGCCAGGATGGCGTGCCCGGGGTAGGCCTCCAGCAGCGTGGAGATGATGGCTTCTTCTGCAGCCTGGTCCACCTCGGTCACGAAATCGTTGGTGCCCTTGGAAGCCACCTTCAGCACGTCCAGGTCCAGCGCTGCCCGGTTGATGATGGAGCCCGCGCTGCGTGCCGCCCTCACGGCGATGTTCAACATGGGGTGCAGGTTCTGGGACATGGACGGGCTTTCAGAACTGGAAAGGCGGGTGGGCCTCTCGTGTCGGGTGGGGCTGGTTTGGCGGGGCAGCGGCAGGCAGTGGTGTCGAAGAACCCCGCGCCGCGACACTGCGCATCGGGGGCTTCCTCAAAGAGCGCCAAGCAGACAATTGCGGGCTGCCTGAGAGGGTGCGAGTTTACCCGCGCACCACTTGCAAACCTCCCCGGAGTCTCCCCAAAGTCTCCCCGTCCTTCCCCAGCTTCTCATGTTCGCTTCTGACGATCCCACCCGATTCATCTTGCTGCACACCAGCCACGGCGGCAATGTCGGTGCCGCAGCGCGTGCCATGAAGGTGATGGGGTTCTCAGACCTGGTGCTCGTCAGGCCTCGTTTTGCGGACGTGTTGTCGCGTGAAGACACGGTGGCTTACGCCAGCGGTGCGGCCGACGTGCTGACCCGGGCACGCATCGTCGACAGCCTGGACGAGGCCCTGGACGGCGTCACCCATGCCTGCGCCACGGCCATGACGCCGCGCGATTTCGGCCCGCCGGCGCAGGCGCCCCGCGACGCGCTGCCCCCTCTGGCGCGGCAGCCTCAGCGCGTGGCCTTCGTCTTTGGATCCGAGCGCTTCGGCATGGCCAACGAAGACGTGTGGCGCTGCCACAGCGTCCTCAGCATCCCCACCCACCCTGACTACGGCTCGCTGAACCTGGCCCAGGCGGTGCAACTCATCGCCTACGAGTGGAGGCAGAGCCTGGGCGGGTTCCAGGTGCTGCCGGCCACGCCGTCTGCCGAGTGGGCCGGTGCAGGCGAGGTGCAAGGCGTTCTGGCGCATTGGCGCACTGCCTTGGAGGCGATCGGCTACCTGGACCCCAAGGCCCCCAAGAAGCTGCTGCCCCGGCTCAACCAGTTGGCCAATCGCCTGACCCTCACGCACCAGGAGGTGCACA
>CAZFVH010000333.1:0-1697 GCA_964522465.1 uncultured Rubrivivax sp. | reverse complement strand
GACAGCGGATGCAGGCGCATGCGGTAGTAGCGCCCCGCCAGCGATTCGCCCGCCTGCCGGAAGGTGTCCATGCGCGCGCTGCCGGTCACGAGCAGGGCCTGACCGGCCGATCGCCCGTCGACGACGCCCTTGAGCCAGCCCTTCCAGTCCCGCATCTTGTGGATCTCGTCCAGCACGATCAGCGGCGCCGCCTGCCGCCAGCCCTGCTGAAGGATCACGGCCCGGTGCGCTGGGACGTCGAAGTTCAGGTACTGACCGCCCGGGAACGCCTCGATCAGTTGCTGGCTCAGCGTCGTCTTGCCTACCTGGCGCGGCCCGGTGAGGACCACCATCTTCTTGCCCAGGTCCTGGCGGACCTGATCGTCCACATACCGCTTCATGCGTTTATTTTGCACTGATTTGAAAGAAAGTCGCGACTTTATTGCAGAGTGACGGCATTTCGACGGTCTTGGGGGAGGCCAGCGGCTGAAGGTTCGAGGCTCGACCAGAGGTGCACAGGCGATCGTCGTCTGTGTGTCTGTCGTTCCGTTCACCTTGCCCCCGAAATGATCCGTCGGATGACTGCCTGAGCGCCGCCGTCCGCTGGCTGCGAACCGGGCCGAAGGGTGAGTGGATGCACCCGATCCCACTCCGCAGGACGCCACGCGTGAGGGACCTCAAGTCCCGACGCCGCCGCCGCGATCGGCAGTCGCCTCGTCAGCGCCGTGACGGTGTGACGGACCGAGCCGCCGAAAGGGACAAATTTCCCGACGCATCCGACGTTCTGCCGCGCCCTGACGTCTTTGCAGACAGGGATTTGCTCACGGCGGCGGTGTCAACCCGTAACATCGGTGCAAATGGTTCCTCTGGCTGTGGCAGGCGCGGGATGAGCAGTGATCTGAAAACCAGGGTGTCCGGTATTGCGTCGGTGTCGTTGTGGTCGTCGCCGTCGGCGTCGGCCCGGGTTTTGGCTGCCCGGTTGCCGCTGTTGCGATCGCTGGGCCTCGCCCTGGTGTTGGGGATGGCCGCCAGTTTCACGGCGCACGTGCACGCGCAGTCGGCCACAAGGCCGTCGTCGGTGTCCGAGGCGGGCAGCCCGGTGCTGGATCGGCTGCAGGCCGATCTGGAGGCGCAGCGCAAGGCGCTGCAGGACTTGCAGGCCCGCACGCGGGCGCAGGTGGAGGCGCGCAAGGCGGCGGTCGATCTGCTGGAGAAGCAGGTGCGGTCGCTGCAGGCCGATCTCGATGCCCGGCGGCAGGCTGACGAGCGCGCCACCACCGAAGAACGCGCGCGTCTGAGCGCCGCCAGCGATGCGGTGAGCGCGGCGCAGGGCCGTGTCGAGCAGGAGCGGCAGCGCCTGGCGGACGCCGCGGCCGAGCGCTCGAGACTGGCCGAACAGGCCGAGAAACTGCGCCAGGAACAGGAAGCCCGCCGCCAGGCCGAGGCCGCCAAGCCGGTGATCCCGCCCGGCACGGAAAAGCGCGTGGCGCTGGTGATGGGCAACGCGCGCTACGCCGACCGGCCGCTGCGCAACCCGGTCAACGACTCGGCGCTGATGGCGCGCACGCTGCAGGCGCTGGGCTTCGACGTGCAGGTGGCCAACGACGTGGACCGCCGGGGCATGTTGACGGCGCTGCGCGACTTCGAGAACCGCTCGCGCGGTGCGGATGTGGCCTTGTTCTACTTCGCCGGTCACGGCGCACAGGTGGGCGGCACCA
>CAZFVH010000332.1:513-1703 GCA_964522465.1 uncultured Rubrivivax sp. | reverse complement strand
GGAACGAAGCCGCAACCTGCGCGGCGCATTCATGGTGACGCCGGGCCGGCACCCGGAGGTCGCGGGGCGACGCGTGGCCCTGGTAGATGACGTCATGACCACGGGGGCTACGCTGCGGGAGGCCACCGGCATCCTGCTGCTGGCAGGAGCCTCCAGCGTGGATGTCTGGACGGTGGCCCGCACGCCTTGAACTGCCTCGACCCACCACCCCAACCCGCCATCCCAGCCCGCCACGCGAACCCCTTGCCAGAAGCACGAGCCCGCTGATGTTCCACATCGTCCTGGTCCAGCCCGAGATCCCGCCCAACACGGGCAACGTCATCCGCCTGGCCGCCAACACCGGCTGCACGCTGCATCTGGTGGAGCCCCTGGGCTTTGCGATGGAAGACAAGCTCCTTCGCCGCGCCGGACTCGATTACCACGAGTTCGCTGCCGTGCGCCGCCATGCCAGCTGGCAGGCTTTGCTGGTGCAGGCCCAGCCCGAGCCTGCACGCATGTTCGCCTTCACGACACGAGGCGCCCGGCCGTTCGGCGAGGTGACCTGGCGCGCGGGGGATTGGCTGGTCTTCGGCAGCGAGACGGCCGGACTGCCCGCCCCACTGCGCGACAGCTTTGCACCGGACTGCAGGGTGCGGCTGCCCATGCGCGCGGGCCAGCGCAGCCTGAACCTGAGCAACGCGGTGGCGGTGGCGGTGTTCGAAGCCTGGCGGCAGTGCGGCTACGAGGGCGGGGCTTGAAGGGCGGTGCGCTGTCCTTCTCAGGAAGACGTCGGGCCGCTCGAAACTTTCTTGCGCCTTCGCGGCGGAGCCCAGCCGGGCGCCACCCGGACCTTGGGGGTGCTCAGATCCCTTCGGACCGCGCATCCCGGGCCATGAGCCGGGCCACGGCCTGTGCGGGTGCGAGCCGTCCCTGCAGGACGTCGACGACGGCGGCGGTGATGGGCATGTCCAGGCCGAGGGCCTGTGCACGGGCCAGGACGGTGGCGGCCGTGTACACCCCTTCGGCCACGTGACCGAGGGTGGCCACGGCCTCTTCAAGCGAGCGGCCCTCGGCCAGCATCAGGCCGACCTGCCGGTTGCGCGACAAGGCGCCCGTGGCCGTGAGCACCAGGTCCCCCAGGCCGGAGAGTCCCATGAAGGTCTCGGCCCGTGCGCCCAGGGCAATGCCCAGCCGGGTGATCTCCGCGAGCC
>CAZFVH010000332.1:0-503 GCA_964522465.1 uncultured Rubrivivax sp. | reverse complement strand
GTCGAGGATGCCTGTGGCAATGGCCATGACGTTCTTGACCGCGCCGCCCACCTCCACCCCGGTGGGGTCTTGCGAGGTGTAGATGCGCAAGGCGCCGCCGTGAAACGCCTGCACGGCCTGCTGGCACAAGGTGGGGTCGCTGCTGGCCGCCACCAAGGCCGTGGGGCGACCTTGCGCCACTTCCAGCGCGAAACTCGGGCCCGACAGCACGCCCGAAGCACCGCCCGGGCGCAGGCTCTGGGCGATCTCGTGCCCCAGGGCGCCGGAGCCGGCCTCGAAACCCTTGCACAGCCAGAGCACGGGGGATTGCGGTGACAGCCTCTGCAACACCTCGCGCAGCCCGCTCATGGGGGTGCCGATGATGGTCAGGCCTTCTGCACCGTGCTGCGCAGCAGCGTTCCACGCATCGGTGATGCGCAGACGCGGGTCGAGGTCCACGCCCGGCAGGTAGCGATCGTTACGCCGATGGCGCTGTAAGTGGTCCGCCTGGACCGGGTCCCGCG
>CAZFVH010000331.1:0-1749 GCA_964522465.1 uncultured Rubrivivax sp. | reverse complement strand
TCCCCGACCGCCCCGGCATGCTGGCCGATATTTCGGCGCGCATCGCGGCGCTGGGGGGCAATGTGATCGAGGTGCAGCACCAGCAGCTGTTCGGCGCGCCGACGGTGCAGAGCACGGAGCTGCATTTGATGGTGGAGGTGCGCGACGGCGCCCTCGGCGAGCAGATCATCGCCGCGCTGCGCGCGCGGGATTACGTGGTGCGGCGGGGGTAGGGGATAGGAGCAAGGCAGGCGTTAGAGCGCGCAAGGCGACTTCTGTCCGAGTTAGATCGGCATGCGCGTAATTCTATGGGCCGTCCGAGCTTCGACATCTTCGCGATGAGTGACTACAGCCCGAGTTCACCCTGGCGCTCCTGGTCACTTTGCGTCGGCGGGGTCACCCGCAGCACACCGAGTAGGAGCCACTGGGCTGGCCGGCGCTTGACCGTCCCCATCGCCAAAAACACACGCTTGCCCCCAGAGCGATCAGTGTAGGTCTCTTCTAGGTGCTGCTTTATGGCTTCGTCGGACATGCGCTGGCGCAAGCGGTAAAAGGCTGCGGTCGTCTCCCAGTCCTCGCATAGAGGAGCATGCTCACCGCCTTCTTGATCCACAAAAGGTACCTGGACCGCGTAGGGGCAGGGCTCCATCTGCGCCAGCGCTTCATCGAATAGCGAGCCCTGTCGAGCCGCGTCCCTATAGCGCTGCCGCTCGGCATCCATCATTCCAGGCGTCTTCTTACGGAACCTGAGTTTCAGATCGCGGGGCTCAATCAGCGCGAGACTCTCCTCTCGGGCCGCTGCGTGTTCGGTCGATGTGCGAAGGAGCCGCGTTAGAAAACCGAGGCGGAGGGCCGGTGGCAGCGTGTCACTCGGCCAGATGCTGTCCTCTTCGACGCGTCGACTCTCCTTCCGCCGGTCGTCCCGGGGCCGCTGCCAGCGGTAGTCAATCCACTGCCATCGCCGGAATTGCTTGCCTTCAGCGAGTTGCCGGAAGCGAACCGGGAAAAGGCGCCGCCACTCGCCCGCTTCTGTCACGCCGGCGCAGCACACGGTCTCCTGGTACGTCTTGCTCGGTCGGGGCACGGCCTTGACGAGTATTAGCGTGCGCTCGCTTCCGCTGTTCAACCTGGCTCCGATGGGCCGGCGCGTGGGGGTGTAGGTGGTCGACGGCAAGACCAGTCGCCTCCGAGATCGCCCGAGCCACAACGGCGCGGTGACACCCGGATGGTTCTGATTCGTAACAAAATAGGCAAGAGGTCTTTGCCGCCGCCGCGGCAACTGCTTCGCTGAGCGCAGCTTGGGCGGCATCGCCGGCCAAGTGAGCACCGTAGATTCGGAGGAACTCTGCGTGTCGGCCGGCGCGGGCGGCCTCGCGACCGGGCTTAGGGTCTCCAAGGTCACGCAAATGAAGATAGTCGATCCCACACCCGCGGAGTGCTTCGGCTAAAGCCGTTTTGCTGAAGCCCCGCCGCCGCGAAACCGCGACCGCCCGAACGTCAATCAGCAACCGGATGCGCGCCCTGAGGACGGACGCCAGCACATCGTCCAGCGCCGCTCCTTCGTAGCCGATGGTGTGCAGTCGCTTTGCCATCCCGGGATAAATCCCGCACCACCGGCCCACGTCAACCGCTGTGTGCCTAAGCGTAGCGCCCGATCAACGAGGACTTCGGGCTGGCCTGTAGCGCGCACTATTGCTTCACTTTCTGTCCTCCCACCCCGCCTTGCCCACCCTCGCCCCCCGCCCCACCTCCCCCGCATGCCCTACCCCG
>CAZFVH010000330.1:0-1803 GCA_964522465.1 uncultured Rubrivivax sp. | reverse complement strand
CCAAGCCCGATGGATTGCTGGTCGTTCCGGTCGATGCGGTGATCGACTTCCTGCACCCCCTGCCGGTGGGCGCGCTTTGGGGAGTGGGGGAGCGCACCGAGGAGACCTTGACCAGATTGGGCCTGCGAACCGTGGGGGATATCGCGACTACGCCGCTCGCCACACTCGAAAGAGCACTCGGGACCGCCCAAGGACAGCACTTGCATGAGCTTTCCTGGGGGCGAGATCCGCGTGCGGTGATCCCCGACGAACCCGAGAAGAGCGTCGGTAACGAGGAGACCTTCGATTCGGACACCGATGATCACGAGTGGATCCGATCCAGGATCGCCGGACTGTCCGATCAGGTCGCCCGACGATTGCGTGCATCCGACCTGGTAGGCCGCACCGTCGGCTTGAAGGTGCGCTTCGCCGACTTCACCACCATCACCCGGTCCCGCACGCTGGAGATTCCCACGGATGTGGGCGCCGACATCTACGCCACCGCCTGGGGGCTGTTCACCGCCCTGAGATTGCAGCGGGCACGCATCCGGCTGGTCGGGGTGCGAATGGAAGGCCTCACGGAGGCGGAGAACACCCCGACGCAGATGCTGCTCGGCGCACCCGAACGCGGCAGACGCGAGGCGGAGGTCGCGATGGATTCCCTGCGCCGACGCTACGGACCGGACGCGATCCAGCCCGGACGGTCTTTCGGTCATTAGCCCCCGGACCACCGAAAACCTCGCCCGAGGTTTCCCTTTGCCGCCGGGGTGCTTATCCTGGGGGAAGTCCCGGAGCCACCGGGAGCGAAGTCGGCGGATCTGAGGCACACTGCCTCCGAGAAAGCACCGTCGTAGGAACCGAAGGGAAGGGGGCTAGCCGTGCCGCTATCGGAGCATGAGCAGCGTCTGCTCGAGCAGATGGAGAAGGCCCTCTACGCCGAGGACCCGAAATTCGCCACCACTTTGCGATCAACCGGTGCTGCCAGCCGCGGTCGCGCTGCCCTCGGCGTCTTGTTCGTGCTCGCCGGCCTGGGCGTTCTGCTTGCAGGAGTGGCCCTCCCGATGGCTGCCCTGGGCGTCGCCGGCTTCGGTGTCATGCTCGCCGGCGCAGTGCTCACCTACTTCGCGTTCACCCGCGGAACCGCCGTCTCGACCGAGGGCGGCGCGACCGATGCGTCACCTACCCCGGGTGCGGCACCTCGACCGCCGCGCAGCAGTGGGTTCATGGATCGCATGGAGGACCGCTGGCGCAAGCGCGCCGAGGGTGATCGCTGACATGATGTCGGGATGACCAACGTCGTCCCTGCGCAGATCGGCCGATTCTTCGAGGATTTCGAAGTCGGTACCACTTATCAACACCCCTTCGGCCGGACAATCTCCGAGGCTGACTCCACGTGGTTCACGCTGCTGACATGCAATACGAATCAGAACCACTTCAACGCCGATCTGGCGCAGAGCAACCCCATTACCGGTGGACGGATCATCGTCAACTCCGGACTCACGGTCGCATTGGTCCTGGGTCTGTCGGTCATCGACATGAGCCAAAACGCCGTTGCGAACCTGGGATGGACCGACATAAGGCTCACCCATCCGGTCTACATCGGCGACACGATCTACGCCGAGAGCCTGTGCTTGGAAGCCCGCGAATCATCATCGCGGCCCGAGATGGGCATCATCAAGATGAAGACGCGCGGCTTGAACCAAGATGGCGACGAAGTGGTCTCGTGGTTCCGTTCGGTCATGCTGCCCAAGCGCAGCAGCGGCATCGGGCAGAACTACTTCCCCGAAGCGAAGACCGGTCCACTCACGGAGTAGCGGTGATCGG
>CAZFVH010000329.1:0-1812 GCA_964522465.1 uncultured Rubrivivax sp. | reverse complement strand
TTCGCCGCTGCGCTGTGGTCGCGCGTGGCCGACGCCGCCGGCTGCGCCGTGCTGCTGGTGCACCACTTCCGCAAGGGCGGCATCGCCGGCGACGCCGATGCCTTCCGTGGTGCCTCGGCGCTGGTGGATGCAGCGCGTGCCGCGGTCGCCTTGCGCAGCATGGACGAGAAGGAGGCCGAGCGCTTCGGCGTCGACGAGGAGGAGCGCTGGTTCTTCGTGCGCGCCGACAACGCGAAGCTCAACCTCGCGCCTCGTCCGCTCGACGCAACCTGGCTGCAGCTGCGCTCCATCGCGCTGCCGAATGGTGACCACGTCCAGGCCATCGCGCGCTGGCGTCCCGCCTCGGTGTTCAAGGATCTGTCGCTCGCCGAATCCGCCAATCTGATCGAGCAGCTCGGCACACCGCGGGAGGACGGGGAGCGCTGGTCCGCCCGCAAGCAGGACAGCGAGCGCTGGGCGGGCAGCCTCATCACCAAGACCGTCGGCTGCACCGAGGAACAGGCGCGCGCGATTCTCGACGGCTACTTCGCCAGCAAGGCGCTCCGCACCGTCGAATACCCGAGCCCCAAGCAGCGCAAGCCACGCAAGGGGCTCGAACATGACCCGCAGGTCGTCGCCGGCATGCGGCTTCACGCACAGGAGGACCATGACCCATGAAGACCAGCCTGAGCCTTCCAGGCCGGCCGGAGATCGGCTGCGTGGCACTTGTTCAGCACCAGCGCTTCGAATGCGTCGAGATACGGCCGCACGTCACGCGTACTGGGCGCGATGTCGAGCTCTCGATCTGGATCGGCCGCTGCGCCGATTGCGGAGCCCCATTCGACCTCGTGACGCCGCGTCGTGCCGGGCCTGTTCGGGTGGACCGGCGCCGCTGCGCAGAGCATCGCGACCCCAAGCGGAGGGTCAAGGTGCCGGCGGGAGCATCGGCATGAGGCGGCGTCAGGACGGTTGCGCCACTGACCTGCGCCACTGGCGCAGCACTGGCGCAGAAGCGCGGCGGCCGGTTGCCGGGGAGGGTTGCGCCTCTGCGCCACTGGCGAGGGCCATGCCCTCATGCCCCCGAGGGGGCATGGGGCAGTGGCGCAGTGGCGCAACCTGGACCGGTGGGGCAGCGGCACAGGATGCAAGGGCTTCTTCGAGGCCCGGGGCGCCTTTCAGTGGCGCAGCAGTGGCGCAAATCGGGGCGGAGGCACGGGCATGAATTCGGGGCTTCGCGACACGGGTGGCATCACCATGGCCATCCAGGGTCTGGTGCAGTCCGTCGACCTGCTGACCGACAATCTGGAGCGGAAATGGGGCGTGGGACGGCTGCGCCTTCTGGTCGACGACGCGCTGCGTGAGCGCTTCGACCGGCAGTGGCGCAAGTGGCAGGCGGCCTATGCCGCGCAGGACCTCGACGCCGTGCGGGCCCATTCCGATGCGATGCGCCGTGCCTGGACAGCGCTGGACCAGGCGGCGACAGCAGCCGGCCACATGCCCATGGCGCCGGAAATCTGGGAGACGCGGATGCCGGACGGCACAGCGCTGGCCATCGTTCGCGGCCCGGCCGAACAGCATGCCGTGGCCCGCGCCACGCGGCAGCAGGGCGACAGCCGCGCCCGCGAGGTTTGGTCGCTCGACGAGATCGGCCGCGTCATCTGCGCCTGGGAGGGGCGCAACTGGGTCGATGCAGTGCGGGCGGAATTCCCTGGCGCGAGGGTGGAGGCGCTGCGGCTGACCCCGCGCGGCGCGGAGTTCGACTGGTCACGCGGCGACGAGATCCCGTTCGGCCATGAGACGGGCGACACCCACGCCAACACCCCGATCTCGCAG
>CAZFVH010000328.1:0-1820 GCA_964522465.1 uncultured Rubrivivax sp. | reverse complement strand
CGGCTCAATGCCGGCCAGGGCCAGGCGCTCGGTGTAGTGGATGGACACGTACTGGGTGGATTCCACTGGTCATCGCAACACCAAGCGGGAGGGTGGCGTGATGGCGGGTCGGCGGCGTTCGGATCGTGCCTTGCGGGACAAGCTGCGGTCGCCGGGTCGGCCGCCTGTCGCGAGGCAAGAGCATCGACAACGGTTCTGGGCGTTGATTGCCAAAGGGCATTCAAGCGAGGACGCGGCGATGGAGGCTGGAGTATCGCCACCGGTCGGGTTCCGGTGGTTCCGGGCGTCGGGCGGGGTGGCGCCGTCGCACTTGTTGTGCGCGTTGAAGCCGCCATTGGTGGGGCACCTCAGTTTTGCGGAGCGCGAGGAGATCGCGCTCTTGCGGGCCGGGGGCCTGGGCGTGCGGGAGGTTGCGCGTCGACTGGGGCGCGCGCCGTCTACGGTCTCGCGGGAATTGCGGCGGGCCGCGGCGACGCGGGGCGGCGCCCTGGATTACCTTGCGACAACGGCGCAGTGGCATGCCGAGCGGGCGGCGCGCCGGCCCAAGCAAGCGAAACTCGCGACGAACCTGGCGCTGCGATCTTATGTGCAGGAGCGGCTTGCCGGGTCCGTCGTCGCTCCTGGCGGGACTGCGGTTCCTGGCCCCTCGGTGCCGTGGAAGGGTCGGCGGCACGGGCCACGTCAGAACCGTCGGTGGGGCAAGGCATGGAGCCCGCAGCAGATCGCGCAACGACTGCGGCTGGACTATCCGGAAGACAGCACGATGCGGATCAGTCACGAGGCGATTTATCAGGCGCTCTACGTCCAGGGCCGGGGAGCCCTGAAGCGCGAACTGACGCAGTGCCTGCGGACCGGGCGTGCGCTTCGGGTGCCTCGAGCGCGGAGCCGTCGACGCGGGAAGTCGTTCATCACCCCCGAAATCCTGATCAGCGAGCGTCCAGCCGAGGTGGAGGATCGCGCGGTGCCGGGCCACTGGGAAGGAGACCTGATCATTGGCCTCAACCGCTCGGCAATCGGCACGCTTGTGGAGCGGACGACGCGGTTCACGATGCTGCTGCACCTGCCGCCGATGGATGGGCATGGGACGGAGGCGCGCGAGAAGAACGGGGCAGCGCTGGCCGGCCACGGCGCCGAGGCCGTGCGCGATGCGATCACCAGCACGATCACCACCTTGCCTGAGCAGTTGCGGCGTTCGCTGACCTGGGACCAAGGTGCGGAGATGGCACGGCACGCGCGCCTGCGTATCGACACGGGCCTGCAGGTGTATTTTTGCGATCCACACAGCCCGTGGCAACGCGGGACGAACGAGAACACGAATGGTCTGCTGCGACAGTATTTCCCGAAGGGGACGGACCTGAGCGCGCACGGCGCTGATGATCTCGCGGCGGTGGCTGCCGCCCTCAACGCGAGGCCACGCAAGACGCTGGGCTGGAAGACGCCTGCTGAGGCTCTCGACGCCGCGCTGCAAGCAGCTCAAGGTGGTGTTGCGATGACCGGTTGAACCGAAGATATCTGCGTCGGCGGCGCCGGGTTCAACACCGACGCTGACATGGAGGCCGTACTCCGGTCCGCCCACTGGTTGAGTGACGAAGAAACGGCGCACGCCGGCTGGATCTACTTGGTCGCGGAGCCCGTAGTTTCTGCTTTCGATCGCTCTTCGCAGTGTAACGGGTATTGGACCTCCTTCCACGACTGCACCTGCAGGGAAGCGGAACAGAACGGTTCCATCCCGGTCGTTCAGCAGCACGCTAGCTCCAAGCGGCAGTGGAAGCAGCGAAAGCCGCTCCCTAACCCAAAGAAGGTCCAAGCCAGCGGTGACT
>CAZFVH010000327.1:0-1823 GCA_964522465.1 uncultured Rubrivivax sp. | reverse complement strand
GCTTCCGATCATCGCAGCAGCGCAAGGCCTGCCACATGCTTTTCAAGGCACCGGCACATCGTCAGCGCGCCGGGCGTTGACCCCCGTCAGTTCGGCGGAAACTCCGAAGCGCTAGAAGTTTCATCACGTGGTGGTCATTGACCGCATCCCAAGCAGTTAGGAACGCTATGAACCGGATCATATACATCGTGGGCCTTGTGGTCATCATTTTGGTCATCCTCGCCTTTTTCGGCCTTCGCTGAGGCAAAAATTTTCGCACCATCAAAGCTTAAGGCAAACCAATGACCCGAGACAAAACCCCAAAACCGAACAACTCCGATCACGCTCTTGGTGCCAAGGGCACGATCTCCCAAGCAGGGCGGTCTGGTGGTCGCTTGCCGCGTGACATCGGCACGCAGGATGAGCTGAAACGCGCAAACGAACGCCCCGCCGGAAAGACCCGCGTCAAGAAATCCGACGAGAAAGATGCACCCTCGAAGTGATTTCGAGACGTTATGGATCGTCTGGCCGGCGCGCTTGCGGCGACGCTGTCGTTGTCGAGGTCAAGCGGCATGAGCTTATGAGAGCGTCGCAGTCGCGGTGCCGAAAATGATGCGCGGCTTTTTCAAATTCATTTCGAAGATATCGGACCGTCTGCACAGTAGCTTCTGGTTCTTACCATCGGTTATGGCGTTCTTAGCCATGGCGACGGCCACCATTCTGATCCTGCTCGACAGCCTTTATGCGTCACAGCTCGGATGGTTCAACGAATGGACCTATGCGTTCGATCCGCAAAGTGCGCGTGCCATCTTGTCGGCCATCGCGGGGTCGATGATCACGGTCGCCGGCGTGACATTCTCGATGACAATGCTGACCCTGCAACTGGCGTCCTCACAGTTTGGCCCCCGCATGCTGCGTAATTTCATGCGCGACCGTGGCAATCAGATCGTGCTTGGAACCTTCCTGTCCACCTTCGTCTATTGCCTGTTTGTGCTTGCCTCCGTTCGTGGCGCCGGGGAGGCGAGTTTCGTTCCGCTGATTGCCGTGACCTTCGGCATGGTCCTTGCGGTCGCTAGCCTTGCCACGCTGATCTATTTCATACACCACATTGCCACCTCGATCCGGATCGAGACCATTCTGGCCAAGCTTGCCGACGAGGCCCGCCAGACTGTTGAGCGGGTCTTTCCAGAGCATGACCACCTGCCCGTGCTGCTTGCCGAAAAACCGATTGAGCTGGCGCTGCCACCAGATTTCGACGACGACAGCCGGTCCGTCGTCGCGTCAGGCAGCGGCTACATTCAATCAATTGATCGCGACAGGCTTCTGCAGGTTGCCAGCGACCATGATCTCGTAGTGAGGGTCAAGGCGGAGATCGGCGATTTTGTCCCCGATGCGGGCCCGCTTGTTGTTGCATCGCCCTACGGCCGGGTGTCGGATGCTATCGCCCATGCGCTTGGCAATGCGTTCTCATTCGGCCCGGAGCGCACGCCGGAATATGATATCGCGTTCTCACTCAGACGGATTGTGGAGATCGCGCAACGTGCCTTGTCGCCGGGGGTCAACGACCCGACAACCGCGCTATATTGTCTGGACCGGCTGGGCGAGGTGCTTGGGCTTCTGGCGGATCGGCGCATGCCAACAAGCAGGCTCATGGATCAGGGCACGGAACTGCGCGTGGTTTTCGACGCTTTGAACTTCGCGGACCTTGCCTGTTCGGCCTTCGCGGCAGTTGCCTGTTACGGCATCAGCGATGACGATCTTGTAACGCGACTTCTGGATGTGATGGAGCGATGCAGCCGCAGCGCACCGGCCAAGGATCGCGCACAGATCATGCGCCTTCATGA
>CAZFVH010000326.1:0-1824 GCA_964522465.1 uncultured Rubrivivax sp. | reverse complement strand
GCCGTCGATCGAGATCAAGAGCAACGAAGGCACCGGCAACCCCTCGACCATCGCCATCACGTACGACAGCGCTCTCGACGCCGCCAAGGCCCCCGCGGCCAGTGCGTTCTCGATCGATGTCAACGTGGGCGGCGTGCAGAGCACGCGCGAAGTGGCCGCGGTCCAGATCGAGGGCCAGGTCGTGACCCTCACGCTGGGCGGCGCGAACATTCCCGCGGGCGCCACCGTGACGGTGGCCTACACCGACCAACCGGGCGACGGTCAGGGCATCCTCGACCTGGCGGGCAACGAGGCCGCCTCGGGCACCTTCATCAAGATCGCCGACGGCTACATCCGCGGCGCGAAGATCTACATCGACACCAATGGCAACGGCATCGCCGACGCGACCGCGGTCGGTGGCCTGGATGCGGACTACTACGCCGGTGAGACCGACGCCGAAGGCAACTTCTTCCTGCCTGCGGACGCGCCGCGCGGTACCCTCATCGCCGTGGGTGGCGTCAACATCGACACGGGCGTGCCCAACGATGTGCCGCTGAAGGCGCCTGCCGGCTCGACCACGGTCAACCCGCTGACCACCCTGGTGCAGGCGGTGCTCGAGTCGAATGTCGGCACCGATGCGGCCAGCCAGACCGCCGACGCGGTGCAGGCCGCCACGCAGGCCGTGGCCACGGCGCTGGGCATCACCGGCGCCGGGGCCGACCTGACCCGGTTCGACCCGGTGGCTGCCGCGGCGACCGACCCGAGCGCGCAGAAGGCTGCCGCCAAGATCGCCACGGTATTCGCGCTGGCCGAGGGCGCGGGCGCGGGCTCCGGTGGCACGGTGCTGACCAACCTGACCTCACAGGTCCAGTCCGCCATCGAGAACGGCGCCACCGTCGCGCTGGACGACGCAGCCACCCTGGGCGCGCTGCTCGAGGGCACCAACACGTCCCTGGAGGTTCAGAGCAAGATCGCGGATGCCGCCAAGGCCATCGCCAGCGCGCAGGATCTGGGGGACATCTCCAAGGCGCAGAGCCAGTTCCTCGACACGGTCGCGCCGAAGGAGCCCCTGGGGCTGGACCTGCTGGGGTCGTCCGATGCCGGGTCCTCGGACACCGACAACCTGACCAACCGCACGGACGTCACGGTACGCGTGTCCTTCGACGCGGTGTCGGGCGGGGGCGTGGCCGCCGTGGCCGGCGACCAGGTCTTCGTGCTGCAGGGCGGGGCGGTGGCGGGCGCGCCGCGCGTGCTGGTGGCACAGGACATCGCGCGGGGCTACGTCGATGTCCAGGTGTCCGGGTTGGAGGCGGGCCAGAACACCTTCGTCGCGCGCATCGTCGACCAGTCCGGCAAGGCCAGCGACGCGGCGCTCTCGCCCATCCTGCAGGTGACGGTCGACACCAGCGCGCCGGCACCGGCCGGTCTGGCCGCGGTGGCCACCGACGACGTGCTGAACGCCGCCGAGCAGGGCAGTGTCCTCGGCGGCACGGCCGAGGCCCTGGCCAAGGTGGCCCTGACGCTGGGCAGCGTGACCCGCACCGTGACGGCCGATGCCGCCGGCCTGTGGTCTTACACGCTGCAGCCGGCAGACATCACCGCGCTGGGCCAGGGGTCCGTCGCAGTCTCGGCTGTCGTCACGGACGTGGCGGGCAACGCGAGCGCGGCCGTGAGCCGGTCGTTCACGGTGGACACCGTGGCGCCGACGGCGGTGGCCGCGATCGCCTCCGTCACGGATGACGTCCAACCGGAGATCGGTGCCCTGCAGTCGGGTGCCACCACCAACGACCAGACGCTGGCGCTGGCGGGCACGGTCGGCACCCTCGCCCAGGGCGACCGTGTCGT
>CAZFVH010000325.1:0-1838 GCA_964522465.1 uncultured Rubrivivax sp. | reverse complement strand
GCACCCCGAGTCAAAAAGCAACCGCCTTCAGACGGCGCTACCGGTGACGCTTACCGCTTTTCGTCCCAAAACCTGCTTAATTCAGTGCCATTCGGGTCAGTGTGCAACTGGCTGACAAGAAGTACCTGAATCCGTGAGCTAAAGAGAGCAAAGAGCGTGGCAACCCGCCTCGTGGCGAGGTAAAGGGAGAGGTGACGAAACCAACCCAGCAGGTTGCCACATGACCACCTTTGCACTGACTCACGAATCCATCAACGCCCAAGGCGGACTTCCCCTCATCGGCACGCTCCTCGAAAAGTTCAGCGGCCTGCGCCGCGCCTTCGGCAGCGACCCCGCACGGCGCAGCGACCGCCTCAGCGACGCGGACATCCTCATCAGCCAGCTCGGCCTGCTCGTGCAGGGCCACAGCCATTATGATGACATCGAGCTGTTCCGCCAACCCGACACCCAGGCCCAGGCCGAGCACTTCGCCCGCAGCCTCGGCCTGCCCTTCGTGCCCAGCGAGTCCATCCTGCGCCAGCGCCTCAAATCGCTCGCCAAAGCCCCCGCCGTCACCGCGCAAATCGACGCGGCCAATCTCGCCCTCATCAAGCACCACGGCCCCGCCGCACTCACCGTGCAAGGCCGCGCCTACATCCCCTGCGACATGGACGTGAGTCCCTTCGACAACAGCCGCAGCCACCGCGAGCAGCTCGGGCGCACCTACAAAGGCATGGACGGCTTCGCGCCCATCTTCGCCTACCTCGGCACGCAGGGCTGGGCCTTGCATCACGAGCTGCGCCCCGGCAGCCAGCATTGTCAAAAAGGCACGCCCGAGTTCTTGCAGCAGACGCTGGATCGCATCGCCGCGCTGGATTTGAAAACGCAAGTCCTCATCCGCATGGACAGCGGCAACGACAGCGCCGACAACATCGCCCTGCTGCGCAAGAGCGGCCACAGCTTCATCATCAAGCGCAACCAGCGGCAGGAAGACCCGGTGAAGTGGCTCTCCCACGCCATCGCCCAGCAGGAAGGCGAGCCCGAGCGCCCGCGTGAAGGCAAGGAAGTCTATACCGGCACCGCCGAGCATCTGCGTCCCGGCGGCGAGAGCAGCACGCAGGAGCCGCTCACCGTCGTTTACCGCGTCGTGCGCCGCAGCATAGACAAAAAAGGCCAGCCGCTGCTCATCGACCAGATCAGCGTCGAGAGCTACTGGACGAACCTTGGAGAGGACGCCCAGGACATCATCGAGCTGTACCACGACCACGGCACCAGCGAGCAGTATCACAGCGAGCTGAAAAGCGACCTCGACCTGGAACGCTTCCCCTCGCAGAGCTACGCCAGCAACGCGCTGTTCCTGAGCCTCGGCGTGCATGCCTACAACCTGCTGCGCAGCCTTGATGAACAGGCCCGCGCCGTGCGCGAAGAGCAAAAAGAAAGCTGGCCCGCGCGGATCAAAGCCGTGGCGCGTCGGCGGGTGGGCAGCGTGGTGAGAGACTTGATCCAAGTGGCCGGCAAATGGGTGAGCCACAGTGGTCGGCTCGTGCTCAAACTCGCGGAGAGCTGGCCCTGGAGCCGGGTGCTGCTGGGCATTGAAGCGCGATTGCGCGCCATCTGAAGCCAAGGAGCGCAAGAGAAGCGATCCAGCGGGAAGCCAGAAGCAACCCCGGGGGGAAACCCATGCGCACAGGCAGGGCGGAATCGTCCAAAAAACCAAGAAAAGCGAAGTCCGTGAGCGCGCCGGCAAACGGAAAGGGCCTGAGAAGGCCAAAAGCGCCGTCAGATCACTCCGCGAGTGCCTCCCGATCATGCAAATCGCCTGGCTCAGCAGCGACCAAGCGATAGCTCACGGAATCAGG
>CAZFVH010000324.1:0-1847 GCA_964522465.1 uncultured Rubrivivax sp. | reverse complement strand
CGATGTTCACCTCATGAAGAACAGCAGCAATGCGCGGGTTGCGCGTTTCCGAGCCGGGTTCGCCCAGTTGTTCCTCCGCCTTGATCGAGTGCCCGGGGTTTCGGATCTCTAGCCGGTTGGCGTAGCGAATGATCTGGATCGCTCCGTGGATGCGGTAGCTGCGGTGCATCACCGCGTTGACAATGGCCTCGCGGATCACCCGCATTGGCAATGTGGGTTCGTCCTCGCGTGCCAGGGCGCCTTCGGGGAGCGAGAAGGACTGGATCAGCTCATCGCGCACGGTGTTGGTGGCACGGCGGATGGCGGCAAACAGCGGTGCGCGGATTTCTAGCGTATCGAAGCGATGGTCAGGGTTCTCGACCCACTTGCGGCCCGGCACGCGGATGTAGTCGATGCGCATCATGGGAAAGCAGCGCCGCAGGGCCATGGTGGAGCCAAATAAAACGATGCCGGCCACCGTCGGCCGAAGTTGACCGTTGTCGCGCTTGGCACAACCTAAGGCAAGCAGCAGGTCATCATTCGACCAGGTCAGTTCTTCGGCGTCCGGATTGATCGCCCGGCGCTGCTGCCGGTAATCGTCAATGGCGGCCGGGTCAATGTCGCCCATGTCGGCATCGGGTAGCAGAGCCGCGTCAAAAGTATCGATCTGGTGCCCGGCATACAGCGCCACCAGGTCATCTTCCGTACCTTCCTGGTCGGTCGGGCCGATGCGCCGGTAAGCGCCCCGCGGCAGCCCAAGGCTCTGGATAAAGATCGGCTTCTCCGTCGGCGCCGACTCAGGCACATACACGACCACAACCGTCTTGCCGTTCAGCTCCTCGACCGAGACGCGTGGCCGCAGCGGACGGTTGAACACGCTGGCGCACTGGCTGGCCAGGTCGGACTGGAGCTTGTCGGGTTGGTCGATGCCATTGACCTTGTAGGCGTTGCTGAACAGATCCTGCGGGTCGCGGCTCACCCCCAGCAGGAGATAACCACCGCCCAAGCCAGGCTCGTTGGCAAACGCGCAGATCGTTTCCATCACCGAACGGTCGATCTGCCGCGCCTGCTTGGCCTCGATGCGATGCGATTCGTCCAGCGCGGCTAGTTCTTGCAACAGGTCTTCGGCGGAGCGCATCACGGTGCAATGACCTCCACGTCGATCTGGCCGGACAGCAGGCGCGGCAGCAGTAGGTCGCGGGTGCAGCGGAGGTTATCCACCTGCTCTTGCAAACTCAACACTTGCTGCATCATTGGCGCGGCCGTCGTCTCAAACTTCTTGATGACAGTTGCTGGTGGCGACACGAAAACCAGTGCAGCAACCGCAGATCCAGCGTGCTTGATTGTGGTGCCTTTAGCGTGTGCCTGAATGGTCGCTTGACTGGCATCGGAAAGCAGGAGTTGGTAGGCATAAACCCAACCGAGACGCGATGGATCCTTCACATCTACCCGACGGATGCCGCTTGAGTATGCGCCCTCCAATCCGAGTCGCACCTCGCCAACAGATCCATCAAGTGTTATTGCTATGTCGAGCGGTTTGAGGACTCGCCCCTGCGCAAGCTCATTATCAATGAATAGGCCCGAATCACGCTTGCTTAGATCACCGACGCGCAGAAACCTCACTAGTCCTGGCGCCGATTCCTTCTTGTATGCATCCGAACCTGGTTCGAAGCCGCGGGTGAAGTCGGCGAATTCAACGATTTTCCTCACTTCCCACCCCTCCGGAATCTCCCCCAGCGACGAGGGAACGCGGGGAGCGGATTCATGGCCAGGGAAGCGGAAGTGGACGAACCACTCGCGGTAGAGGGCGCGGGCCATCGACTCCAGAATCTTGATGCGCCGCTGGCTGTTCTCGATCAGCTCGTCGT
>CAZFVH010000323.1:0-1861 GCA_964522465.1 uncultured Rubrivivax sp. | reverse complement strand
GGAGCGGTTTGCGCTGCTAGGTTATCATCGAGAAGGAGACGATTTTCACGATTCCATTCAAGGTGTGCGGGGCAGGTTCTTAGTCGGCGCTGGACCTCGGATGGAGCTGCTTGTCCCCGCGACCGAGGAAGGTGTGCTCAATCCTTGGTTAAAGTCCGGTACTAAGCTTTACCATCTGGCTTACGTTACCGCTGACATCCAGCTTTCATACCAACGCTTAGTACAATCTGGCGCTAAGGTTGTGGTTCAGCCCGTGCCAGCCGTCGCATTTGGTGGCCGTCTGATCTGCTTCGTGATGATGCCCAACATGCTTATGGTGGAGCTGGTTGCTAAGAGTCACAGTCACGCCGACGTGTAAGCGGCAATCTGTATCATGGCGTCGCCCCGGGCCAACTTTTACTTCGCTCCTCTTTCGGTGGCACATTCTCGTATCGGACATAACTTATGAAACATGACACACGACCCAAAGTCGCAATCATCGCCGGGACTAGGCCCGAATGTATCAAAATGGCGCCGGTATACTTTGCGCTCAATGGGTCGAAGCAGCTTCGCCCCGTTTTCGTTTCCACCGGCCAGCATCGTCAGATGCTCGATCAGACGCTGGGCGTATTCGGCATCACTCCCGACCATGATCTGAACCTCATGCAGCCAGGTCAGACCTTACCCGACCTTACCGCCAGGGTGCTGACCGCGACCACCGCATGGCTGGCCGAGCACAAGCCCACGGCTGTCCTTGTGCAGGGCGACACCACCACGGTCCTCGCCGCAGCCATGGCTGCCTTCTACCAGCGTATCCCTATTGGCCACGTCGAGGCCGGGCTCCGTACGGGCAATATGATGTCGCCTTGGCCCGAGGAGATGAACCGGCGCCTGACCTCGCCGCTCGCGCGCTGGAACTTCTGCCCGACCGACGTGTCCCGTGGCAACCTGATCAAGGAGGGCATTGCGCCTGAGAGCTGCCACGTCACCGGCAATTCCGTCATCGACGCGCTGCTCCGGGTGCGCGCCACCCAGCGCGCCCGGGGCCTCGCCGCCGCCGAGGTCGCCGCCAAGGTCGGAATCCCTGCGGCCTTCGCCGAGCGTTACCTGGCAGTCGCCGGCCGCCCGTGGATTCTCGTGACCGGTCACCGACGCGAGTCCTTCGGCGGCGGTTTCGAGCGCATCTGCGAGGCCATCAATCGCCTGACACAGTTGCACCCAGAGGTCGGCGTGCTCTATCCAGTCCATCTCAACCCGCAGGTGCAGGAGCCAGTCCAGCGCATCCTTGGTGGCAATCCTCGGGTCGCGCTTGTGGCGCCCGCGGCCTACGAGGAGTTCGTTTGGCTGATGGACCGCTGCCATTTTCTTCTCAGCGACTCAGGCGGCGTCCAGGAAGAGGCCCCGTCGCTTGGCAAGCCGGTGCTTGTCATGCGCGAGACCACTGAACGCCCCGAGGGCGTCACCGCCGGCACTTGCAAGCTCGTCGGCACCAATCCCGAGGTTATCCTACGCGAGGCCGATATCCTCCTCAACCAGCCTGCAGAATACACCCGTCGCTCAGGCCTTAAGAATCCCTACGGTGATGGCACGGCGGCGATGAAGATCCGGGAGATATTGGAACGGGATTTATCTTAAGTGGCTAAGTGGCTAAACAGCCGCCTAGTAGTTCCCCATTTATACTCAAGGTACCATATTGTTCACCCAAGCCACCCGTATCTTTGTGACCTAAACGAAGGACTTAGAAACATAGAGACACAGAAACATCGGCACCCCCGCGCAACTCCCCACCCCATGCTCCAACTCCTCCAGCATCTCGGCAATGGACGTACCTCGCTCGTCGAGGTGCCCGCACCGTCGCCTCAGCGTGGGACATTGGTGATTC
>CAZFVH010000322.1:0-1912 GCA_964522465.1 uncultured Rubrivivax sp. | reverse complement strand
TCGAGGCGACCTATCGCGGCGTGAACGAGACGCTGAGCCTGATCGACAGGGCGCCGTTGGGGTAGGGGGGGCGATGCCTCCCCAACCGCTACGCTACGTAGCGCCCATCCCCCACGGGTAGGGCCTGCCCCGGCGCAGCGAGGTAACCAGCATCTCGGTCATCGTCGCGTCGCGCACGCTTGAAGCGGCGGGCGACATCCGGGGCGGAAACCGGCGGCGGGTGAGGGCGGTGCGGAGAATGATGAACCGCGACGGCACGTCCTTCGGGCAGCCACAACCCCGGTCGTGCGACTGCGCCGGGGTTGCAGTCAACCGGCGAGTTGCCCGCTCTCCCAAAGTGCCTCGTGCGCATCGTGAAACGGCGCGCCAACATCCGGCGTCGCTTGCATCAGGGTAGTCGGCGCGCGGTCTGCAAGCTTATTGAAGGATTGTCCAAGCATCCATACTGCGGACCCGTCCACGATGATGGCCCGATCGTGCAGTACACGGGGCGTCGCGAACCGAACTTCAAGAGGACGCGCTTCCTTGTACTGCTGCCGCCACCGCTCGACTGCCGGCAGCAGCGACGGCTTGTGTTTCCTCGGATCAGGATCGGTCAGTATTCGGATCTGGACCCCCTCGGACGCCGCACTGACAAAGTCGCGCAGAAGTGTGTCGTCTGCGTAAGGATCAACAAACAACAGATCAGTTTGTGCCTTTGCAACCACGCGAGCCACGGCTGCCAGAGCGTCAAATGGAGTGTTGGCTGCAATGAATGTGCCGGTCACCGGCACAGGAAGCGCCACCTCGGCGCGCGCGAGAGCTCGATTCAATAGGACACGCAACCGAAAGGCCGCATCACGTCGCCATGGTCCCGCCAAGCTCGCAACGTCCGTTCGAAACGCGGCAGCATCGATAATGTCGCCTGCCGCCTCCATGACCGCGCCCGCCCGGCCCAGCCAGCGAT
Source organism: uncultured Rubrivivax sp. (assembly GCA_964522465.1). GTDB lineage: Bacteria > Pseudomonadota > Gammaproteobacteria > Burkholderiales > Burkholderiaceae_C > Rubrivivax. The sequence goes on along the minus strand of CAZFVH010000322.1, from coordinate 966 downwards.
GCGTCTCGGGCGTGTTCCAGTCTTTGTCAGCCAGATCGGGCATGCTCGCGAGCAGATCGCGGAGGCGAAAGTAGAGCTCTTCGGAACTCATTTTCATTAAGCAATTAAATAACGCCGGGTCGCAAACGCCAACACCGGACGGCATGACCACTCGCGCCACGACGCGCCACGATATGCGGAGCGCGATCTCTGGTGGGCAGGGCATGTTGTTGCGAGATGGGGCGCCGGGGAGGGCGCCAAGACGACGTCTGTGGACAGTTTCGGCCAAGCGCTGGTGCCGGGTGAGGGATTTGAACCCCCGACCTTCGGTTTACAAAACCGCTGCACTACCACTGTGCTAACCCGGCGACGCCGAGACCCTTAGCGCGTCCGCCGCCGCTTCTCAACGCCGTGCCGCAGCGCATCGGGGGCGGACCGGTGCGGCCTCGCACAAAAATGCGCCGCGGCGGCGGGAGCCTTCGGGGCCCGCCCGCGTCTCCCTGGTCTCGCGCCTCGGGGGAAGATCAGGGATGGGCCGCGCCTTGCTCGCCATCGGCGATGCCGCGCCACGGCGGGCGATACTGCTGGTGCTGCTCGTCGCGCTGGCCACGCTCGGCGCCGGGGCCGCGCTGCGCTCGACCGAGTATGACGAGACCTATACGCGCCTCGTCACCTCCCCCACCCCGCGCCCCGACTGGCCCAGCCGGCCCTTCACGCCGTCCGAGGCCGCGCCGATGCTCGACGCCGTCGCCGCGCCCGGCCAGATCGCGCGAAACCTGCGGGAGACGGATGTCCACCCGCCGCTCTATTTCTGGCTCGCCGGCGCCTGGCGCGCGGTGGGGGGAAGTTCGGTCGAGGCGTTGCGGGCGCTGTCGGTCCTGCTGGCGCTGGGCGCCGTCGCGGCCTTCATGGCGGCGGCGCTTGTGGCGGGACTGCCGCCGGTCGCGACGGGGCTGGCCACCGCGCTCGCCTATGGCTTCGCCTATA
>CAZFVH010000321.1:0-1921 GCA_964522465.1 uncultured Rubrivivax sp. | reverse complement strand
ACCAGGGCTTCGCTGACCGCGGCGATGTTGAGCGCGACGATGATCTGGTTGGCGACCTTGGTGGTCTGACCAGCGCCCACACCGCCCACGTGGGTGATGTTCTTGCCCATCAATTGGAACAGCGGCAGGACGCGCTCGAACACCGCCGCCTCGCCGCCGACCATGATGGTCAGGCTGGCGGCCTTGGCGCCGACCTCGCCACCCGAGACCGGCGCGTCCAGGTAGGCGGCGCCGAGCGATGCGATGCGCTCGGCAAAGGCCTTCGTCTCGATCGGCGAGATCGAGCTCATGTCGACGACGACCTTGCCCTGCCCGGCTGCCGCCAGGCCCTCGGCCACGCCGCCGGCACCGAACAGCACCTTCTCGACATCCGGGGTGTCGGGCACCATCGTGAAGACGATGTCGGCCCGGCGCGCCACCTCGGCGGCGTCGGCGCAGGCCACGGCGCCGGCCTCCAGCAGCGCTTGCGGCACCTGGCTGCGGGTGTGGACGAAGAGGTTGTGGCCGGCGGCGCGCAGGTGGCCGGCCATGGGCGCGCCCATGATGCCCAGGCCGATGAAGCCCAGGCGCAGCGGTGTGGTGGTCATGTCGGAGATCCTCTACGGAGTCAGTACTGCGCCGCCAGCCCGGGGCCGGCGGCGTCGCGGAACTTGTCGGCCAGGGCCTTGGATTGTGTGCGCAGCACGCCCAGGTCGCTGCCCACGGCGACGAAGCGCATGCCCATGGCGAGGTAGCGCCGGGCGTCGGCCTCCGCCGGCGCGAGGATGCCGGTGGGCTTGCCGACGGCGCGAACAGCCTCGTGCACCTGGGCGATGGCGGCCTGGACCTCGGGGTGGTTGGGGTTGCCGAGGTGGCCGTAGGCGGCGGCCAGATCGGACGGGCCGATGAACACGCCGTCGACGCCGTCCACCGCAGCGATCTCGGCCGCCGCCGCCACGGCCGCCCGGGTCTCGATCTGGACGAGCACCGTGACATGGTCATTGGCGACCTTGAAGTAGTCCGCGACCGCCCCGTAACGGTTGCCGCGCTGCGACACCGACACACCGCGGATGCCTTGCGGCGGGTAACGGGTGGCCGCGACCGCGTCACGCGCCTGCTGCACCGTGTCGATCATCGGGATCAGGAAGTTCACGAAGCCGCCGTCGAGCAGCCGCTTCATCAGCACTGCGTCGTTCCAGGGCGGGCGCACCACCGGCGCGCTCGGGCTGTCCTTCAAGGCCATCAACTGGGGGATCAGCGTCAGCACGTCGTTGGGCGCGTGCTCGGCGTCCAGCAGCAGCCAGTCGAAACCGGCCAGGCCCATGACCTCGGTGGCGATGGGGCTGGCCAGGGACACCCAACAGCCCAGCAGGGTGCGGTCGGCCTGCAAGGCCTGGCGGAAGGTGTTGGGGATGGGGGTGTAGGGGGTTTTGGAGGTGTCGGTCATCGGGGTGAGCCCTGTCGTGGGGAGGGTGGCAGCGGACGCGGGACGCGCGCGGTGACCCGGTGATCGGACGTCAACGCACCAGGCAGGGCCGCTTCGGGTCGAAGCGCCAACCGGGGATCAGGTACTGCATCGCCACGGCGTCGTCGCGCGCGCCCAGCCCGTGCTGCAGGTACAGGGCATGCGCCTTGCGCACCTCGTCCATGTCGAGCTCGATGCCCAGGCCCGGTGCCTTGGGCACCTGCACGAGACCGCCCTCGATCTTCAGCGGCTGCTTGGTCAGGCGCTGGCCGTCCTGCCAGATCCAGTGGGTGTCGATGGCGGTGACGCGGCCGGGCGCGGCGGCGCCGACGTGGGTGAACATCGCCAGCGACACGTCGAAGTGGTTGTTGGAGTGCGAGCCCCAGGTCAGACCGAAGTCGCGGCAGGTCTGGGCCACGCGCACCGAGCCCGAGAGCGTCCAGAAGTGCGGGTCGGCCAGCGGGATGTCCACCGACT
>CAZFVH010000320.1:0-1941 GCA_964522465.1 uncultured Rubrivivax sp. | reverse complement strand
TCCCCTGGCGCGGCGCCTACCCGATCGGCCTGCCGCACATGATCGGCGGCCTGTCCGGCGCCAGCACGGGCGCGCTCCGCGCGCTGCTCGACGCGGCGCACATCAGCAACAGCCAGACGCTGTTGCGGATGCGCTCGGCCGGAAAGGGCGGCCAGAGCATCACCATCGACCCGGCGGCGATCAACGAGATCGAGGCGCCGCTCAACGTCGACGACATCCGCAAGGCGGTGATGCCGCTGCCCTACAACCAGCCGAGCCCGGTGCTGTTGCAGCTGCTGGGCTTCCTGGTCGAGGCAGGCAAGGGCGTCGTCCGCACCAGCTTCGACAAGCTGGGCGAGATGAACCAGAACCAGCCGGTCGGCACCACGCTCGCGCTCATCGAGCAGGGCATGACCGTCTTCTCCTCCATCCACGGCCGCCTGCACGCCGCGATGGGCCGGGCGCTGAAGATCCTGCACCGGATCAACGGAACCTACCTGGAGGAGAGCGAGGTCTTCGACGGCACGGGCGAGGTCATGGTGCGCCGCGCCGACTTCGAGGGGCCGCTCGACGTCGTGCCGGTCTCCGACCCGAACATCTTCTCCGACGTGCAGCGCCACGCCCAGGTGGCGCTCATCGCCCAGCGGGCGGCGGCGATGCCGCAGCTCTACGACCTTCGCAAGGTCGAGGAGATGATCCTCGAGCAGAGCAAGATCCCCGACGCGGCGAAGCGGCTGCTGATCCCGAAGCCCGAGCCCGAGCGGATGAACCCGGTCAACGAGAACGTGGCCGCGACCATGGGCCGTCCCGTCGTGGCGCTCCCCGACCAGGATCATGCCGCGCACATCAAGGTCCACCTCGACTTCCTGATGAGCCCGGTCTTCGGCCAGAACCCGGCTCTCTCGCCGACCTTCGTGCCTGCGATCATCACGCACCTGCGGGATCATATCGCGCTCTGGTACGTCAACGCGGTGTTCAGCTTGACCAGCGAAGCTGCGGGCGTGGACATCTCGCAGCTGATGGACCCGAAGGATCCCGAGGTGAACCAGAACCTCGATCGCCTGCTGGCGGTGGCGTCGGACGACGTCATCGCGGCCGGCGGCCAGGCCCTGGCGCAGCTGCCCCCGATCCTGCAGCAGGCGATCCAGTACGTTCAGTCCATGCAGCCGCGCCCGACCGACCCCGGCCAGGTGCAGATGCAGGCCCTGCAGCAGCGCGCCCAGGCCGACGCCCAGCGCGCCCAGCTCGACCAGCAGAAGCTCATGCTGCAGCAGGCCGAGAGCCAGCGCGACGCGCAGCTTGACCAGATCAAGATGCAGGAGCGCCAGATGGACAGCCAGACGGACCTGGCGCGCGAGCAGATGCGCCAGGAGAGCGAGGCCCAGCTGCAGGCCGAGCGCGAGGCTGCGGAAGACAGGCGCAAGATGGCCGAGCTGGCCGCTCGCCAGGCCATCAACACGCAGGACAACGACACCGCTCTGCGCATCTCCAGCGCCGAGATCCTCGCCGGCAACCGATCGAACCTCTCGACCGGCACCGGCATCAACCCGTGAAGGAGACCGCCATGAAGACCCCGAACGCCAATCTCATCCCGCTGAAGAAGAACCTCGCGATGGGCAACAACCCGATGACCGGCAACAAGACCCCGATGCCGAAGGCGCCCATCCGCTCGACCGACGGCAAGGCGCATGGCGGCAAGACGAAGGGCAAGTAATCCCGAGAGGATGCTTGCGCTTCGTCTGGCGTTTCCATAATGATGGAGGCGCGGATTTTGTCCGCCCTGAAGCGCGAACTCGATGAGATCGCGCATCAGGCGATGAGCAGCCCGGCGGGACGCGATGCGTTCGAGTACGGGAGGGTGACCGGCATGTACGCCGGTCTGAAACGCGCGGTTGAGGTTGTCGAATTGGCAATCGGAGACCGCCTTGAGGAGGTGGACGGTGGCATCGAGCGTCACGTCGG
>CAZFVH010000319.1:0-1967 GCA_964522465.1 uncultured Rubrivivax sp. | reverse complement strand
ATCGACCTTCGCATCGCACGGCGCCTGGGTGCGCCGGTCGTGCCGGTGCGGGAGGCCGCGTGATGGGCAAGGCATCCCGCGACAAGGGCCTGCGCCGCGAACGCGCGCTGGTCGAGATCCATACCAAGTGCGGCATCCATGCCGAGCGCGTGCCGCTGTCCGGCGCCTCGCACTACCAGGGCAATGGCGGCGATCTGGACATCTATGTCCGCGGTCGCAGCGCGCCGCCCTACACCGCCGAAGTCAAGGCGCGTGCCAATGGCAGCGGCTTCAAGATGCTGGCCGACTGGCTTGCAGGTCATGACGCGCTGTTCCTCTGGCAGGACCGCGCCGCACCCATCGTCGTGCTGCCGCTGCATGTCTGGCTCGAATTGCTGCGCTTTGCGGCGCCAGCCAATGACGAGGGCGGCCCGCATCACGAGCCGGATGCCGACACGGAGCGGCTGCATCGCCGCGCCGCCGCCGAGCATGGACGGCCACAGGATGCCGTTGCGGAGCCCAGGGCATGAACGGCTTCGCGATGCATGGGCTGGATCATCTCTCGGCCACCAGCCTGAACCTCTATGCCGCGCAGCCCGCCCTCTGGGTGGTCGAGAAGTTGCTGCGTCGCCGTGCCAGCCCTGGCTGCGCGGCGCATCGCGGCACCGCGGCCGAGCACGGTGTCGGGCTCGGCCTGTTCGACCCAGAGGCCACCGTGGCGGATTGCCAGGCGGCGGCCCTCGCCGAGTTCGACCGCCTCGCGACCTTCTCGACCGATCCCAATCGGGCCAAGGAACGTGAGGCCGTCCCCAGCCTGGTCGAGACCGCGCTGGCCGAACTGCGGCAGTACGGGCCGCCAACCCCGCCCCCTGAGGGGCAGCGCCAGCACCGCGTCGAGGTCGCGCTGCCGGACGTCCCGGTGCCGGTCATCGGATACCAGGACTTCGTCTGGCACGCGCATGGCATCGTCCTCGACCTCAAGACCAGCCTCCGCCTCGCCAGCAGCATCAGCCCGGCCCATGCGCGCCAGGGCGCGGTCTACGTGGCCGGCAGCAACCGCGAGATGCGCTTCTGCTACGCGACCCCCAAGAAGGTGGCGGTCTACGCGCTCGACGATACGACCACGCCGCTGCTGACGCTGCGTCATGTCGCGCTGCGTCTCGAACGCTTCCTGCGCCTGTCGCGCGATCCGCAGGAACTCGTTGGCCTGCTCTGCCCCGATTTCGAGAGCTTCTGGTGGTCCTCCCCGGACGCCCGCGCACTGGGGAGGGACGTCTATGGCTTCTGAGCCGATCCGACGTCGCCAGTGGCAGTCCAGCATCACGCTCGAGTGGCTCGCCGCTGGCCTGCATTGGGCCGGGGTGTGGGCGCTGCTCCTTCTCGTCCTGTGGCTCATCGCCTGACCCGCTCGGCGCCGCGCGCCCGCCGTGTCCGGCGCGCCTTCCACCAACAGAGGAGAGGCCCATGGCCCTCGGCCTGAGCACCGGCACCAGCGGTGCCGAATTCATCCCCCACATCCGCTACGACGCCCGGGCCGGGCGGCTGTTCCGCGCCGACCGGGCGCAGGGCAGCGACGGCCGCTGGCAGACCACCATGGTCGATATCAGCAACCCGCCACCGCAGTTCCTGATGGACTTGGCGCAGATCGAGATCGGCTGGCTGTCCTATGCTGGCGGCACGCCCGATCTGCAGATGGTTGCCTTCGGCGCGGGCCTTCCGCCGCCGCCAAGCAAGGAGCACCGCCAGGGTTTTCGCGTGCGGGTCTTCGCGCCGAAGCTGCTGGGCGGTCTGCGCGAATTCGCCTCCTCGGCCAAGGTGGTGATCTCGGCCATGGATGCGCTGCACAGCGCCTATGAGGCGGCGCCGGAGCGCAGCCAGGGGCTGGTGCCGGTGGTCAGCCTGGCCGGTACGACGCCGGTCACCAGCAAGACCCCGCAGGGCAGCAGCACGAACTACGCCCCGGTGTTCCGGATCGAGAAGTGGGTGGC
>CAZFVH010000318.1:0-1968 GCA_964522465.1 uncultured Rubrivivax sp. | reverse complement strand
TGAACGACATCACGCGGGCGATCGCCAGGGCCCTTGCGTGGTGCTGGCGCCTGGTCGGCAAGCTGACCGGGCGCAAGGCCGAGGACACCACATCGGGGTGGCTGGGCGACGAAGAACTGCCTACGCTCGAGGTCTGTGGCGAACAAGCCGCATCTTTGCTTGAGGCCGACAGTGACCTGGTCGACGAGCCCTTCGAGCGCCAGCCGCATCACACCGCGCTGGACTTGCTGCGCCAGCTCTACGCCCATGACCGGTGTGACTGGTTTGCGGTGGCGCTGCGTGAGGCCACAGGGTGGCCGGTGGTGGGGGCGGCCTCGCCCGGCGAGTACCCGGCGCACCGGCTGAACCGCGACCCGCAGGGCCGGCTGGTGGACGCCTACGGCTACGTCACCCTGGACGACCTGCGCTGGCGCTACGACATCGACGACCTGGAGATCGTCGATCACCCCGACATCGATCCCGACCTCGCGCCGAGCCCGAGCGACCTGCCGTGCATCGCCGCGGCGATGCTGCATCTGCCGACCGAGCCCTTCGTGTCGATGCGCGATCAGATCGAGGCGTGGGTGCGGTATGGGCGGCGTGTGGACGATGCAGCGCGACCACAGCGCACACCCGGATGACGCATCGATATTAAAGACAGTCATTTGTGACAGTAAAGAAGTTACAATTGATGCGTGACCACCCAAACCTTCTCCCTCGACGAACTGGCCACCCTGGCGGCGCTGCCCAGGCGCACGGTGCGCTACTACATCCAGATGGGTCTGCTGGACCGGCCGGTCGGGGAGACGCGCGGCGCCCACTACCTGCCGTCGCATCTGGATGCGCTGCTGCGCATCCGCCAGCTCACCGAGGCGGGCATTTCGCTGGAGCGGGTGCGCGAGGTGCTGCGCGGCGATCCGCCCGCCGTGCCGCCCAGGGCGCGCCAGCCCGGCTCGGTGGAGGTTCGCAGCCACATCTGGATCGCCCCCGGCGTGGAACTGCAGGTCTCGCCCGAGCAGGCCGAGGCCACGCCCGAAGACATCAGAAAACTCGCCCAGGCCGTCACCGCCGCATGGCAGCGCATCAAGGAGCCCAAGAATGATCAATAGCCCCGCCACCCTCACCACAGCCTCAGGCGCCCCGGTGGTGCTGCGCTCGGTCAAGGCCACTGGCCGCCTCAGCGGCCTGCTGCTGACGATGACGCTGCGCCAGACCTTCCGCAACGACGAGGACGAGCACATCGAGGTGACCTACACCTTCCCTCTGCCGTGGGGTGCAGTGCTGACCGGGCTGGAGGCCACGCTGGGTGACAAGCGGATGAGCGGCCGGGTGATGGCTCGCCAGCAGGCCACGCAGAGGTACGAGAAGGCTGTCGAGCAAGGCGACGCGCCCGTGATGGTGGAGCAGAACCGGGAAGGCTCTTTCACCGCCTCGCTCGGCAGCCTCAAGGCGGGCGAGGAGGCCACGGTCGAGTTGCGCTACGCGCAGGTGCTGAACTTCGAGCAGGGGAGGGTGAGGCTGGTCGTGCCCACGACCATCGCCCCCCGCTATGGCGATGCTGAGAGGGACGGTGGCCTGCTGCCCCACCAGGCGGCCCAGCCGGACCTGCTCGCCGAACACGCCTTCGGCCTGGACGTGACGCTCACCGGCCCGCTGGCCCAGGCGCAGTTGAGCTGTCCATCCCATAAGGTGACGCAGCAGGTGGTGCATGACGGTGTGCACATCGCCACCACCGGCGACGCCTGGCTCGACCGCGACTTCGTTTTGCTGATGGAAGGTCTGGAGGGGCAATCCCTGGCAGTGGCCGGGCCGGACCCGGCTGCTGGCGAAGGCCACTGCGCTGTGATCGCGAGCTTCTGCCCGCAAAGAGCCAGCCGCCCGCAGGCACCGCTGTCCTTGAAGATCCTGGTGGACTGCTCGGGCTCGATGGGTGGTGACAGCATCCATCAGGCGCGCACCGCGCTCAGGGCGCTGGCGGCGGGCATGAAG
>CAZFVH010000317.1:0-1993 GCA_964522465.1 uncultured Rubrivivax sp. | reverse complement strand
TTGACGAAGCGCGCTGACGCGCGCCGACCCCGACGCTGCGCTTCTCGCCGCCCTCAAAGGCCCCGGGACTGGGGATGGGCGGCAACGCGGGTCTTGGCGTGCGTCGCATCCGGTGTGCCGGCGTCAGACCGTAAGCCTCCCATGTCCCGGTCGCAGCGCGGTGTTCTCCAAGAAGCCGTTCGGGCTGAGCTTGTCGAAGCCCTACTGGCGGGACACGGCGCTCACCAGGAAGCAAGGATTTGCGTTTCTGTGGATGGGCGGCAACGCGGGTTTTGGCGGGCGTCGCATTCGGTGTGCCGGCGTCAGACCGTAAGCCTCCCATGTCCCTGTCGCAGCGCAATGTTCTCCAAGAAGCCGTTCGGGCTGAGCTTGTCGAAGCCCTGCTGGCGGGACACGGCGCTCACCAGGAAGCAAGGATTTGCCTCCCTGTGTCTGGTGATGACCTCCTGTTCGTCAACCGCCGTTGGCCTGCCTGACCCAACCTCATCTCCAGCGACCCACCCATGACCCCCACCATCCTCGGCATCGAAGAGATCACCTACGGCGCGGCGGACCTCGACACCTGCCGGCGCTTCTTCACCGATTGGGGCCTGGAGCTCGCCGGCGAGGCGCCCGGGCGGCTGGTGTTCGAGTGCCTGAACGGCTGCCGCGTCGTCGTCGCCGACCCGGCGCAGCACATCCTGCCCCCCGCCATCGAGGAGGGGCCGACGCTGCGCGAGGTGGTCTGGGGCGTGGCCGATGCGGCGGCGCTGGAGGCCGTGGCGCAGCGCCTGCGGGGCCTGGACGGGTACGTCGACACCGTCACGGCCGAGGGCTGGCGCCGCGTCGGGGCGACCGATCCGAACGGGCTGTCCTTCAAGGTGCAGGTGAGTGTCAAGCGCGCGGTGGAGGTAACCTGCGCCGAGAGCAACACCTGGGCGCGCAAGGGCCGGGTGGACCAGCGCGCGCCTTTCTACGACCGGGCACAGCCCATCGAGGTCGGGCACGTGGTGTTCTTCGTGCGCGACGTCGCCGCCACCGAGCAGTTCTATGCGCAGTCGCTGGGCTTCGTGCCGAGCGACCGCTACCCGGGCCGCGGCAGCTTCCTGCGCTGCGCGGCCGAGGGCGGGCACCACGACCTGTTCCTGCTGCAACTGCCGCACGGCAAGGCCGGGCTGAACCACGTGGCCTTCACGGTGCGCGACATCCACGAGGTCTTCGGTGGCGGGCTGCACTTCAGTCGCTGCGGCTGGGACACGCAGCTCGGGCCGGGCCGGCACCCCATTTCGTCAGCCTATTTCTGGTACTTCCAGAACCCGGCCGGGGCGCTGGTCGAGTATTACGCCGACGAGGACCAGCTCACCGCCGCCTGGGAGCCGCGCGCCTTCGAGCCCGGGCCCACGATGTTCGCCGAATGGGCCGTGGCCGGGGGCCTGGACGGCCACACCCGGCGCCAGAAAGGCCTCGCCGAGGCGCCCAGCGGCAAGTTCCTTACCGAGAAGAAGGGATGAAGAGCCAACCGTGTCCGTGGCCGGCATCCGGACGCCTGGCGCCACCCCCCGCAGCAGCGAGACCCGTCGCACCGCAAACCACCACAACCCGCCGCGTACAGGTCGACGACTTCCCACCCATCCCGTTCGGGCGGAGCCCGTCGAGGCCCACCGCACACCACCGCGCACAAGCTCCCCGACCCGCACCCGCCACGCCGTTCGGGCTGAGCTTGTCGAAACCCGCCGCACCCAGCCGCGCACGAGCCGACCGACCCCACCCACTCTGTTCGGGCTGAGCCTGTCGAAGCCCCTCGAAGATCTGCCCTGTTGACCCGTCCAGACCCGCTGAACATGCCTGCCACCCCCGCATCAACGCCAGCCGCCGACGACTCGCCGGCGATGATGGTCACGCTGCTGCTCAAGCACCACCCCGGCTTGACGCTGGACGACGTGCAGTCGCGCCTGAAGGCCAGCGACTGGTGGGAGGCGTTTCCGCCGCCGGGCGTGCGCATCGTGTCCTGGAC
>CAZFVH010000316.1:0-1995 GCA_964522465.1 uncultured Rubrivivax sp. | reverse complement strand
GGCGTAGCGGCGCTCATCGTGCAGCTTGTGGGCCAGTTCCACCCGCAGGCAGCGACCATACCCGCCTTCCAGGCCCAGCGAGGCGGGCCACTCCAGTGCATGGGTCTCCAACAGCACGCGGCCTGCATCTTCCACCGTGGGCCGCACCCCGAGACTGGCCACGCCCGGCAGGGCGCATTCACCCAGGCCGTGGATGCGGGCCACGAAGATGCCCATGGCCGCCGGCCGGGGGTGGACGAAGCGCAGGTTCAGCGTGCGAAAGCCCAGCTCGCGTCCGAGCTTACGGCCATGCACGGCGCGTCCGCTGATGGCGTAGGGGCGCCCCAGCAGGGCCGCGGCACGGTCCATGTCGCCCTCGGCCAGGGCGGCGCGCACGGCCGAGCTGGACACGCGCAGGCCGTGCACCTCGAAGCTCATCATGCGCGCCACGTCGAAGCCGAGTTCCCCGCCTGCGCGGTCCAGCAGGGCGTAGTCGCCGGCACGGCGGGCGCCGAAGCGGAAATCGTCGCCCACCATGACCAGCCGGGCCCCCAGGCCCTGCACCAGGATGCGGGTGATGAAGTCCTGCGGCGCCAGGCTGGACAGGGCCTCGTCGAAGCGCAGCACCACCAGCCGGTCCACGCCGCATTCGGCGAGAGCCGACACCGTATCCCGCAAGGTCGAGATGCGCGTGGGCGCCGCCTCGGGCCGGCCGCTGCGCTGGGCGAAGAAATCCCGCGGATGGGGTTCGAAGGTCACCACGCAGCAGGGCAGGCCGCGCTGGCGGGCCTCGTGCGTGAGCATGGCCAGCATGGCCTGGTGGCCGCGGTGCACACCGTCGAAGTTGCCGATGGTCAGCGCGCAGGCGGTGCGCGCATGAGAGGGTGGAAGACCGCGGAAGACCTGCATCCCCGAATTATCGCGAGGCGTACAACGCGTCAGGGTCCAGCCAGCACCACTGCCCGGGGGCCAGATCAGGGGGCAACCGGTAGGCGCCGATGGCGCTTCGGTGCAGGGCGTCGACCCGGTTGCCCACGGCGGCCACCATGCGCTTGACCTGGTGGTAGCGGCCTTCGGTGAGCGTCATGCGCAGGGCGTGTTCGCCCGTGGCCAGCGCTTCCAGGGCGGCCACGGGCGCCGGGTCGTCGTCCAGCACCACGCCCGTGCGCAGGGCGGTCAGTTGACGCTCGTCCACCGGGTGGCGCGTCGTCGCTTCGTAGACCTTGGGCATGTGCTTCTTGGGTGAGGTCAGGCGGTGGATGAGGGTGCCGTCGTCCGTCAGCAGCAGCAGACCGGTGGTGTCCTCGTCCAACCGGCCCACGGGTTGCAGGCCGCGCGTGCGCAGCGGCGCGGGCAGCAGGCTCATCACGCTGGGGTGGTGGCGCGGCTTCATCGAGCATTCGTAGTGCGCGGGCTTGTGCAGCACCACCAGCGCCTTTTCGCGGAAGGGCCACTCGCGGCCTTCCACGCTGAACACCAGCCCGTCGGTGCTGAAGTCTTCGTCCGGGTCCTCGCACACCCGCCCGGCGATCGTCACCTGGCCGTCCAGCGCCCGGCCCACGCACTCCCGGCGCGTGCCGAAGCCCTGGCTGAAGAGAATGGCCGACAGACGCATGAACTCAGCGCGGGCGCACCGGGGGGGCCAGGTCCCGCACGGCCGGCAGGCCGTACACCGGCAGCCCTTCGGCCGCGCGCACGGCCCGGCGGATCGCCCGTGCGGTGAGCTCTGCCGCCACGACGCCCAGCCCGCTCAGGTCCTCGACCCTGCCGGCGCGTGCCACGGGGCGACCGTAGGGCGCCGACGCCGGTCCGGGGAAGCGGTCGGGCGGGTCAGACCGTCTCGGGCCGCTTCTGCCGTGCGAACCGGGCCGGCAGGTCGTCGCCGTCCCACACCCACCCCTTCACGCTGCGGCTCGCCCGCTGGTAGACGCCAGAGGGTGCGAGGATGGGGCGACCCCTCCACATGTGAGGACGCCACACCACTTCAAACGCCTGGAAGCCATAGACGAGCGAGCG
>CAZFVH010000315.1:0-2010 GCA_964522465.1 uncultured Rubrivivax sp. | reverse complement strand
CCGTCCGCCAGCGACATGCACTCGCTGCAGTACGTGCTGCAGGCGGCAGAGGCCGTCGAGAACGGCGCCCCCGTGCCGGCGAACGTCGAAGATTTCCTGGGCGCAGGGCCATCGGCTGGCGGTGCTCGACCCAAGGCCGCTGTGCGTGACGACGAGGGCGCGCTGTGGCTGGCCAAATTTCCGGCCAAGGGCGACACCTTCGACGTCGCGCGGGCAGAAACCTGCACCTTGGAACTGGCCCGCCGCTGCGGCATGACCGTGCCCGAGGTGCGCTACCTGGACCTGGGTGGTCGACCGGTCATGTTCATCCGGCGGTTCGACCGCTACTGGGTTCATGCGGGCGAGCCCTTGCCGGAAGGCGCATTGCAGGACACCCGCCCCGGTGACGGTCGGGTGGAAGGGCGGCTCCCCTTCGTCAGCGGTCTCACGCTGGTGGCTTGCAGCGAACTCGAATCGCCCGACAAGGCCTATGCGGACCTCGGCCGGGCCATCCGCCGGTACGTCCATCCTTTGGCAGTGAAGCCCAACGCCGAGGAGCTGTTTGCGCGCATGGTGCTCAACATCTTCGTCAGCAACGACGACGACCACCTGCGCAACCACGGCTTCGTGCGCGACCCTCGGCTGGGTGGGTGGGTGCTCAGTCCGCTGTACGACGTGGTGCCGCGACCCGTCCTCGCCAGCGAGCGCCGGCTCCACCTGGGGGTGGGGGAAGAGGGCAAGCTCGCCACCCTGGACAACGCCCTGAGCCACTACGCCGCCCTCTTGCCAGAGCGTCCGAGGGCGGTGGGCATCATGCGCCGGGTCTGGGGCGAGGTGCGGCAGTGGAAGACGTGCTTCGAGGAGCACGGGGCCAACGGCCGACTCATCGACCAACTCACGCGTGCGTTCCGGCAATTCAGCGACATTGCTTCGCCGGCTCTCGAAGCCGAAATCCGCAAGGGCACGGCGTAGACGTCACGTCGGTCTTGGGGGTTGCATGGACCCGCAGGACGCGTTCGCGCAGGTACGGGGGCGGTGTGCGCCCCGCCGTCGCGTCGGCTTCGATCAGGGCCTTGGCAATGACGCAAATGTCCTGCGATCAGCTCGTCGTGTCCGCGGGCGGGATGCCGATGGAGGGTGCGTCCGGCCCGAGGATGGGCGCCTTCGTTCAACGGCTCTGAGCGCTCCACCGATCCCAAGCCCGCGCCCCCACCGCCTCGCCCCACAGGTCGACCGTGACCGGCGTGCCGGCATGAACCACGGCCGCCGCGTCGCCGCGCACATAGCCGAGGGCAACGCACCGGCCGGCGGCCCAGCCCCAGCCGGCAGAGCTGAGCTCGCCCACGGGCTCGCCGCCCAGCGACAGCGTCTCACCGCCCCAGGCATAGGCGGCCGGATCGTCGAGGACAACGGTGACGAGCTTCTTGCGCAGCGGCTGGCCGCGCGCCTCGAGCAGGGCCTCGCGCCCGATGAAACCCGGCTTGTCCAGGCTGACGGCGTAGGCCAGGCCGGCCTCGAAGGGGGTCTCATCGGGGCCGAGCTCGGCGCCCCAGGCGCGGCGGCCGGCTTCGATGCGCAGGGCGTCCAGCGCGTAGTAGCCGGCGTCGCGCACGCCCAGGTCGGCGCCGGCCTGCATCAGGCTCAGATAGACGTGGCGCGTCATCTCCACCGGCACATACAGCTCCCAGCCCGGCCCGCCCACGTAGGCCATGCGGGCCGCGCGCACGCGCGCGTGGCTGAGGTCGATCTCCTTCGTATGCGAAAAGGGCAGCGCCGCGGGCGAGAGGTCGTCGGGGCTGAGCCGTGCCAGCAGCTCGCCCGCCTTCGGCCCCATGACGCCGAGCACGCTCCACAGCGGGCTCACGTCTGTGAGCAGCGCGTGCTCGTGCGCGCCGATGTGGCGGCGGATCCAGTCGGCGTCGCGCACCGGTTGGGCCGAGCCGGTGACGAGCAGGAAGCGCTCGCCGCCGGCGTCGGGCGGCAGGGTGATGACGGTGAGGTCGCTCTCGAAGCCGCCGCGCTCGTTGAGCA
>CAZFVH010000314.1:0-2023 GCA_964522465.1 uncultured Rubrivivax sp. | reverse complement strand
CCTTGGCGCGACGGCACCACGCACCTGATGCTGAGGCGGTCCACTCCATCAGCCAGGCTGAGCCGCACGCTGCAACACCTCAGTCGCCCACTGGTTCAAGCTTTTGCCTGCGGCCTGTGCAGCAACGAGTGCACGGCCATGGATCTCAGGCGTGACACGCAACAAGAGCTTGCCCGAAGCAGGCTTGTCAGGGTGTACGCCCTGCTCCTTGCAGTCAGCAAGATAGTCATTGATCGCAAGCTCAAACTCGGTGCGCAATTCGGCAACCGTCTCACCGTGAAAGCTGATGATGCTGCGGATGCCGAGAATGCGCCCGGAGAAAAGGTTGTCGCGCTCGTCGTACTCGATGCGTGCGGTGTAACCCTTGTAAGTCATGGTGTTCATTGCTGCACTCCTGCACGCTCCAAAAATTCCCGGGCTTCCTCCACCTGATACCGCTTGGCTTCCTTGCCTGGATGCGGCCGATGACAGCGCCACTGCGCATGATTGAGTTCAATCCTGACTCGCGATCCTTCGCGCTCGACGACCGAGCCTCCGAGTGCCTTGACCAGCGCCTCAATAAATGCTGTCACTTAACGCTATCAAGCGGCGGCGACTTGAGATCGTGATCCATACCAGTGCGGTGCCCCGTCAAAGTACCCTGTCAGAGTGACCCATGCGGTGGTAAGCACGCTCGGCGACCCGGGCGACGTCGTGCGGTCCCGGACTGCGCCACACCCCCACTGTGTCGACCGCCCGCCGGCGGTCTGCGCGCGCGGGGCAAGACGCTCATGAAAAAACAAGGATTTGCTTTTGTGCTTCTTGTGAGGTTGTGGACCGTGGGACGCGCAACGTCCGACCCTCGGGGGTACGCTCAGCCTGGAACTGCAACGCCAAACCCGGTGGCCGGCAGGGCCGCAGTTTCCACCCACACGCTCTTGGTCTGGGTGTAGGCGGCCAGCGCCTCGCGGCCCGAGGAGCGGCCGTGGCCGCTGCGCCCGAAGCCGCCGAAGGGCGACATCACGTGGATCGTCCTGTAGCCGTTGACCCAGAAGGTGCCGGCGCGCACCGCGGCGGCCATGCGGTGCGCGCGACCGACGTCGCGCGTCCAGACGGCGCCGGCCAGGCCGTAGGGTGTGGCGTTGGCCAGCGCGACGGCTCCGTCCTCGTCGTCGAAGGGCAGCGCCACCAGCACCGGGCCGAAGACCTCCTCCTGCGCGATCGGCGCCTGCGGGCCCACGCCGTCCAGCAGCGTCGGCGCGTAGTAGTGGCCGCCGCTGTCGCGCAGCCCCGCGGGGCAGCCCCCGCCGCTGCGCAGCTGCGCGCCGTCGCGGCACGCGGCCTCGACGAGGTTGGAAATGCGGTCGAGCTGGCGCCGGTTCTGGATCGGTCCGACCTGGGTCGACGCCTCGGCGGGTGCGCCCACCGGGATGCGTGCGCTGGCGAGGGCCAGGCGCTCGACCAGCCGTTCATAGACGCCGCGCTGCACCAGCAGCCGGGCGCCGGCCACGCAGCTCTGCCCGGCCCCGGCGAAGACCGCGGCCTGTGCGCCGAGCAGCGCGCGGTCGAGGTCGGCGTCGTCGAAGACGATGTTCGCCGACTTGCCGCCCAGCTCGAGGATGCAGGGCACGACCTGGCGCGCCGCCTGCGCGGCGATGGCTGCACCCGTGGCGGCCGAGCCGACGAAGACCACGAGCCGGGTCTGCGGATGCGACACCGCCGCGGCCCCGGTGGCCGGGCCCGAGCCCGCCAGCACCGACACCAGCCCGCGCGGCATGCCGGCCTGCTCGCACAGCACGCCCAGCGCCAGCGTGCTCAGCGGCGTCAACTCCGAGGGCTTGAGCACCACCGCGTTGCCGGCGCACACCGCCGGCGCGATCTGCCAGCCGGCGGTGAACAGCGGCGCGTTCCACGGCGTCAGCTGCACCACCGTGCCCAAGGGCTCGTGCCGCGTGTAGTTGAGGTGACTGGTGGGCACCGGGATCACCTCGCCGTGCAGCTTGTCGCACCAGCCGGCGTAGTACTCGAACATCTCCGCGACCTT
>CAZFVH010000313.1:0-2039 GCA_964522465.1 uncultured Rubrivivax sp. | reverse complement strand
GAAAAGCGTTTTGAAAATCCGCGTGTCGGTGGTTCGATTCCGCCCTTGGCCACCAAGAAAAACAACGACTTAGCTCGCCCTTTCCCGGCGGGCTTTTTCGTTTCTGGCGGGGCGTGTAGCCACCATGTAGCCAGTGGCCCAGCGTTTTCGGTACTTGCGTGCAGTTGTTGCCAAGGCGCCCCGCAGGGTCGAAGACGGCCAGCGTGCATCTGAACCTCTCCAGGCTGTGGAGTTGCGCCAGGCGATGGGACACGATCGATGTCGCATCTCGCAGACGACATACTTCCCGGTTCCGACGAGCCCACGCGTCCCTCGATCGCGACCGGGTGATCGCCTTCCATGCCGCCCGACCGCCTCATCCTGCCGAACGAAGATGCCGCCGATCTCGCGCGCTGGCGCGAACGGCACCTGGAGGCACCTCATGTCCACCCGCTCTCTCTCGACACGCACGTCGCCGCGGGCCTGCGGGCCATGGCAGAGGTGGCGGGGGGTGAGGCGTCCTGGTGGGGCTGCACGCTGCTGCGGCTGCACCTGCATGGCCGGCTGCGCGTGGAACAGACCG
Organism: uncultured Rubrivivax sp.; assembly: GCA_964522465.1. GTDB lineage: Bacteria > Pseudomonadota > Gammaproteobacteria > Burkholderiales > Burkholderiaceae_C > Rubrivivax. Next base: position 1,477 of record CAZFVH010000313.1, on the reverse strand, counting down.
ACCCGATTGTTCGGCGCCGGCGCCACCCAGCGCACGGCAGCAAGTTGGACAGCCAAGGACTGTGGGTGCCGGCGGCCCTGCTCGACGCACTGTCGGCGCTGGCCGCTCGGCAGGGTCGGCCGGCGGCCGTGCTTGCGCTCGAGGCGCTGCGGGCTCAGCTCTTCGGGAGCCTGCCCGAGACGGCGCGGCCCGATCTTCGGGCCACGGACTGGCAGGCTGACACGGTGTCGTCCAAGATCTGGCTGCCGGCCAAGGTCGAGGACGGTCTGAGCCTGCTGGCCGAGTACCTGACCGTGGCGCGCAGCGACGTCGTGCGCAACATGATGCTGTGTCATCTGATCGGCCGGCTCCCGTACGCGGTCGCAGCCGCCGATGGATCGTGGACGGTCTGTCGCCGCGACACCGGGGTCGACAGGGTTCTATTCGACATCACCAAAGACCGCCCCGCTGAACCACCACCATCGCCCCGCGCCCCGCGGACCGCCTTCATCGCCGCGCAGGGCAAGTCGGTGCGTGCCTTCCGCTTGTTCCTGCCGCCGGCGATGAAGCACGCGCTGCAGTGGTCGGCAGACCAGGCTGGGATGCGCGTGTCGCACCACCTGCGGCATCTGGTGCTGAGCGCCCTGCACGGCCATCTCGACGCAGGGGATGCCGGCCGCCACGCCGACGCGCGCTGACACGCACAGACGCCTCCCAACCACCCCACCCGGGCGCCGCGCAATTTGCGGGGAACTCGTGCTCCGGCCCGGAACCCAGGCCGACGATGCCCCTGCGGTTGCGCATGGGGCGCAGCCCAACAGGCTTTGGCGGGGAACAAAGATGGGGAAGAGAACGACGGCGAGGACTCTCGCGGGCGTGGCGGCGGCTTTTGCCGCAGTGGCACTGACGGCATGTGGCGGTGGAGGGTCGACGACGGACGCGGCAAACGCGGGCGGATCACCCGAAGGGGTGTACGGCGGCACGCTGACCGGCTCGACGTCGAGCGCGTTCCAGATGGTCATCCTCGAGAACGGCGATCTCTGGGCGCTGTATGGCACCCAGGGTGCCAACACCTTCTTCGTCAGCGGGCTCATCCAGGGCGCAGGTGCCTGGAGCCAGGGCAACTACAACGTCGCGCAAGCCAGGGACTTCGGGTTCCAGCCTGCCGTGGCAGGGCGCCTCAGCGGGCGGTTCGAGGACTCGACGACCAAGACGATCAGCGGCACGGGCAGCTTCGCGGGGACCAATATCACCTTCAGCGGTGGGCCCATCCCGGGGTCGCTCTATCGCTACGACACGCCTGCGAGCCTGGCCGCCACGGCGGGCTCCTGGTCCCTGACGGCGATCTCGGGTAAGGTGATCGCGCTGAACGTCGCGAGCGACGGGCGCTTCTCGGGTGCGTCGAACACGGGCTGCACCTTGTCGGGCACCCTGGCCCCGCGGTGTCAGTGGCATTCCAATAATCCCCACCCGCGGTAATCGAATTCTCCCCACCCAT
>CAZFVH010000312.1:0-2046 GCA_964522465.1 uncultured Rubrivivax sp. | reverse complement strand
CGATGCGCTGCGGCAGACCCTTGGTGTAGTCGAGGCGATCGATCCCGATCGCGAGGGCGCGCCCCGCAAGCGAGTCGCGAAACTGAGTCACGTCCTGCGTCCGGAAGCGCCGAGCGGCCAGGCTCGCAAAACCCGCCGTATCGATGCCGATCGGATAGACGCCAACCTTGGCCGCAGCCGATACCTCGCCGCATGCGAGCAGTGCAGCGCGTAGATTCTCGGCATCGTCTTCTGTCTGCACGCCGATCACATCATGCGCGTTCATCGCTGCCAGGATCGCCAATGCGTTCGGCAGGCTGAGAAAGACCGCACGCGGTGGAAACGGAACATGCAGGAAGAAGCCGATCCGCGCGCAGCAGCCCAGCACCCGGAGTTCCCCCGCCAGAAGAAACAGATGGAAATCATGCACCCATACCGTGTCGGCTGGTCGCAGAAGGGGCACGAGAGCGGCGGCAAAGGCCGCATTCACGCGGCGATATCCGATCCAGTCCTCGCGCGCGAAGCGGGCGATGCCAAGCCGGTAATGCAGCACCGGCCACAACGCGGCATTCGAGAAGCCCTGGTAGTAGTGCCGATAGTCTGTCTCACCGAGGTCGATCGTCGCGTAGGTCGTACGGTTGCGGCGGAACTCGACCGGCGCGGAAGCGGTTTCGGCCGCGGTGCCGCCGGACCAGCCGAACCAAAGCGCCTCTCGCTTCGCCATGGCATCCTTCAAGGCGACAACGAGCCCCCCCGCGGTCGCGCCACGCTCACGCGGGTCGGGGACGCGGTTGGTCACGATCACCAGCCTGCCGGTCATGTGTCGGACGCCAAGCGCCCGAGCCAGGCGCGCAAGGCTGCGGGCGTGCCGAAGGCATCCTGCAGACGCAAGCCGCGGCCGCCCACAGCGCGGGCCGCTTCGAAGCCGGCCTCATCGGTGACATCGTCGCCGATGAAAACCGGTCGACGACCGGCGAAGACAGGTTGCGCCATCAGTTCCAGGACCGCGGTGCCCTTCGAGACAGCGCGTGGCTTCACTTCCCACGCCATGCGCGCAGCCATGACCATGAAGTCATCCTGGGTTCCGACCATGCGCTCAAGCACAGCCCGTGTGATCCCTGCCGCTTCGGGAGCCAGGCGATAATGCACCACGAAGCCGTGCGCCTTGCGCTCTACCAACGCGCCGGGAAAGCCGGCAGCAAGCGCCTCGGCGCGGCAGAACCAATCAGCGGGTGGCACCGGCAGGTCACGCCGACATGCCGTGGCGCTGGGCACGAGGCGCAGGGTCGCGCCGTGGTCGCCGGCCATGGGCAGCGCGACGGGTAACAGGGCCTCAAGCTGCGCGAGTGGGCGGCCGGACACGATGGCAACAGCCCCTCCAAGACGGCGCGCAAGCCGCGCCAGCAGGGCCGGCAGGTCGGACGGCACCGTCACGGCTTCGGGACGGTCGGCGATTTCGACCAAAGTGCCGTCGAAATCGAGGAAAAGGGCCACCGTGTCAGGGGCGTTCGGATTGGCGGCCATGATGGCGGAAAGATAGGGCGTTCGATGTCATCAGGCTGGCTGCCTCGCGCCGTTGTGCGCCGCCTGCGCTACCGGGTGTTCGGCAGGCCCCATAGGGCCAGCGCCGGCGGCAGGGCGCCGACGACAAGCCAATGCAGAAGTGCGCCCTGACGCGTAAGCAACTCAGCATCCCAGGCCAGCAGCGCGAGCAGTTGAGCCAACAGGAGCCAAGCGAGGGTGATCGCAAGGGCCCAGGTTTCCTGGTCGAGCGCGGCAAGGACTTTCTTCAAGACAGGTTCTGCTGGCTTCTCAAGGCGCCCTCCCCGGCAACCCTCTTCTGAATTTATATGATATACGATGCTTGGCCGCGTGTCGCACGAAATCGCGAGGCTGCGCCTGTGGGTGCCGCGGTCGCCGGCACTGCGAAACGGGCTGCGTGTCGCGACTGAAGGATGGGAGGGCCCGGTTCACGCTGGGCCTCTTCCATCGTAGGATTGGTTCCAGACCTTCCACGGGCCCCCGTGGCGGAACGGTAGACGCAGGCGACTCAAAATCGCTCGCCCG
>CAZFVH010000311.1:0-2059 GCA_964522465.1 uncultured Rubrivivax sp. | reverse complement strand
GCGCGCTGTGGCGCAAGATGCTGACGATGCTGTTCGAGACCGGGCATCCCTGGATCACCTTCAAGGATGCCTGCAATCTGCGCAGTCCCCAACAGCACATCGGCGTCGTGCACTCGAGCAACCTGTGCACCGAGATCACGCTCAACACCAGCGACAGCGAGATCGCGGTGTGCAACCTGGGCTCGGTCAACCTGGTGCAGCATCTGATCGACGGCCCTGACGGTGGCATGCTGATCGACCATGACAAGCTGCGGCGAACGGTGTCGACGGCCATGCGCATGCTCGACAACGTCATCGACATCAACTATTACGCCGTACGCAAGGCGCGCGACTCCAACCTCCGTCACCGCCCGGTCGGGCTGGGCATCATGGGGTTCCAGGACTGTCTCTACGAATTGCGCCTGCCCTATGCCAGCCCGGAGGCGGTGACATTCGCGGATCGCTCGATGGAAGCGGTGTGCTACTACGCCTATTGGGCGTCGACCGAACTCGCCCAGGAGCGCGGGCGCTATTCCAGCTACAGGGGCTCGCTGTGGGATCGAGGCATCCTGCCGCCCGACTCACTCGACCTGCTGGCCGACCAGCGTGGCGGTCACGTCGAAGTCGACCGCAGCAGCACCCTCGACTGGGAAGCCTTGCGGCAGCGTGTGTCGCAGCATGGCATGCGCAACTCCAACTGCGTGGCCATTGCACCGACGGCAACCATCTCCAACATCATTGGCGTGGACGCCTCGATCGAGCCCTGTTTCGGCAACATCGCCGTCAAGTCCAATCTGTCGGGCGAGTTCACCGTGGTCAACGAGTATCTCGTTCGAGATCTCAAGCGCCTGGGTCTGTGGGACAGCGTGATGGTGTCGGACCTGAAGCACTTCGACGGATCGCTGCGAAAGATCGACCGCGTGCCCGAGGACCTGAAGCAGCTCTACGCGACGGCCTTCGAGGTCGAGCCCGTCTGGCTGGTCGAGGCAGCAGCCCGTCGCCAGAAGTGGATCGATCAAGCGCAGTCGCTCAACATCTACATGGCCGGTGCCTCCGGGCGCAAGCTCGACGAGACCTACCGTCTGGCTTGGCTGCGTGGTCTGAAGACGACTTACTACCTGCGCACGGTCGGCGCCACCCATGCCGAGAAGTCGACCGTCCATCCCGGAGCCCTCAACGCCGTGTCGATGGCGGGGGGAGCGTCGATGGTGGCGTCCGAGGCGATCGCCGTGCCGGCCACCGATGCCCAGTTCTGCTCGATCGACAACCCCGACTGCGAAGCGTGCCAGTGAATGGATCGGCCGCACCGTTCACGCCCCGCAGGCGTTGTCGGGTCTGAGGGTCGTGCCCGGATGGTGCATCCTCCAGGTGCCATGATGTGAATCGGCTCGGCGCTCGAGCATGTGTCGGGCGCCGAACCCGAGAGTCTGTTCAGATAGAGAGAAAGGTCATTTCATGCTGGTATGGGAAGACAGTGTTTCTTCCAGGTCCTCACGTCCGGCCGCGGGTCTGCCGGACCTGTTGCCTGTGACGCCCGGGCCTGCCCTGCCATCGCCGCAGGTCGTGTTCGCAGGGGGCGTCGCAGGCCGTGAGCCGCGGCGTGCAGACGTCGCTGCGGTTCCCGCGCATGCGAGCACGGGCCTCGATTCGGCCAGCGGTCGGCGCGTGAACGTCGCCGACAAGCGCATCATCAACGGCCAGACCGATGTCAACCAACTCGTGCCCTTCAAGTACAAGTGGGCGTGGGAGAAGTATCTGGCCACTTGCGCCAACCACTGGATGCCGCAGGAGATCAACATGTCGCGCGACATCGCGACCTGGAAGGACCCGAACGGCCTGACAGAGGACGAGCGTCGCATCGTCAAGCGCAACCTCGGATTCTTCGTCACAGCCGATTCGCTTGCGGCCAACAACATCACGCTGGGCACGTACCGCCACATCACAGCGCCCGAGTGCCGGCAGTTCCTGTTGCGTCAGGCCTTCGAGGAAGCGATCCACACCCACGCCTACCAGTACATCGTCGAGTCGCTGGGCCTGGACGAGAGCGAGATCTTCAATGCCTACCACGAGGTGGCGTCGA
>CAZFVH010000310.1:0-2063 GCA_964522465.1 uncultured Rubrivivax sp. | reverse complement strand
AGCCGCAACACCTCATCCACGTCGAGCCGCGCCAGCGGGTCGAGCATGTAATGGACTCCTGCCTTGCACGGGCCGGCGGTGTTGAAGTTGCGGGGCACGGTGGGATTGTGAGGCAGCCGCGTCGGGCAGGGGCCTGCCAGACCGCGCCTTGCCGGGCTTGCGGGATCAGGCGCCCCAGACCATGACCCTGAGGCCATCGTGTGTGGCCTCGCGTTGCCAGATGCGAGCGTCCCAGGGGATGTCTGGGCGGCGGTCGAAGAGCACGAGGTGGGCCTCGTCGGCACCCACCTGGCGGGCATAGGCAGCGGTCTGCTGCAGGCCCTGCTGCTCGGTGGCCTCGGGGGCCTTCTTCAGGAGCTTGAGCTCGATGACGATGCGCTGCACCGGGCCGTTGAAGCCCAGGGCCGGCTCCAGGGGCCATTCGACGAACAGGTCGGTGCGCTTCCAGCCCAGGCCGTACTCGCGCGAGATGCGCCCGCCGCCGTTGACGATGCGCTGCAGGAAGGCCTGCATCAGCAGTTGCGGGCCGGCCTCGCGGTAGCTGAAACCCTCTATCCAGGCATCGGAGTGGTCGCGGAAGAACTGCTGGAAGGCCGCCAGCAGCCGGGGCATGTCCAGGTGGCGGCTTGGGGTGAGGTACCAGGCCTGTTCATTGGGGATGTAGGCCTGCTTGGACCAGGTCAGCTCGCGCGGGATGACCTCGCGGTAGATGCGGTTGCTGATCTGCACCTTCGGAAAGCGCGTGACGAGCCCCAGATCTTCCACGTACTCGAGATGGTCGTTGGGGATGTCGCGGTGCTCGACCTCGCCCGAGAGCAGCGCCGACATGACGGCGTGCACGCGCGGCTCGCGCAGCTTGTCGGTGAGCTGGTCCAGGTGCGTGGCGCGGCCCTGGATGAGGCGCTCGCGCGCGGCCTTGTAGCGCTCCAGCGTGATGGGCACGCTGCGGTTGCGGGCGCTGCGGTCCTGCATGGTGCACTCGTCGCCCAGGGCGTTGACGAGCCAGGGCTGGCCACGGGTGTCCTCCCACAGCTCGGGCCAGATGGCGGGGTCGAAGACCTGGCCGGTCTCGGCCTGGTGCTGCAGCCACAGGGCCACGGTCTCGTCGCGGCTGAGGTTGCCCAGGCGCAGCGAGGCGGCCTTGATGTTGAAGGCCGAGCCGCCGGTGATGACCTCTTGCGTGCCGGTGTGGATGCGGTAGTCGCGCACGTCACGCACGCCGCACAGCACCACGCTCTGCGGGAAGGCGCCCGGGCGCTGGGCATAGCCGGCGCGGATCTGCCGCAGCAGGGAGATCAATGTGTCGCCCACCAGGGCGTCCACTTCGTCGAGCAGCAGCACGCCGGGGTGGGAGGGGTTGCTGCGCGACCAGTGGCTGAGCAGGCCCGAAAGCAGATCGGCCGGGTTGTCGCCACGGTGGGCGTCCACCCAGGCCAGCAGGCTGGCATCGCCGGTGAGGTCGCGGCACTGACGCGCCAGCGCCTGCACCACCGCCCCGATGCCCATGGCCACATCACCGCGCGCGGCCTGCGCGGCCTCGATGTTGGCGTACAGCGCGCGGTAGCGGCCTTCGTCGTTCAGCCGCTTCATCAGCGCCAGCAGGCAGGTGGTCTTGCCGGTCTGGCGCGGCGCGTGCAGTACGAAGTAGCGCTCGGCGTCGATCAGCCGCAACACCTCATCCACGTCGAGCCGCGCCAGCGGGTCGAGCATGTAATGGATTCCTGCCTTGCACGGGCCTGCGGTGTTGAAGTTGCGGGGCATGGCGGGATTGTCAGGCAGCCATGGTGAGGCCAGGCGACGCCGCCCCCAAGCAAACCCCTGAGCATTGACGCGATGAATGCAGTGGCTGCTGAAAGCTGGGCGGCCCGCAAGTGAAGGTCACGCTGGGCACCAACACCCTGCTGCGTCTGGCCACGCGGCACCACCCCGCTCAGGTCGCAATGGCCCTGCAGCTCCTTCGCGGAGTTTTGCTGATCCATCCCGGAGCCCACTCGGGGGCAGCAGGTGCCTCAGCGCTGCGTCTTCATCGACCTCAGCAAGTCCTGCAACTGCTCGTCGGCGCG
>CAZFVH010000309.1:0-2105 GCA_964522465.1 uncultured Rubrivivax sp. | reverse complement strand
TGCGGCAGTGCTGGCTGAAAGGGCACCGAAGTAGATCGAGGACAGCTTCACGAGGAGCCATTCAGCCTGGATGTCGCAGGGCACTTCATCCCGCTGGCACCTACCGCAGGAACACCTGCCCCCCTTTGACGGGTGACAGGCGCGGACAGCACAGCATCAGGATCAACGAGCAGTGGCGGGTCTGCTTCGTCTGGACACCCGACGGCGCCTGCGACGTCGAGATCGTCGACTATCACTGACCTTGAAAGGAAGCGAATCATGCGCAACGTGCAGCCCGTCTCGCCGGGCGAGATGCTCGAGGAGGAATTCCTGAAGCCTCTGGGCCTGACAAAGTACCGGCTGGCCAAGGACATCGGGGTTCCGCCGCAGCGCATCGGTGACATCGTGGCCGGCAAGCGCGGCATCACGGCAGACACCGACCTGCGTCTGTGCCGCTACTTTGGGCTGAGCGACGGTTGGTGGCTGCGCGGCCAGGCCAGTTACGACATCGCGATCGCCAAGGAAGACCTCCGGGAAGAACTGAACCGCATTCCGCGGTGCGCCTTGCTGGCGGCGTAGGGGCCCGGCCTGCTGCGATGCAGCGCACCGGAACGCGCTGCTTGAACCCCACCCATCGGCGGATCATTCCGCATCCTTGCGAAGGAATGCCGGAACCTGGATCTCGTCGTCGTCAATACGCACGTCATCGCCGGCCGAAACCGCGGCCTGGCCTTCCAGGCGCTCCAGCACCGTCAGGATGTGCGCCACCGGCTGGCCCCCTCGCCACATGACGTAGCCCGCGCGCCGGTCCGGCCGGCTCAGCTCATCCTGCCACTGGGCCTCGAAAGCCCAGAGCTGGTCGCCGGCTTGCATCTGCGCCTTCAGGCGCGACCACATCGGGTTCAAGTGACCGAAGGGCACGGCCGGCACGGCGTTCAGCGGGTCGCGCACGGTCTCGCGCGATTCGGCCTCGTCGACGCTGCAGCGCTCCAGCAGGTGGGACGGGTGCACCTTGAAGACCCGCTCAGCCTCTTCCCTGGCCGCACGACGCGCGTGGCGCACGTCCTGGAACTTCATCCAGGGCACCGCCGGCCACAGCAACACCAGGAAGATCGCCACCAGCACGGGCGTCAGCACGCTGGATCGGACGCGATACCAGAGCGTGCGGCGTCGGGGGTCCGGGGGATCCAGCAGGCTGATCAGGGAATCCGGATCCCCGCGCCGACGCCAACGCTCACGCAGGGCGAGTCCGGCCGAGATAACCAACGTGACGATGCCGGCCGCAAGATAGACCTGCATCCAGGGATGGACCTCGGTCATGACCCACTGCCCCGGTCGTGCAAGGCATCGTCGCCCAACGCCTCGTCGTTGTGGCGCACCCAGGTGCTGCGTAGTACGCCGCGCTCGATCTGCAGCATCAGGTCGCGCTCGTAGGTGCTGGCGTAGCCCATGTGCACGTAGGCGAGCTGTCGGCCCCGCGGCACCCGCAGCGTGCCGCTGTACCAGTGCGCGAAGGCCCTGTCGCCGTGGCCTGGGAACAGGCGCTCCAGCGATACGGGCTCATCCTCGAAAGGCGAGGCGTTCATGCCCACCAGGTACAAGCGATCGTCCACGATCTCCCAACGGCCGAGGTAGCCACGCCACAGCGCACTGCAGACCGAGCCGAACCACGGCCGCTCGGCGCCCATGGCGAACCAGGCCTCCAGGGGCTCGGTGGCCATGGTCATGTCCTCGCCCTGATAGCGCAGGTGCTCACCGAACTGCGCGGTCATCGCTTCGTCTCCCTGGTTTGGTCAAGAGAACCCATGTAGATGCCTCATTGCAGGAACACCTGCCCCCGCAGATCCCGCTGCAGCACACGCAGGAAGGCCGCCCAGTCGGCGTCGTGGCGCGCGTTGCAGGTGTGGCTGGGGCGCTCGGCGGCGAAATCGCGCGTGATCGTGATCACCTGGCCGCTTCGGCGGTAGGTGGCGCTGTAGCGCAACGTGCCGCGCAGAAAACGCGTGTCGGCCGGGATGCGGGTGATGCGCACCTGGGACGGTATGCGCAGCTCGATCTCCTCACGGTGCTTGCGCGACAGGCAGTAGCGGTCGAAGCGGCGCTGCGCGGGCGGGGTGGACGTGGCC
>CAZFVH010000308.1:0-2111 GCA_964522465.1 uncultured Rubrivivax sp. | reverse complement strand
CCCTCTCGCTGCTGCAGCAACAGGTCGATCCGGGTGCGGGATGCGGATGCCTCGTCCAACTGGGTCGTTGCTTCCGCTGACATGATGGCGTGCGCCCCGGTCATGGCCGCCGCATGTTCCGCGAGCCGGGCCGGCACATTGAAGCTTGAGGCGAGATCGCCGCCCGGCCCGAGCTTGCTGGTCGGCGATGACGGGTGTGCGGCGCCGTCGGGTCCGGATGCGGCCCCGAATGTGTGGTTCAACACATTGTCCAGCAGAGCCGTGAAGCCGGACGGGCCGCTGGCCGGGTTTGGCACGAAGCCGGTCGCGGTTGCGTTGTGGGTTCCATCACGCAGCAGTCGCGGCTCGGTCATGACGGCAGACGACAGTGCAATCCGCCCAGCGAAGCCGACCACGGCACCGCTGTAGCCCGTACTGGCCGTCACATCGGGTGGGCCAGAAGTCGGGTTCGCACCATCGACATACAGCCGCAAGCCCTGCACATCGAACCTCGTTGCCAGGGTGGAGGCCAGGATATCGAGTTCCGCCTGCATGCGCGGCAGCGTCGAATCGCGAAGCTCGAGCAGCGCCCCCAGCTTGCCGTTGCGCGTCAGGCTGGTGATGTCGATGGCGCCCAACATAAGCGGCGGAAGTGTTCCTGATGGCAACGTGTCCGTGGGAGGCCTGTAGAAGGACTGCGGCGTCACCGGCGCGGCGGCGATGGAGAACGGTCCTTTTTCAGGATCCAGAGGCAGCGTGTAGCCACCCCGCAAGATCAGCGTGACCTGATCGCGGGCATTGACCGTGGGCGTTACCTCGAGCAATTCCGACAACTGCTGGATCGTCGCATCACGACGATCCAGGGTATAGGTGTCCGAGAAGCCGCCCGCTCGGCTGGCCTGGACTTCATTATCCAAGCGGGCGATCTGGCGCACCAGACGGTTCCCTTCGTCCACCTGGAGCACCAGATTGTCCTGCGCGGTTTGGCGCACGCGTGCGACGGCCACTGAAAGCTCGTTGAGCCGCTCGGCCAAGGTACCGGCGGCACGCAGCGCGCTGCGCTGTTCGGTCACATCGGCGGGCTTGGCCCGCAGGCTCGTCAGTTCATCGCGCAGAGCCGACAACAGGTCGGCAATGCTGTCCGTGGTTCCAGGCGAGCCATTCAACGCGACCAGCGGGACGAGAGCGCGTTCGCGAACCTCGGCTTGGGCGGCCTTCCCCCGGACTATGCGCGCTTCAGCCCGCAGGCTGGCATCGACTTGGCGCGTCGTATCGCCGATCTGTACCCCGCCTTCCGCGAGCGCCTGGACCGTCACCCGCTTCACCGTGTAGTCGGGCGTGCCAGCGTTGACGACATTGCGCGATACGACGGAAGCCTGCCGGGCGACCAGCCGCAGTCCATCGGTCGCCGTATTGGTTGCACCTTGAAGACTCATGGCTCACCCTCGTGAAGACGGGGTTGGGCGAGACACGACTTCCACGGCACAGCCTGACGATCGCCTCGGACATCTTCGTCCTTGGCGAAGCGGAAGCTGGTCGAATGGTCGCATCTTGCGAGTTCTGACCGGGCGTCAGAAATGCAGCAATTCGTTATCGATATATTAACGACGAGCCGGTCGGACCAGAACGCGTTCACGCGGCTGCTCCCTCGGTCAGGGCCCAACGCGCCGCAGCGCATCCGCAGGCACCACGAGAGCCCCGACCGCCAGCATGGCGAGATCGCCGTTTCGCTCGATACTCGTCACCGTCCCGGAGACGGCCGAGGCAATGGCGCTCCGTGGGCGACCCGAACTGTCCAGCCCGGCGACCGTGACTGCGTAAGTTCCATCCGCCGCGCCACGGCCGGAGTCGTTGAGCCCATTCCATGTCCAGCTGGAGCCACTGGCGCCAAGTGGCACCACCGCTTCCCGCACCTTGTCGCCACCTTGGTTGGTGATGGTGATCCGGGCCTGACGCACCGCGCCATCGGCACTGGGGAGGGCAAGGGCCTGAGTCACTCCGCCACGCAGCTCGATGGAGCGGCTTTCCACCTCGACCTCCTGGCCGACCAGCCCCGCCGCATCGAGCATCACGGCGGAGCGCTGCAACGAAATCAGCGAGCTCATGTGCCTGTTCACAGCGATCTGCTGCTC
>CAZFVH010000307.1:0-2111 GCA_964522465.1 uncultured Rubrivivax sp. | reverse complement strand
GCTGAGGTGGACCGTGTGGTCGCGTTGGTTCTTGGTCTGCGGCAGGTACCACTGCCGGCTGCCAAGGTCGACGACACCCAGCTTCACGCCCGCGGCCTCGGCTTGCTTGGAGAGGTCATCCAGCCGAGCAGTGCGTTTGCGGGCATCGGTGGGCAGGTCGTCGCTCCAGACGGCGCCCATCAGTTCGCCCACCCGCACTGCCGTCGCCAGGATCAGCCAGATGGCCGTTTCAGCCCTGAGGTGCAGCTTGGCTGAAGGCAGTTGCGTCGCCAGCTTCTTGATCTCGTCCTCGGAAAGCGCTCGCTCGCGCTCGACGGCCGGGCCGCCGACCTTGCCCTTCTTCACGGTCGCCAGCGGATTTGCGGCGATGAGCTCGCGCTCCAGCGCAAAGTCCAGCATCTGCTTGAGGTCGGTCAGCAACACGTTAGCCGTGCGCAGCTTGCCGGCGGAGACCTGCGCATCCAGCACGGCGAGAAGGTCGGTCTTGCGCAGGTTCTCAAGTGCCGTTTCGCCGATCATCGGGAAGACGTGCCGAGTGAACTGCTCGAAGACGTACTGCCCGCCGTCCTTGCGGCCGGTACGCTTCCCGTCGGCGCGCAGGCGGGGTTGGAGTTCGGTGTCGCGCCAACGGTCGAACAGCTGGCGGACGGTAAGTCTTCGCTGGCGCTCGAGTTCAGCCTGCGCGGCGGCCTCGAGTTCCTCCCGCAGGCGGCGCTCCTGCGCGGCCCGCTCGGATTCCTGGCGCAGCTTTTCGGCGGCCTTGTGCTCTATCGGGTCGACACCAGTCCGCAGCAGGCTGGCGAGGTCATCGCGCTCGTCGCGGATAGCCTTGAGTGACGAGCCCGCGCCGTCTCGCCAGGTGCCGATGCGGATTTCCCGGGCTTTGCCGCAGAACCGGTAGCGCCAGGAGACGTGGACGCTGACCACTCCATCTTGCCCTGCGCGGACCTTGCCGATCATCGAGTCGCCGAGCGAGATCGTCCGTCCGTCGTCTTCCGGCCGTAGGGCTTTGAGGCTCAGCGCAGTGACAGCACGCCGTGGTCTCACTATCCCTTGATCACTTTTTTGCCCCAACATTTGCCCCAACAGTTTTGGCAGATCTCATTGTAGGGCTCTGGACATCTCTGGACCATAAGAACATCTAAGTGCTTGACATACAAAGGAAAAGAGAGCATCTGGTGAATATCACCGAACACTATTGGACGATGCAAAACTTGCATGGGGTGCAAGGGGTAGCGAGTTCGAATCCCGCCACCCCGACCAAAGAAAATCAACGGGTTAGCTCTCACAAGGGGCTAGCCCGTTGTCCTTTTTTGGCGCCCCAACTGCCGTGTTGCCCCAACATTGTCCCCGCTTGGTTATCCCGGTGGTCTGCCTTGATGCGACGGAAACCGCGCGCCATCTCGACACCCTGGACGCATGGCTCGCATCGTCCTGACCGACGCCAGTCCGCTCATCGGGCTTTTCCTGGTGGACGGCATCCCCTGGCTGCAGGCGCTGTTCGGGAGCGTCACGGTTCCAGAGGAGGTGTTGCATGAGGTGGTCGGGGGAAACTTCCGCGGCGAAGCCGCCTGACAGCCGCCAAGTCGGCGATAGAGCGGCTGCACCGTTCCGATTTCCGCATCGCTGCAGAAGTCATGCGTACGGTGCTGCAGTGCGTGGGTGAGTGAGGCCAGCGCCTGCTCCCATTCCGATCGCCGCAGGACCGGGTCGTTGTCACCGTCTACAGCTTCGACGGCGATAAGGTTCCGGTGAACTGCCACACGGATTTGCGTGGGCCTATCGCCGCTCAGTTCGTCGATTCCGGATGAGCGCAGCCGAGCAGTCGCCCAAAATGACCCCCGGACAATTTTCCATGTGCAGGTGGACACGGGCGCACAGGAACCGTCGGTGCGTTTGAGGACGTTGAACGCAGGCAGCACTTCTCCCGCCGCGGGCTGAGCACCTGGCGCGCCTGTCCGCGCAGGGGCGCTACACACCGCCCGCCTCGCTGCGAGGTCCACGTGGGTGAACTGGACGTGCAGGGCGTGCCCACCAACGTCGTGGCCTCTGCCGCACCGGTCGGGTAGCACCGACCCAGAGCTCAGCCGGAAAGCCGGATCCGGTCAAGG
>CAZFVH010000306.1:0-2113 GCA_964522465.1 uncultured Rubrivivax sp. | reverse complement strand
TGGCGCTGGCGTGCAGGCGCGCAGCCAGCGAGCATTGGTGCTGCCACAGCGCATCCTGGTAGACGCCGCCGTCCGCCTGCGGCGGGTTCAGCAGTCGGGCGAAGGTGCTGCGCACCAGGGCCTCGGCCTGCGCGGGTGCAGGCTTTTCAGCCGACAAGCGTCGCAGCAGCGCGAGCACCTCGGCCTGGCGACCCTGGCGTTCGGCCAGTCGGCGTTGCGGGTCGTAGGGCGAGGCCTTGGCCGCGGCCAGGACGACCGCGCGCTGCGCCTCGTCGAGCGTGCCGTAGAAGCGCTCGTAGCGCTCGACCGTGCGCTGCGCCGAGCGCTCGATGCGCTTGTGCGGCGGCAGGTTGACGAGTTCGTCCCGGTCCTCGGCATCGTCCTCGGCCAGCCGGCGGGCCAGTCGGTCGATCTGCGCCGGCGTGAGCGTTACCGCGATCTGCGCCACCGGTGCTGCCAGCCGGTCCAGCAGCGGCGCGGCACGACCCCGCACGTCCATGGCCCAGCGGCAGATCCGGTCGGCGTCCAGATCGGTGGCCGCACTCTCGCCCCGTGCCCGCGCCAGCAGCGCGGCGTAGTCCTCGAGTTGGGTGGCGCGGTGCCATTCGAACCACTGGGCCAGTGCGGCCTTGACCTGCGGTGCCTGGCGGTCGTCGAAATCGAGCCGGCTGTCCAGCCACCACCAAGCCAGCGTGGGACCTTGATCGTAGCCCAGGCGCACCGTGCTGCAGCCTGCCAGCGTCAGGGCGAGAATCCCCCCGAGGCCGATAATCCCGAGTTTCCTGCACAGGGCGTGGAAGGCTTTTCGCATGGCACCGAACATCGTCATCATGGCTGCGGGCAAGGGCACGAGGATGAAATCTTCCCGGCCCAAGGTGCTGCATCGCCTGGCCGGAAGAAGTCTAGTCCAGCACGTGATCGATGCGGCTGCGCCACTGCAATCCCCCCGCACCGTGGTCATCACCGGGCACGGCGCCGAGGAGGTCGAGGAGGCCTTGCGGCGCACCGGCGCGGTCTTCGTGCGGCAGATGCCTCAACTCGGCACCGGCCACGCGGTGCAGCAGGCCGTGCCGGCGCTGGACGCCGCCCTGGCGACGACGGTGGTGCTCAACGGTGACGTGCCACTGATCCGCACCAACACCGTGCAGGCCCTGGCGCAGGCCTGTGAGGGCGTCCGGCTGGCCCTGCTGACCGTGACGCTGGACGACGCCACCGGCTACGGGCGCATCGTGCGCGACGCGCAGGGCCGCGTGCAGGGCATCGTCGAGCACAAGGACGCCACCGAGGCGCAGCGCGCGATCCGCGAGGTCTACACCGGCATCCTGGCCGCGCCCACCGACGCGCTGGCGCGCTGGGTGGCGGCGCTGCGCAACGACAACGCGCAGCGCGAGTACTACCTGACCGACATCGTCGCCATGGCCGTGGCCGAGGGCTGCGAGGTCGTGGCGGCACAGCCTGCGGGCGAGACCGAGGTGCTGGGCGTCAACAGCCCGGCGCAGTTGGCCGACCTGGAGCGTCGCTTCCAGCGCCAGCAGGCCGAGGCCCTGATGGAGGCTGGCGTGCGCCTGGCCGACCCGGCCCGCTTCGACCTGCGTGGGACGCTGCACTGCGGCAGCGACGTCGAGATCGACGTCAACTGCGTGTTCGAGGGCGAGGTGGTGCTGGGCGACGGCGTGCGCATCGGCGCGAACTGTGTGGTGCGCCACGCCCGCATCGACGCCGGCGCGGTGATCCACCCCTACACCCACATCGAGGGCGACGCCAAGGGCGTGCAGGTGGGCGCCGGCGCGCTGGTGGGTCCGTTCGCGCGCCTGCGCCCGGGCGCCGATCTCGGCCCCGAGGTGCACATCGGCAACTTCGTCGAGGTCAAGAACTCCACGCTCGCGCGCGGCGCCAAGGCCAACCACCTGGCCTACCTGGGCGACGCCACCGTCGGCGAGCGCGTCAATTTCGGCGCCGGCAGCATCACCGCCAACTACGACGGCGCCAACAAGCACCGCACCGTGATCGGCGCCGACGCGCACGTGGGCAGCAACTGCGTGCTCGTCGCCCCCGTCACCGTGGGCGAGGGCGCCACCATCGGCGGCGGCTCCACCATCGCCAAGGACGCCCC
>CAZFVH010000305.1:0-2137 GCA_964522465.1 uncultured Rubrivivax sp. | reverse complement strand
GGCGATCTTCGGACAGGGCGACGAGGGCGGTCGGCTGGGGGACATCGCAGGCCGGCTGGCGTCCGGGCTGTCGGATGGTGAGCGGGTGGCGCTGCTGATCGGCCTTATCCTGCTGCTTGCATGCATCCGCGCCGCGGTGCTGTTCGCATACGACGCCATTGCGGTGCGCACCGTCGGGCGCATCACGCATCGGCTGAGGATGCTGCTCTTCCGGCAGTTGCTCGACATCGGCTACGCCTATTTCGCGACGCGCGACCGGGGCCGTCTCTTTGACATCCTCCGCCGCGAGACGTGGCTGGCGGGCGAGCTTCTGATGTCCCTGTCCAGGATGCTGAGCAGCCTCTGCACCATCGCCGTGTTCGGTACCCTGCTGGTCCTGATCTCGCCGACACTTACACTTGCGGGCGCTCTCGGGGCAGCGTTGATCGCGCTGGTCATTCGCGTCATCGCGCACCGCATGCGCCAGCTTGGCGCAGCAACCGTGGCACCAGGCGCTCTCCTGTCGCGGCGGGCCATGGAAGTCATCACCAGCATGCGAACGATCCGTATCTTCGGCCAGGAACGAGCCGCGCTCGACCGTTTCGAACGCGCGTCGGAGGCCGACAGGGCCGCGGACGAGCGGGTCGAGATGGGACGCGCGATGATCCAGCCCCTGACGGAACTGCTCTATGCGCCGATCTTCCTCGGCATCCTGCTCGGTGCCTGGGCCTCCGGCATGAGCTTCGCGATCCTGGTCGGCTACATGGTTCTTCTCTACAGGCTCCAGCCGCATGCGCGGCGGCTCGATCACCTGAGGGTTGAGCTTGCGGGGCAGATCCCCGTTGTCGAGCACATCCTTGCGCTGATGCGACGGGACGATAAGCCTTATGTCCCGAACGGCACGCAGCGGTTCCAGGCGCTCCGCCGCGGTGTCCGTTTCGAGGGAGTCGGCTTCTCCTACGGCGAGGATGATGAGGCGAAGCACGCCATATCGGACGTGTCCTTCGAGATCCGGAAGAACAGGGTCACGGCCATCGTCGGGGAGTCCGGATCTGGCAAGAGCACCGTCATGAATCTCCTCTTCCGGCTGCACGATCCCAGCGTGGGGCGGATCATGGTGGATGGCGTGCCGCTGAAGGACCTCGATCTCGCTGATTGGCGGAGCCGCCTCGCCTTTTCCGGCCAGGACACCGAATTGCTCGGCGACACCGTGTTGGAAGCCATCTGCTTCGGGCGTCCTGCGGCCACCCGACAGGACGCACAGGATGCCGCGCAGGCGGCGCATGCGACGGAGTTCATCGACGACCTGCCGCAAGGCTGGAATACGCCGATTGGCGATGGTGGGCTTCGCCTGTCGGCTGGGCAGCGTCAACGGATCGCTCTCGCGCGCGCCCTGCTGCGCAAGCCGGAGATCCTCGTCCTCGACGAAGCGACGAGCGCGTTGGATTCGCTGTCCGAGAGCTTCGTGCAGGATGCGCTGAAGCGGCTTTCGGGCAAGATGACGATGCTCATCATCGCGCACCGGCTGAGCACGATCCGGGATGCCGACCATGTTGTCGTGATGCGGGCCGGCCACATCATCGAGCAAGGTGCGCCACGCGATCTGCTACGGCGCGAGACGGGCGCGTTCTCGCGCCTCTGGCGCCTGCAGAGCGAGGCATTCGACGCCAGGGTCTGATCTCTAGCCCCGAGGCTGATATTGGGTTGGAGATGGGCATACCAAGCCTGGGGGCTTTCGCGCCGGCGTGTTCATCGAAGGGCAGACCTGCCTCGCGGCGTTATCGCTCCAGCCATGACAACCAGAAGTCACTGCGACCTCGTATCCGCAAAGGCGCCGCGGCGCGCCTCCGTTCGGGCTAACCGTGCATCCACATCCTGCTCGGGTGCATCCCAACCTGGCTGAGCTCGACCGCGAACGGATCACCGTGCCTGCCCGGACGCTGAAGGCGAACGAAGCGGCTGATACGCGGGAGCTGGTGCGTGGACTGGTCGAGGCGATCCGGCTGACCCCTGATGAGGGCCAGCTTCGGATCGAAGTACGGTGTGAATGGGGGTCATTATCAGTCGTGTCGCATCGTGTGGTGAAGGGGCGCGATGATCCTAGGCGGGTTGGGCCGCCGGGTCAGGCTGGCACGGCCGAGAGCCTGACGGTGGCAGT
>CAZFVH010000304.1:0-2154 GCA_964522465.1 uncultured Rubrivivax sp. | reverse complement strand
CCAAGGGCAATCTCAAGAAGGGCTCCTCCGGCAAGCACGCCGGCATCCTGAACCAGCGCCTTTACATCGAAGGCTATCTCCGGGTCGAAGGCACGCAGGGCGAATATGCCCAGCTCTTCACCTCCGCCACGGAGGAGGCGCTGAAGCAGTTCCAGCGCAATCACGGCCTAGCGGTGACGGGTACTGTCGATGGTCCGACCCTGCAGGCGCTTAATGTTCCGGCAGAACGCCGCCTGGCCACCATCCGCGCCAACATCGCGCGGCTTGCGGAGTATTCGAAGGACCTCGGCAACCGCTACATCGTCGTCAATATCCCCGCCCAGCAGATCGAAACGGTGAATGACGGCAAGGTCTATTCCCTTCACAACGCCATCGTCGGCCGTCCGTCACGGCCGACCCCGGTGGCCATGACGCCGCTCACCGTCATCCGCTTCAATCCCTACTGGAACGCCCCGGCCTCGATCGTCGAGAAGGACATCCTGCCCCGCATGCTGTCCAAGGGTCCGTCCAAGGTCATGAACGAGATGAACATGAAGGTGTTCGATGGCGTTGGTGGCCCGGAGATCGACCCTGATAAGGTGAAGTGGCGTCGCGTTCGGGTGGACGACTATCACTTCCGCCAGGAGCCCGGCGGGTCCAACGCGATGGCGACCGCCAAGATCGAGTTCAAAAGCCCCTTCGGCATCTACCTGCATGACACGCCGGAGCCGCACCTGTTCAAGACCGGCAATCGCCTGTATTCCTCGGGCTGCGTGCGCGTCGACGGTGTCGCGATCATGATCGACTGGATTCTTCAGGGCCAGGATGGCATCGATAAGGCCCGCATCGCTGAACTGGCTGAAAGCAAGGAGCGGCTAGATACCGAAATCACCTCGCCGCCCCAGCTTCGCGTCGCCTATCTCACCGCGTGGCCTGCGCTGAATGGCGTCGCGGCCTTCCGCCCCGATGTCTATGAGCTTGATGGCACCGGCTTCGTCGTGGGCCAGCCTCTGCCGGTGGGCGAAAAGATCGATGGCCAGCGGTTTGTGCTGAAGCCGATTCCGCGCCTGCAGCAGGACATCGACACCGATGACGGATTCGGCTTCGCTTCGCTGTTCCGCAGCAAAGAAGACCTGCTCGGCCCGGGCATGAACCGCAAGAACAGCGATAGCCTGATCAACACGTCCAAGGCGAAGAAGGAAGCCGAGCGCAAGAAGGCCGAGCGCGAAAAACTCGCCAAGAAGAAGGCCGCCGAAAAGGAAAAGCTCGCGAAGAAGAAGGCCGACGAGAAGGCCAAGCTGGCCAAGAAAAAGGCCGACGAGAAGAAGAGGCTCGCCAAGAAGAAGGCTGACGATAAGAAGAAAGTCGCCAAGGCCGATCCGAAGGACGCCAAGACGAAGAAAGTGGTGAAGAAGGACGCCGCCGTGGCCGCCGCCAAGAAGCCCGATGCGAAGGCAACGGCCGCCAAGAAGGATGCAAAGCCCGCCGAAAAGAAGCCGGCGAGTTGCAAGCCCGGCGCTGACGGCAAGCTGCCTGCAGGCTGTGCTGCGGCAGCGCCCGCCAAGAAGTCCGAACCCAAGACCGAGAAGACGGCCTCGGCGAACTGACCCGCCAATCAAGGTGACTGCATGAAAGGGCGGGGGCAATCCCCGCCCTTTCGCGTCATGCCGCAAATGGAAGCCCACCCGCCGCAGCAGGCGTGGGATCCGGCTAGCCAAAGAGGTATCTGGACCTCCTGCACGCAATCTGCCAATTGCGGCTCATCGTATAGAGCGCCGGTGAAGGGGTGATCAAATGGCAAAATCCGTGAAGAAGACCACAAGCAAGGCCGCGCCGAAGGCGAAGGCCAAAACGAAGGCCGCGCCGAAGCTGGTGCAGAAGACGAAGCCCAAGGCAAAGACGGCCGCGAAGCCGAAGGCCAAGGTGAAGGCGAAGCCGCTGTTCCCCGGCTTCTTCAAGGAGACGCTCGCGAAGTCAGATCCAAAGATCGCCAAGGCGATTGCCCAGGAGCTTGGCCGCCAGCAGCACGAGATCGAGCTGATCGCATCCGAGAACATCGTCTCGAAGGCGGTGCTGGAAGCCCAGGGCTCCGTCATGACCAACACGTATGCGGAAGGCTATCCGGGCCGCCGCTATTATGGCGGCTGCCAGTATGTGGACGTCTCCGAGCAGCTG
>CAZFVH010000303.1:0-2195 GCA_964522465.1 uncultured Rubrivivax sp. | reverse complement strand
GCTGCTGCACCTAAGATTGGCGCAGAAGCTGTTAAATTTTTGACTGGCTCTGATTATCTTAAAAACTTAGCTAATCCAGTAGATAGACAGCGTATTGAAGCTGCCCAGCTAGAAGTGTTAGATTCAGCATTAACACTTGGCACAGGTGCTGCATACACAAGAGAGCAGTTACAAAGCTATAGCAAATCATACTTCCCACAATTAGGTGACAAACCTGAAACTATCAAAGATAGAAAGAAACGCTTAGAAGTATTGTTAGAATCTGCTAGACGCAAATCAGGTCGTGCTACTCCACCAGCAGCAGGAAGAACAGTAACTGACATTTATAACCAATACGGAGCTGAATAATGGCTGATGCAGAAAAGTTAAGAAGAGCCTTAGAGCGTGCTAGACAAGCAGGCGATGAGGAGGCTGTAGCTGTTTTTGAAGCTGATTTAGCAGCACTTCAGCCTAAGCAACCTGTGTCCATTAGTCCTGTTGCAGAAACTGCTCGGTCAGCAGCTCAAGGTTTAACATTTGGGTTCGCTGATGAGTTAGAAGCTGCATTAAGAACTGGTCGTGTATCAGGTGCTGAATATGAGCAACTACGCAATCAATTAAGAGCGCAACAAGAGCAGTTTGCTAAACAATATCCAATCACATCTATTGGCTCACAAATCTCAGGCTCTTTGCCTGTGCCTGCTGGAGTATTTGCAAAAGCAAAACAAGCCCCATCTTTAATTAAGACTATAGGCGCTGGTGCTGGCATTGGTGGTGTTAGTGGGTATGGCACATCTACAGGCGAGGATGTCGGCAGTGATATAATGACTGGCGCATTAACTGGTGCAGGAACATCAGGTGTTCTTGGTGGAGTTGGCGCTATGCTTGCACCTAAAGTTCAGCCTGCTGCTAGAGCTTTGCAAGAAGAAGGCGTATCACTTACTCCTGGTGCAGCATTCGGTGGTCAGATTCAATCTGTAGAGCAAGCTGCTGAAAGTTTGCCTATTGTTGGGCAACTAGTTAAAGGTGCTAGACAGCAATCGTTTGAGGAGTTCAATAAAGCTGCATTTAATCGTGCGCTAAAAGAGATTGACCCTAACATTAAAGTTCCTACAGATATGAACTTGCGTGATGCTGCTGATTTCACATACAGCCAAATCTCTAGCAAATATAACGAGATTTATCCACAAATCACATTGCAGTACAACAAGACATTAGACAAGCAACTAAAGGCTTTAGAGAAGAAGCATTCAGCATCTAATTTAGGTGATGATGCTGCTAAGCAATTTAAATCCAAACTTAATGAGATTCGCACAAGAGTAAAATCACAACCATTAACTGGTGGTCAGTTGCAAGCTCTTAAGGAAGATTTGCGTATGCTGACTGACGCTTATCGTGGCGCTACAGGCAGCGAGAGATTGCTAGGTAACGCTATTGATGACTTGGAAAGCAGCGTAATGCTATCTTTGCGTAATCAGAATCCTGAATTTGCCAAAGAGCTTAAAAAGGCAGATACAGCTTATGCCAATTACAAGCGTGCAGAGCTAGCATCTGCGTCAGCTAAGGGCGAGAGTGGTGCATTTACTCCTGCTCAATTAGAAAGCGCTGTTCGTCAATCAGACAAAAGCAAAGGAAAATCTCAGTACGCTAGAGGTCAAGCATTGATGCAAGATTTATCTAGCGCTGGGTATGATGTTTTAGGAAATAAGATACCTGATTCAGGCACGGCTGGAAGACTTGGTGTTGCAGGCTTACTAACAGGTGGAGCGCAATACTTAGAGCCATCAGCAATGTTGCCAACAGCACTAGCGACAGGTATTTACACCAAGCCAGGAATGTCAGCATTTAATCAGTTAATGAGACGCAGACCAGCAGCAGTTGAGCGTGCTGGGACTGGAGTAAGAGCTGCTGCCCCATTCGTGCAAGCAGACCCATTCCTAAGAATGATGATGGGAGACCAGTATGAGTGAGATTAAGGACTTGCATGGCATCACAGACGAATTGATGCAACAGCTTAAATTGATTCGTGAAAATGCGAGAGGTCGCAAGCTACTAGCAATAATGATTGATGAAGTAGGTAATGTTGAAGTGATTACTCCAGCGAACTATCCAATCATCAATTTATTGGGTGCAGTAGAGATGGCAAAATTAGCTTTTTATGATGAGGACTAGCATGGAACAATCATTCTTAAACTATTTATTTGGCGCAGCATTGG
>CAZFVH010000302.1:0-2235 GCA_964522465.1 uncultured Rubrivivax sp. | reverse complement strand
GCCAGCCCTGCCAGGTGCTGACGTAGGGTTGAGTTGAGCACGCGCGCCGCGCCGATCTTGCGACCGGCAGTTTCGCGTGCCCCCTCGCCGAACCGGACGTGCATCTTTCGCTATGCATCCGGCTCTCCAGGAACCACGGTGAAGTCGGGAGGGGTCATCCATCCGCGCTTGTAGCGCTGCACCTTCAGCCAGCCCATTTGGTACTGCTCGTGTCGGTCGCCTTGCCATACCCGCCGCGTCGCGCGGTGCCGGCTCGGCCGCCGATATCTGAGCAGCCCCCGCACAGAGGCTTCGGGGTGCTTCTTCCGCATCCAGCGCCACACACGGTCCCTCACGTACCAGTCAAGGCCGCCGAGGACGTCTTTCGCACCGGTGCAGTAGCAGTAGAAGTGCGCCCACCCGCGCAGGATGGGGTTGAGTTTCTGGAGTAAGTCGTCGAGCGACCAGTGCAGGGTCTGTCGCGTCGTCAGTTGCTTGACCTTGTGCCGCAAGTCCGCCGCCTTCGTTTTCGGAACCTCGATCCTGGGCGACCAGCCGAAGCGGTCGTCCCAACGCATGCTCACGCGATCCCCGAGGAATTGGAAGCCGTCAGCCGGATCAGTGATCCGCGTCTTGTCGGGTGACAGGGTCAGCCCCATGCCGTCGCGCAGTACCTCGGCGAGAGCATCCCGCTCGGCCTCAGCCTGCTGTTGCGTGCCGTGCACCAGGATCACGAAGTCGTCGGCGTACCGCACCGGGAACATCACTACTCGACCGGCACGCCGGTCCGAGCTGCGCGCTTCCAGTGCTGCCTTCAATCCATCGCTTTTCCTGTGTGCCCGCCGCTTGGTCCGGTGTTCCACCCACCGCTCGTATCGCTCTTCGATCAGTCCCAAGGCGATGTTGGCCAGCAGTGGTGAGATGATGCCGCCTTGCGGCGTGCCGGCGTCGGTGCGGAGGAACTGCTCTTCGCTGAGTACGCCGGCCTTCAGGAACTGCACGAGCAACCGGTTCACCCGCAGATCAGCACAGTGCTGGCGCACGCGCTGCATGAGCAGATGGTGGTCGATGTTGTCGAAGCAGCCCTTGATGTCGCCTTCGATTACCCACTGGTAGGGCATCTCATGCCGCAGGCCGTCGATCTTGCTCACGCGCCTGGGCCGCAAGGTCATCCTGATGTGCTCCAGCGCGCCGTGACAGCCTCGACCCGGCCGGAAGCCGTACGAGACATGCCGGAAGCGCGCCTCCAGGATGGGCTCCAGAAGTTGCTTGACCGCGCTTTGCACGACGCGGTCGGTCACCGTGGGGATACCGAGGGCACGGAACTGCCCCGGCTTGCCCGGCTTGGGGATGAGCTTTCTGCGGCATGGGCTCGGCACGTATGTGCCTGCCCGCAGTTCGCTTCGCAGCCCTTCCAAGTAGGCGTTCTCGCCGATGTCTCGGCGGATGCTGCCCACGGTCTTCCCGTCGATGCCTGCCGTGCGCTTGCCTTGATTGGTAGCTACACGCGCCTAGGCGCACCGCAGGTTGCGCGGATCGATGATCCAGTTCCACAACTCACGGTAACTCTCGTCGGGGTGTTGTCGACTCCACTGATACAGCTTGCGCTGCACGCTCAGGAGCCAGGCCTTGTCGGCCTGATGATCCGAGTCCACGGATCGTTCCTGCGGCCTCGCATGCCGATCGATTCCCTGCTCGCCTTCGCCATGTGGCCGGCTTTCCCGTCCTCGGACTACTACGCGAGCTCCGTCCCGATGACGCCCCATCCCCGTTCGCCGCGGATAGCCCGTGTCCGTCACGGGCGAGGCATCGCCGGTTCCCATGTTCCGATTGCCAACCTTCAGGTCCACAGGTGGCATGCTCTACCCCTGGTGGCTCAGGACGACGGGCAAGGGAGGTACCCCGTCGTCGAGTGCGGCATGTCGCACCCTTCAGCCGCGAACATCAAGCACGGCCGAATCACGCCACGATCACCGTCGTTGCCGACGGTCGGTGTCTGTAAATACAGAGGCTTCCAACGCACGCTTCGTTGCCTCACCATAGACCTTGTGGTAGCCCGACGCGCTGGCCTTGCGGCCCTCGCTCGGTACAGTTTAGGCCGCTCTGCGCATGACACCCGGCCGTCGGCAAACGACCAAGCTTTGCGGCCCCCTTCCGCCCGGCCTCCACCGGTGCAAGGCAGCGTCTTTAGCTGCCGGTCGGCAATCAGCCAGCTTCGATTCGCTGACGTTCATCCTCCTGTTCTCCTTGTCATTG
>CAZFVH010000301.1:0-2313 GCA_964522465.1 uncultured Rubrivivax sp. | reverse complement strand
GCGGGTGGGCACCGGGTTGACGATCATGCTCTCCATCATCTGCGTGGCGGTGATGGTGAGCTTGTCCATCTCGCGCGCCATGCGGATCATGCGCTTCTGCAACGCCGGCACCGCGGCGTTGCCGACCTCCACCGCCAGGTCGCCGCGCGCGACCATGATGCCGTCGCTGGCGCGCAGGATGGCTTCGAGCTGGGGGATGGCCTCGCTGCGCTCGATCTTGGCGATCATCGCCGGCTTGTGACGCTGCGACTCACCGGCGACGTTGGCCAGCTGGCGCGCCATCTCCATGTCAGTGGCATTCTTCGGAAAGCTCACTGCCAGGTACTCGCATTGGAAGGACACCGCGGTCTTGATGTCCTCCATGTCCTTGGCAGTCAGCGCCGGCGCCGTCAGCCCGCCACCGGCCTTGTTGATCCCCTTGTTGTTGGACAGTTCGCCACCGATCTTCACGGTGGTGTGCACCTGCTCGCCGCGCACGGCCGTGACGATCAACACGATCAGGCCGTCGTTGAGCAGCAGGCGATCGCCGGGACGCACGTCGCGCGGCAGCTCCTTGTAGTCGAGCCCGACGACGGACAGATCGCCAGGCTCGGTGCGCTGCGCGTCCAGGATGAAGGGCTGGCCCGGCTCGAGCATCACCTTGCCCTCGGCGAACCTGCCGACCCGGATCTTCGGGCCCTGGAGGTCAGCCATCAGCGCCACCGGCTTGCCCACACGAACCGCCGCCTCTCGAACCAGGGCCGCGCGGTCGATGTGGTCCTGCGCCCGGCCGTGGCTGAAGTTCAGGCGGACCACGTCGACCCCGGCCAGCAGCAGGCGCTCGAGCACCTGCGGGTCGCTGGAGGCCGGGCCGAGCGTGGCAACGATCTTGGTGGCGCGGGTCATCGCGGTCGGCTCCAGTGGGCAGGTCGCGCCGGCAGCGGCGCGGCCGGATTATGGGCGCAAGCGCGACGCCCGGCGCCGTCAGCCCCGAGACTTCTGGTCGGCGACGTCGGCCACCGCCAACGCCGTCATGTTGATCACCCGCCGTACCGTGGCCGAAGGCGTCAGGATGTGCACCGGCGCTGCAGCACCGAGGAGGATCGGCCCGACCGTCACGCCCCGGCTACCGGCCTGCTTGACGACGTTGAACAGGATGTTGGCCGCGTCGATGTTCGGCAGAACCAGCAGGTTGGCCGCGCCGGTCAGCTTGCTGTCGGGCAGGTAGGTGCGCCGCACCTCCTCGCTGAGGGCGGCGTCGCCGTGCATCTCGCCGTCGCACTCGATGTCGGGGCAAGCCGCCGCGAACAGGTCTCGCGCCTGACGCATGCGCCGTGCCGAGGGCCGGTTGGACGACCCGAAGATCGAGTGCGACAGGAAGGCCACCTTGGGCGGGATGCCGAAACGCCGAACCTCGGCGGCGGCCATGGTCGCGATCTCGGCGAGTTCGTGCGCCTCGGGCTGTTCGTTGACGAAGGTGTCGGTGATGAACATCGTGTACTCCTCGAGCATCAACGCGTTCATCGCGGCCATCACACCGCTGCCGGGCCGGCTGCCGATCACCGTGCGCACGTGGTCCAGATGGGCGTCGTAGCGGCCCACCAGCCCGCACAACATGGCATCCGCCTCGCCACGCTTGAGCATCAGCGAGGCGATCAGCGTATTGGAGCGCCGCACCGCCGCCTTGGCCGCCTCGGGCGTGACGCCGTCGCGGCCCATGAGCGCGTGATAGGTCTCCCAGTAGGCGCGAAAGCGCGGGTCGTTCTCGGGGTCGACGAGGTCGAAATCGCGGCCGGCCACCAGGCGCAGACTGGCGCGCTCGATGCGCATGCGCACGACATCCGGGCGGCCGATCAGGATGGGCCGCGCCAGGCGCTCGTCGAGCACGACCTGCACCGCGCGCAGCACGCGCTCGTCCTCGCCCTCGGCATAGACCACGCGCGCCTGGCGCGTGGCGTGGAACGCCTTGGCCGCGGCGAACACCGGGCGCATCAGCATGCCGGTCTGATAGACGTAGCGCTCCAGCGAGGCGCGGTAGGCGTCCAGATCGGCGATGGGGCGCGTGGCCACGCCGCTGTCGGCCGCCGCCTGCGCCACGGCCGGGGCGATGCGCAGGATCAAACGTGCGTCGAAGGGCTTGGGGATGATGTAGTCGGGTCCGAAACGCAGTTCCTGGCCGGCGTAGGCTGCAGCCACCTCGTCACTCGTCTCGGCCTTGGCCAGCGCGGCGATCTCGCGCACGCAGGCCAGCTTCATCGCCTCGGTGATCCGGGTGGCGCCGCAGTCCAGCGCGCCGCGGAAGAGGTAGGGGAAGCACAGGACGTGGTTGACCTG
>CAZFVH010000300.1:0-2325 GCA_964522465.1 uncultured Rubrivivax sp. | reverse complement strand
GCTGTTGCCGCCGCTGCCCGCCAGCGTGCTGAAGGAGACGGAGGGCGGCGTCGCCGCCAGCGTGGGGGGCGCAGCGTTGACCACCGGCAGCGGCGTGCTGTCGATGTCGGGGATGTTGCCGCCGTTGGTGGTGTAGGCGAAGGCGTTGCCCGCAGCGTCCAGGATGCCGGCCACCAGGGCGGCCTTCAGGGCGGCCTCGCTGATCGCCGCCTGGCCCCGGTGGGCGGCCTGGATGGTGTAGGTCAGCGTGCGCGTGGCGCTGCCCTCGGTGCCGCTCCAGACGGCGCTGACGCCGGTGCCGTCCACCGTGAAGACCGAGTTGTCGGTGCCGCTGGTCAGGCCGTTGACCGCGCCGTCGAAGGTGACGGTGAGCGCGATGGTCTGGCCGACCACGTTGCCGGGGGTGCCCGCCACGCCCGCGCTCGACAGCGTGGGCGCGGTCGTGTCGATCACCGGCAGCGGCGGCGTGCCGTCGATGGCGGGAATGTCGCCGCTGTGGGCGAAGGCGTTGCCCGCCACGTCGCGGAGGTCCGCCTCGAGCGCCGCCTTCAGCGCCGCCTCGTCGATCGTCGCCTGACCGTTCTGGTTGGCGGCGATGGTGTAGGTGAGCGTGCGCGTGGCGCTGCCGTCGCTGCCGACCCAGGCGGCGGCCACGGCCTGGCCGCCCACCTTGAAGATGCCGGTGTTGCTGCCGCTGGTCAGCCCGTTGACCGGGCCGTCGAAGGTGAGCGTCAGCGAGATCGTCTCGCCCACGCTGTTGCCGCCCGTGCCGGAGACCGTGGTCAGGCTGACAGCCGGCGCCGGGCTCGCGAGCGCGGCGGCGGTCGTGTCGATCACCGGGAGCGGGGTGCTGTCGATGGCCGGGATGACGCCGCCGTTGGCGGTGTAGACGAAGGCGTTGAGCGCCGCGTCCTTGATGCCGGCCTCGAGCGCCGCCTTCAGGGCGGCCTCGTCGATGGCCGCGGCGCCGTTCTGGCCGGCCGCGACCGTGTAGGTCAGCGTGCGTGTGGTGCTGCCATCGGTGCCGCTCCAGGTGGCGGCCACGCCGACGCCGCCCACCGTGAAGATGGTGGTGTCGCTGCCGCTCGTCAGCCCGTTGACCGGGCCGTCGAAGGTAAGGGTCAACGCGATCGTCTCGCCCACGCTGTTGCCAGCGCTGCCGGCCACCGTGGTGAGGGCGATGCTGGGCGGTGTCGAGGCGAGCGTGGGCGGTGCCACGTTGATCATCGGCAGCGCGGGGCTGTCGATGGCGGGGATGGTCCCACCGTTGTCGGTGTACGCGAAGCCGTTGCCCGCGGCGTCGACGACGGCGGCCGCGAGCGCCGCCTTCAGCGCGTCCTCGTCGATCGTCGCCTGCCCGGTGTGGGAGGCCTCGATGGTGTAGGTCAGCGTGCGCGTGGCGCTGCCGTTGCTGCCGCTCCAGGTGGCGGCCACGGCCGTGCCACCCACCTTGAAGACGGTGCTGTCGCTGCCGCTGGTCAGCCCGTTGACGGGGCCGTCGAAGGTGAGCGTGAGCGCGATCGTCTCGCCCGTGCTGTTGCCCGGCGCGCCCGACACCGTGGTGTAGGCCACCGAAGGCACCGGCGTGCCCAGCGTGGGCGCCGCCGTGTCGACCACCGGCAGCGTGGGGCTGTCGATGTTGGGGATGTTGCCGCCGTTGGCGGTGTAGGCGAAGGCGTTGCCCGCCGCGTCCTTGATGCCGGCCATCAGCGCCGTCTTCAGCGCCGCCTCGTCGACCTCCGCCTGCCCGTTGTCGCCGGACTGGATGGTGTAGGTGAGCGTGCGGGTGGCGCTGCCGTCGCTACCGCTCCAGGTGGCGGTCACGCCCTGGCCCCCCACGGTGAAGATGGTGTTGCTGCTGCCGCTGGTCAGGCCGTTGACCGGGCCGTCGAAGCTCAGCGTCAGGGAGATCGTCTCGCCGGCGCTGTTGCCGCCGCTGCCCGCCAGCGTGGTGGTGGAGAGGGCGGGCGCCGTCGCGCCGAGCGTGGGTGCCGTGGTGTCGATCACCGGCAGAGGGGAACTGTCGATGGGGGCGATCTCACCAGCGTGGGCGAAGGGGTTGCCCACCGGATCCTGGATGCCGGCCACCAGCGCCGCCTTCAGCGCCGCCTCGTCGATCGTCGCCTGGCCGTTCTGGCCGGCCTGGATGGTGTAGGTCAGCGTGCGCGAGGCGCTGCCGCCGCTGCCGCTCCAGGTGGCGGCCACACCCGTGCCGCCCACCTTGAAGATGGTGCTGTCGGTGCCGCTGGTCAGGCCGATGACCGGGCTGTCGAAGGTGACCGTGAGTGCGATCGTCTCGCCCGCGCTGTTGCCGGGCAGGTCGGC
>CAZFVH010000299.1:0-2335 GCA_964522465.1 uncultured Rubrivivax sp. | reverse complement strand
TGGCCTCCGCGGCTGCGGAAGCCAGCCAGTTCAGGGTTCCCAGGTACTTCTCGTGCCGTGCGGCGTGATCGCCGAGCTCGCGGGTCAGGCCGGCGCGCGGCTGGGCACGTTGCTGTGCCTCGACGTGACGGTTGTCGCCCTCGATCCGGTAGCCCTGCACCAGGAGCATGGCCCGAAGGTCGAGAACGGGCCGCATCGCCTCGGTACGCGGGTTCGGGCCCAGCCAATCGATGCGGCGTCGCCCGGTCTCTGCATAGAGGATCTCCAGGCTGCCGCTGCCCGCTTCGACGAGGCGGAGTTCCTCGCGCAGTGCAAGCACCATCAGCTTGGTTCCGCCGGTTGCGTGCAGGATGACGTGGCGCCCATCCAACTGCACGGTCACCGCCTGCGCCGAACGCGTGATCGCCTCCGGGCTGCTGTCGTCGAAATCGACACGCGTGACGATGCGGCCGTCGCGCGCGAGCGCGGTCTGGAGGTGGGCCGCACGGGCTCGCATCTCGGGTGTCTGGAGCACCCAGACCTCCTGCGCGCCGAGTTGCTCCAGCGGGATGAGATTGGCGGCGTTCTGCCCCGTGGCGATGCAGACGTGGACGGCGGGGGGTGCTGTCATGGCGGGTTCACTTCACTTGGGCAGTCGACGAGATTGACACAGCGTCCGGGCAGTTGGCAACGGCAACAGCACGCCGGGTGGCGCGGGTCACGAGCGCGCTCGCTGGACGAGAGGCCGCACCTTGTAGCCTCCCAGGCCCGCCGTCGCGCCCTTGCCCACGTGCAGCCACTGGCCCAGCAGCAACCAGGGCAGCAGCGGCGCCACCGGGCCGGTCCACACCCCGTGGCCGAGCACGCCGCCCTGCGGCAACTCCTGCCCCTGGCGCGCGGAGTAGCGGCGCTGCTCCTGCCATTGCAGGCCGCTGCCATCCCAACCCAGACCATCGGCCAGGGCGAGCAGCGCGCGGGCGTTGAAGGGCGCGGGGCGGATGTCCAGGTGCAGGTCGAGGATCAGGTTGACGCGGCGCAACAGGTGGCTCATGAACACGCGCGGCGTCAACTCCGCCGGAGCCAGTGGCTTCGATTCCTGCTGCAGGCGCAGCGGCGTGTCGAACTGCAGCGAAACACCGGCCGGCCGGGCCGGGCCTGCCGACACCAGCGCTGCCAGATCGAGCGCTGGCGCCGCGGGGCCGGGACGGCCGGTGGCCAGATCCAGGGCCGGCAATGCCTGCCCCTGGGGGTCGATGGTGTCGACCCGCAGCAGCCGGCCGGAGACCCTGGCCTGGCCCAGGCCGCCGCGCAGGGCGCGCTGCCAGGCGCTGACGATCAGCGGCAACTGCCTGTGGGTGGCAGCGCCTGCCAGGGTCATGTGGAAGACGAGGGGGTCACCGACATGCAGCACCGCCGGCCCGGGCGGTGGCTCGATCACGTAGGGGTTGGGCAGCTGGCTGAATCGCTGCGCGAACTGTGTGGGCTGGGGCGGCGTATCGAAGATCGCGGGATAAGCACAGCTGCGCAGCAAAGGGCAATCCGCGCAGCGCGGCAGGCCCGTCGTGCAAGCGCCAAGCCGCAGGGCGGCGCCGAAGACGCCGCGCAGCAAGGCGCCCGGATGTGCTGGCAGTTGCAGCGGCCGATCCAGTGTCGCGGTGAAGCGCAGGCGCGTCACGGCCAGAGCCGACAGCGTGGTACGGACATCCGGCAACGTCTTGCCGCCCGGGTTGTCCTGGTCATGATCGGTCCGTTGTATTACATTGGCATACAACGACTTGTCTCCCTGGGGGCCCATCATGTCGGCCGTGCTCACTGTGCGCCTCAACGACAACGAAGCTTCAGCGCTGGACCGCCTGGCGCGTGCGACCGGCAAGCGCCGCAGCGATCTGGTGCGCGACGCGTTGCGGGCGCAGGTGCTGCGCGAGAACTTGCGGCTGCTGCACGAGGATCTGGGCCCGCAGGCCCGGGCGGCGGGCTGGCTGACGGAGGAAGACATCCTGCGCGACGTCAGTTGAACGGCGGGGGATGGCCGTGCGGGTGTTTCTCGACACGAACGTCTGGCTGTCGGCGGTGGTGTTCCCGGGCCTGTGCGCGGAACTGCTGCTCGAGATCGACGCCCGGGGACACCGGCTGCTGACCAGCACCCTGGTCAGGGAAGAAGTCCAAGCGGTGATGCAAAGGAAGTTCCCGCGGCACGCGGCGGCTGTCGCGCGCTTCGACGCCCTGTGGGCCGATGCGACCCGGGTGCCGGACGCGGTCGAACCGGCCGACGATGCCGATGCACGCCTCGTCGCAGCGGCGGAGGCAGCGGGGGCAGACCTCTTCGTCACGGGGGACCAGCGTGTCCTGGGCTGGG
>CAZFVH010000298.1:0-2369 GCA_964522465.1 uncultured Rubrivivax sp. | reverse complement strand
AGCTCGGCCTGGCCGATGTGGCGGGCGACAGCTGCACGCTGGGCGTCAAGGCCCAAGCCAGACATGCCTTGGCGGTCGGTGGAGACCCGGTAGTAAGCAACAAACTTGCCGGTGTGGGGGGCCATAATTTAGACCCCTGCCTTGGTTGCGGCTTGGCAAGCCATGGCACGCAGCTGCTGTGCGGTGTAGCCATTGACCTTGCGGGTGGTGCGCTGCGCTTTGTCAGCCATGGCGCTAAGTTGCTTGGAGTTGGCAGCGAACTGAGCGCGAACCTGCTCAGGGGTGCAGCCGAACAAGCGTGCGATGGTGGCGGTGTCTGGGGTCATGTTGAACTCCTTTGCGCTTTATCTGCGCGTTGAACATGGAAGGATTGTAGCATGGATGTGATATCACTCCACAAGCCCATAAATCAACTCAAACATAGGTGCTTACCCTAAGAAAACAAAAATAATTGCTGGCCTCTTGTTGGAGCGATATCAATGCGACTACACTCTGGGGCATGCAAACCAAACGCACACCCGTTCTGGCCCGTCTGCACGCAGACACCCGCCAGCTGCTGACTCGGGCAGCAGAAGACCAGAGGCGCAGCCTGTCCAGCATCATTGACCAATGCGTGCGAGACCAGCTGCAGCCACGTTATGGCCAGCTGGAACCACGGCTGCAGAAGTTCCTGATGGGGGTCAAGCAGTGAGATTCGGATCTGTCTGCTCTGGGATTGAGGCCGCATCGGTGGCGTGGCATCCGCTTGGCTGGCAAGCAGCATGGCTGTCCGAGATCGAACCCTTCCCATCTGCGGTGCTGAAGCACCACTACCCTGATGTCCCCAACTTAGGCGACATGACAACACTGCCCGACCGCATCGCCTCTGGCGAAGTCGAGGCACCAGACCTGTTCTGCGGTGGCACCCCGTGCCAAGCCTTCTCAGTCGCTGGCTTGCGCAAGTCCCTTGACGATGCTCGCGGCAACCTTTCCATGACTTTCTGCGAGATCGCCAATGCAATTGACACTGCCAGAGCTGGAGCCAGCCAGCCCCCCGCCATCATCTTCTGGGAGAACGTCCCCGGCGTCCTCTCCACGAAAGACAACGCCTTCGGCTGCTTCATCGCGGGCCTCGCAGGGGAAACAGATCCAGTGGAGCCGCCAAGGGGCAAGTGGCCAAACGCTGGTGTGGTTCTTGGCCCCCAAAGAACAGTCGCGTGGCGCATCTTGGATGCCCAATATTTCGGAGTGGCCCAACGACGCCGCCGTGTGTTCGTTGTCGCAAGTGCTCGAGACGGGTTCGATCCCGCCTCGGTTCTTCTTGAGTTCGACGGCGTGCGCAGGGATTCTGCGCCGAGCAGAGAAGCGGGGCAAAAGCCTGCCCCCTGCGTTACAAACGGCCCTCCTTTCCGTCGCACAGGGAATGAGCGCGTAGAGGCAGAGGCGATGGTGATTGAAGCAAGTCGAAGCCATTGGGATGGAGACTACCCTCACCCGACCCTGAACCAGTCGGCCAAGGGAAGTGGCGGGGTTGGTTCCAGCAATCAAGAGATTTTCAGCCAGCGCGGGGCGTATCTTGCGCCGCAACCCGTCATTACGATGGCCCACGGCCAAGGCGGCGCTGAGATCGCAACAGATCGCGCCCCAACACTGACTTGCAACCACGAAGCGCCCATCGTTGCCCGTTCATTGTTGGCTGGCGGTCACACCAACAACCCTCTGGACGAAACGCTGGTGGCGCAGCCAATGCCCATCAACACTATGGTGGCCCTGCGCCATGAGGCGCTTGGAGAAGGCACAGGCTTTGGCATTGGCGATGCTGGCGACCCGGCTTACACCTTGACCAAAGGGCACAGCCATGCAGTGGCGCAGGTAGTGGGGGCTTTAGCTTGCAACACTGGCCCAAACGGCCACGACGCTGGAAACTTCGCGTGCAATCAAGCCGTGGACGCAGGGCATGTTTTGCCTACAGCCATGCAAGTGCGCCGCCTCACCCCCGTGGAGTGCGAACGCCTGCAGGGTTTCCCTGACAATTACACGGCCATCCCGTGGCGCAAGAAACCATCCGAGGAATGCCCAGACGGGCCGCGCTACAAGGCGCTGGGCAACAGCTGGGCTGTGCCCGTGGTTCGCTGGATTGGCAAACGCATACAGGAGGCACTGACATGACCCACCAAGAAGCCACCAAGCTGCTGGACATGGCCAAAGATGGCCAGCCCATTCCAGGCGATGTGCTCAACGAAGCGCTGTTCATGGCTGGTGACGGTGCATGCTGGCGTGACCTGCCATGCCCAGACATTGAGGAGTTTGTGCAGGCTTTGCGGCAGGCTGGTCAGCTGTGAGCGCCGCGATCTACTTCGTGGTGCCTGGCGACCCGCAAGGCAAAGGCA
>CAZFVH010000297.1:0-2428 GCA_964522465.1 uncultured Rubrivivax sp. | reverse complement strand
GCAGCCCGGCCAGATGCGCCGCCCCCATGAAGGCAGCGACGGCGCCGAGCGCGAGGATCACCGACAGGGCGCGCAAGGCCTCGACCGAGGTGCCGCCCGCCGCCCGCCAGGCCCCGGCGAGCCAAAAGTAGAGCGGCGGATGGACGTCGGTGGAGCGCAGGTTCTCGGCGATCACGGCAGGCGGCGCGACGGCGGCCAGCAGCGGCGCGACCTGCTCCGGCGTGAAGGGCGCGACCGGCCAATCGGGGCGCGGCACGGGCGAGGTGACGAGGCGGGTATAGGTCTCGTCGTATTCGGTCGAGCGCAGCGCTGCCCCGCCGCCGAACGCGAGGAGCGCGACCGCGAGGGCGAGCAGGATCGCCCAGCGCGGCGTGGCATCGCCGGTTGCGAGCAGGCGCTGGACCATGCGCGAACATCCCCCGGTGGCGCGAACGAGGCGCCGGAACGGGAGGCAAGACGCGCGGCGGGGCCGAAGGCTTCCGGCGCCGCGGCACATATTCGTGCGAGGTCGCACCTTTCCGCCGGCGTTCGGACCGGCCGGGACGTCATCGGAGGTCTAGCGGTCGGCCGTTGAGTGGCGCGTCGCGCCGCGCTACTTCTGCGGCGCGCCGGGTTAGCACAGCGGTAGTGCAGCGGTTTTGTAAACCGAAGGTCGGGGGTTCAAATCCCTCACCCGGCAGTCTAATCCAGAATAACCCAGGAAAGTCCTGGGATCCAGGAAAAACCTAGCCTTCCGACATCTCGTTGGGTACACAGAGTGGGTACACAACGAATGCCTGTGATAGCGATGTCTCGCCCCTGGCTGCGCCCTCACGACGGGAAATACTACCTCCGGAAAAGAACCCCAGCCCGCTATCTGGAGGTGGCGGGCCGGGCCGAGTTCCGCATTCCGCTGAACACCCGCGACCCCAAGGAAGCGAAGTCCGGAATGGCCCAGGCTCTGGCGACCTGGGAAGCAATGGTCGCGGACTGGGAACGGGCCCTGTCCCGGGTTCGCCTTGATGCCGCTGGTGCCAAGGCATTGGTCTCGGCGTGGCTCGGCCATCTCAGGCGGTACGGCGAGCCAGAGGCTTTCGGGTTCTCCGGACTATTCGACCTCAATCCGCGCCCTGCCGTTGACCTCTCGGACGCCGATGTCATTTCGCGTCTCGCAGCGAAGCACGCTCAAGACGTCATCCAGGCCGCTGGTATCGAGGTCGCAGAGGGTTCAGTCGGGCTGATCATTAAGGCTTTAGAAAGTTTGATCGTCCTGCCCTACAGCGCGACTTGGTGGCAGGAGATCGCGCAAGCACGGG
Organism: uncultured Rubrivivax sp.; assembly: GCA_964522465.1. GTDB lineage: Bacteria > Pseudomonadota > Gammaproteobacteria > Burkholderiales > Burkholderiaceae_C > Rubrivivax. The sequence goes on along the minus strand of CAZFVH010000297.1, from coordinate 1,133 downwards.
CCTTCGGCGAGCCGCGAATGCTCCGGGACAATGAGCTACGCGCGCTGCTGGAGATCCCCGAGGATCCAAAGGCTGACGAGGCACCCCGGACGCAACATCACGCCCCGCGCCCAGGATCGCCGCCACCCACGCAATCAGCGGAAGTCACATTCGACGCAATCTGGGAAGCGTGGTCCAAGGTTACGGCCACTGCTCCTAGGACGGTCCATGAGACGAGGGGCATTCTTCGGCAGCTTGAGGTGTTTCTCGGACACAGCAACGCTGCCCTAGTTACCAAGGCCGACCTGATCCGTTGGAGGACCACCCTAAAAGGCGAGGGCAAGACCAACTCCACATGGAATAACCGGCTCTCCCTCATCGGTCAGGTCTACAAGACGGCCGTTGCAGAGGACGTCGTGCCCTCAAATCCCACCATCGGGCTGCGTCTGGACAAGGGAAAGCCAAAGCATTGGTTGCCGTACTCCGACGAAGACACGGTCGCGATCCTCAAGGCGGCTCGGAGAGAGACCTCACCCGCGCTGCGGTGGGCGCATTGGGTCATGGCGCTATCAGGGATGCGCGTGGGCGAGGTTCTCCAGCTGACCGGAGACGACATCGCCAAGGATCCCAAGTCGGGCGTGTGGTACATGGCGGTCAAGGATGCACCGGACGAGGGCAAGGCAACCAAGAACAGCAAGCCGAGACACGTCCCCCTACACCCTAGCCTCATTCAGGAAGGCTTCCTTGCCTACGCTCAAGGGATCAAGGAGACGCACGGCAACGCCCCGCTCTTTCCCGACAAGAAACCGGATCGCTATGGACGCCTTGGTGGGCGGGCATGGAACCTTGTAGGCGCCTGGGTTCGGAAAAAGGTTGGCATCACGGACCGAAAAAAGGCCCCAAATCACTCTTGGCGTCACAGGATGGAAGACGAACTCCGTGCTGCCGAGGTGTACGAGGCAGACCGGGACGCCATCATCGGGCATGCCCGGAAGACGGTGGGGGCTCAATACGGTGTTCGTGGCGAGGCCCTGCGGAGGCTTCAGCGGGAATTGAGCAAGGTGCATCTGCCAGAGGGGCTCTAGTCCCAGAGCCCCAGTGGAGTGGCCCCCATCAAACCGGACATGCGGCTTGGTTGGCTGACTGCAGTGCGA
>CAZFVH010000296.1:0-2429 GCA_964522465.1 uncultured Rubrivivax sp. | reverse complement strand
AGATCGGCAGTTTCCAGGACAAGGCCAGCATCGAGGCCTATCTGAACCGTTGGCTCGGCGGCTACGTGCTGCTCATGGACGATGCGGGCCAGGAGGCCAAGGCGCGTCTTCCGCTGCGCGAGGGCCGCGTGGACGTCTACGAGGTTGCGGGGCGCCCCGGTTCCTATCGCGCCACGGTCTATCTGCGACCGCACTTCCAACTGGAGGAACTCACCGCCTCGATCCGTCTCGTCGCCGATCTGCCGGCGCCGGGCGCCGGCTGAACCCAACCTGTCCAGACATCGATCGAAAGAAGCCTGACCCATGCCTGATATTCTTCTCGACCTTGGCGACAAGTCGAAGTTCAAGGGCGAATCGAACATCGACGGGTTCGACGACCTGATCGTGTGCGAATCCTTCAGCTTCGGCGCGAGCCAGCCTCTCGACCTGGGGCGCGGCACCAACCGCACCAGCGGGACCATGTCGATCAGCGAGATCCAGCTGTCGCGCCAGTTCGACAGCTCGTCGGTGCCGCTGCTGCACGCCATGTTCTCGGGCGAGCTGTTCGCGACCGTGACGATCAACTTCCTCAAGGCCGCCGGCAACGACGAGAAGGCGCATGAGCTGTTCCTGGCGGTCACCCTGACGAACGCGATCTTCTCCAGCGTTTCCTACTCCGGTGCCGCCGGCGGCAGCGTGATGAGCGAATCGCTCTCCATCGGCTTCACGAAGATCGAGTACGACTACAAGGTCCAGAAGGAAGACGGCACGCTTGACGGCTCGAAGAAGGCGTCCTTCGACCTGCTCACGCAGAAGTCTACCAAGGGCTGACGCTGACCGGGCGGCGGCATGATCGGTCCACGCTATCTTCCGGGCTGTCTGCCGCCGCTCTTCGAGCGCCTTATCGACGTCGAGCCATTGCGGGCTTCCGACCAGCTCGACGCCAGCCGCCTCCAGGGCCCGGATCTGCGGGCTTCCGTCGCCCGCGCCATCGCCCGCCTGCTCGATACGCGCCGCCATGTGCCGCTGGCCGAGGCTGCGGCTGGCGGCTCGCTTACGGTGCTCGACTACGGCATTCCCGATTTCGGGAACCGCTCTCCGATGGATGCGGATGCGCGCCTGCAGCTGGGACTTGCCATCAGGCACGCCATCCGCGCCTTCGAGCCGCGCCTGAAGGAACCGAGCGTCGAGGTCCTGCCGCCCGTGGCGGCAGGCCGCGATCTCGAAGTGCTCATCACGGGCCAGATCTTCGACGGCCGCATCACCGAACCAGTCGTGTTCCGCCGTACGCAGGCTGGAGATGTATCGGACACGGATCCAGATGGCGTCGGGTGACGAGCTGCTGGAATACTACCAGCGAGAGTTGCACTATCTCCGCCATGCCGGCGCCGATTTCGCGCGCAGCTACCCGAAGGTGGCGGCCCGCCTGCAGCTTGGCCCGGAAGGCACGCCCGACCCGCATGTCGAGCGCCTCATCGAGGCCTTCGCCTTCCTCACCGCGCGCGTCCAGCGCACCATCGACGGCGAGTTCCCGCGCCTGACAGAGGCGCTGCTCGGCACGCTCCACCCGCAGCTTTCGGCGCCCATCCCCGCGATGGCCGTAGCCCGCTTCAGCGCCGCGGAGCCGCCCGCTGCCGGTGCCATCCTGCCGCGTGGCCTGCCGGTCGCGGCGATGACAGAGGACGGCCTGCGGTGCCGCTTCCGCACCTGCTACGCGACGACGCTCTTCCCCGTCCAGCTGGAGATGCCCGATCACGTGGCCTCGGACCGCTGGTCGTTCCTCGACCGCGAGCGTGCGGCCAGCGTGGTTCGGCTGCCGATCCGTGCGCAGCCTGGGGGGATGAAGGCCATGGGCGGCACCGCGATGCGGCTTTTCCTCGGCGGCGCGCCAGGACCTGCGCTTCGCCTCGCCGACAAGCTGCTGGCCGATTGCGATCGGATCGCCTTCGTGGGCGAAGGCGGCGGGCGGGTGATTCTTCCGGCCAAGGAGGTCCTGCGCCAGGTCGGCTTCGAGGATGACGAGGCCCTGCTGCCGGAAACCCGGCAGGGCCATCCAGCCTATCGGCTGCTGCAGGAATACCTGAACTTCCCCGAGAAATTCCGCTTCCTCGACCTCACGCTGCCGACGATCGCGCAATTGGCCGAGCTGGAATCGGGCGGGTCGCTGCAGGTCCTGTTCCTGCTGCGCAGCGCCGCACGCGGCGGCCTGGCGCTATCGCAAGACAGTTTCCAGCTTGGCTGCACGCCGGTGATCAACCTCTTCCCGCACGGCGCCGATCCGATCCGGCTGGACTATCGCCGCAGCGAGTACCGTGTGGTGCCGGACGTGCAGCTGGAGCGCATGACCGAGGTCCACTCGATCGTCGCCGTGACCGGCAACAGCCCGCTCGGCGAACGCCGCATCGAATACGCGCCCTATTTCTCCATCGACCATCGGCGCGAGCAGGACC
>CAZFVH010000295.1:1733-2485 GCA_964522465.1 uncultured Rubrivivax sp. | reverse complement strand
GGCACCAGCCCTTCGTACACGGCCGCCGCGGCGAGGCTGGAGTCGTTGGTGTAGATCCCTGAGCCCCAGACCGATCCGCTCGCAGATCCAGTGACCCGCATGTAGTGCTCAGTCCCTTCCTCCAGGCCGTAGGGCGAGCTCGCAGCGCTCAGCGTGGCCGTGCTGCCGCTCTGCAACAGCACCCAGGCCCCTGGCGTAGCCGTCAGGGTGGCCGGCAACACCATGCGCGCGCTGGCACTGTGGGCCTCAGTCGTGAAGGGTGACGGCGCCTCGACCGCTGACTGCTGCGTGGCCAGCAACTGCACGTTTGCTGTCGCGTCGAGCTCGCCCTGGTCGTCGCGCAGCTCGAGCGTGTAGGCCGTGGCGTCTCCGGTGTAGCGCACCGTGCCCGGTGCGTCGAGGTAGGCCGACAGGGCTGCCGCCGTGCCACGAATCTCCAGCGGGCCCGTGGTGTGGACGGTGACTCCGGTGAAGGTTGTGGAGGCGACCATGGTGCCTGCCCCGGCCCCAGGCACGAAGCGCAGCCGCAGCTCGTCGCTGCCATCGGCCAGAGCCCCCGAGAGCACCGCGCCAGTGAAGCGCAGGTCTGAGGCCTGGCCCGGCGTCACCCACAGCGTGGCGGGCAGCGCCGCCAAGGCCACGCCGGCCTCGAAGACAGTCGGGTCGGCCGTCACGGCCGGGGGGCCGGGGGGGGCCCCCGGGGGGTGGGGCGACCCCCCCCGCGCACCCGCGGGCGCGGGCACCCCCGCCGC
>CAZFVH010000295.1:0-1723 GCA_964522465.1 uncultured Rubrivivax sp. | reverse complement strand
CCCCGGGGGGGCCGCCGTCCCGGCGGGGGCCCGGTCCCGCACCTGGGTCGGCCCGGTCGACCCCACCGGCGCACCGTCGAGCGAGGACACCGCATCCTCGGTGATGCTGAAGACCAGCGGCACCGTCGCCGGGCCGCTGTAGCGGATGCGGTCGGCCCCGGCGCTGCCGCGCAGCATGGCGTTGAGCTGGGCCGCGGTGCCGGTCAGCGTCAGGCCGGTCGCGGGGGCGCTGACCTCGTCCCCCGCGGCCGTGACGCGCGCCAGGCCTTGACCGCTGGCCAGGGTGACCGAGCCGGGCACGCTGAGCGTCAGCGTCAGCACGTCGTCGGCCGAGCCGGTGCCGGCGGTCGGCGCCCAGACCACACCGTCGGCCGCGAGCGTCAGCAGGCCGGTGGCGTCCGGGACGTTGAAGCGCGGCGGGATCTCCAGCCCCGGGCCGCTGCGCGCCTGTGCCGCGTTGCCCTGTAGGCTCACAGCCATGCTGCCGGCGGAAACGAAATCGCCCGCGCTGACGGTGACGCTGACCGTGTCGGCGCCCGAGGTCCGCAGTTTCAAGTGGCCGGCGCTCAGGTAGGCGTTGAGGTCGGCCACCGAGCCGAACAGCGTCACGGCGGAGGCCGGCGCGCCGGACACGGCAAGCGCAGACCCCGCCCCGGCACTTGCCTTCAGGACCGGGCTGGCGGCCCACTCGAACTGCGCCTGGCCCCCGAGGGCGTTGAAGCTCAGCAGCACCTCACCCGTGCCGGTCAGGGCCGAGGCGCCGAAGGGCAGCGGCTGCAACGCCCCCGGCGTGAGGACGCGGGCCGCCGGCAGCGCGAGCAGGGCCGGTGCACCCGTGGCCTGCACCGGCGCCGCCAACGGCAGGACCACCTGGGTCACCGCGCCGCTGGCCCGGGCGATCGAGACCGTGAGCGTCACGGGCGCGCCACCGGTCGCCTGGACCGCGCCCGTGTAGACCACCCGGCCCGCCGTGCCGCGCAGCAGCCCCTCCAGCGCGGCCTCGGTGCCGCTCCAGCTCAGCAGGCGCTGCGACGCGACTTGCAAGACGCCATCGGCGTCGACCAGGCTCAGGCCCTGGCCGGCCGCCAGGTTCAGGGCGCCCGCCTCGGGCAGGCCCAGGGTCAGCGTGAGGTTCTCGGCGGAGTCGACACCGACGAGGTCGAACCCGCTGAAAACCAGCGTCGAGGCCGCGTCCGGCGTGATCGGCAGCGCGGGCACCAGCGCGGCGAAGCCCGCGGGCGCCGGCTCGCTGGCCGGCGAAGCGCCGAAGCCCGAGGCCGCGCCCAGCACCTTCAGCGTCGACACCGCCTGCACCTGAGCCGCCACGCCGCCGTCGCCGTCGGGCACGCGCGCGGTGACGGTCAGCGTGGGCAGCGTGCCTGGCGTGCCGTCGAAGGTGAGGCGGCCGGCGGTGCCGAGGTAGCTGTTCAGCGCGGCCACCGTGCCCGTGAGCATGATCGATGTCGCCGCCGGGGCCGCGCCCGTGGCGTACTCCCCACCCCCGACGACGGCCCTGACCGCGCTGCTCAGCGCGTGCGCGGTGAGGGTTCCCGCACTGGCGGTCAGCACCACCGTGCGCAGATCGTCGGCGCCCGCCTCCCCCAGCGGCGCCGGTCCGAAGACGATCTGCCCACCGCTGGCCAGCACCGTGAAACTGCCCGGCAGGTCCAGCACCGGCAGCACCGGGGTGGCCGGCGCGTTGGCCTGCTCGGCGATCGCGATC
>CAZFVH010000294.1:0-2486 GCA_964522465.1 uncultured Rubrivivax sp. | reverse complement strand
GACCTCGATCTGGCCTTTGCGCGAACCTGCGGCCACCGCCTTGCCGACGTAGATCGGGTGCTGAGCGCGGGGATGGTTCAACGTCGCGAATCCCGCGTAGAGGGGCAGTGCGCCCATGTAGTAGATCGCGTAAATGCCGGCTCCCTTGAAAGGGGTGAGCGAGGCGAGTGGCAGGGCGGGCTCGTGCTCGAGTGCCTGCACCACGCTCTCTCCGAGATGGCGTTTATCCAGCGGATTGAAGATGCGCGCTTCGGACATGAGGAGCGATGGATTGGGCGACCGACTCGGCCACGGCTTGGGCCAAGCGCACAGGCACGGCGTTGCCGAGCTGCCGCATGTTTTCCGACCAAGCGCCCGAGAAGCGCCAATCGTCGGGAAAGGTCTGGATGCGGGCCGCTTCGCGCACGGAAAAGTAGCGGACGCTGCCGTCGGGATGGCGAAGCATGTTTTCACCGCCCGGCACGCCGTGGTCGCCGGCTTTAAGCGCTTTGGAGGGTTCGTCCAGCGGGCTGCCCGTGTGTCCCGGATACGATTTTGCACCCGGCTGGAAAACGTGACCGCGCTGATCCTTGGTCTTGGGCTCGCCAAGGTCCCGGATAGCGTCTCGCACCGTGCGCCAGCGTTCGGCGGCACCGAACAAAGGGACTTCCTGAATCGGTCGCAACTTGCGTTCGCCGGCGACGGGTTGCTGTGCAGCCAGTCCGTGCTCTTTCCAGTAGGACTGGGTGGTCCATTTGGCGCGGGCCAACAGCTCGCCGCTGTGTGTCGGCGCAGGGAAGAACCAGCGAGCGTTTAGATCCTGCCGAAAACCGACAAAAAACACCCGGTGCCGGTGTTGCGGCACACCGTAGTCGGCCGCATCGGCCAGGTTGATCGTCACATTGTAGTAAGGCTCAGATGCACGATGGCGTGACGTGTGGTGACGCTCCAGCCGGCGCAGGTTTTGCTCCCAGTCCACGTTGGCGGAAACGGGAAATTCGGGGTAGGTAAGCTGGAGCCGGATAAACTCGACGTAGGCGCGAAACGCGGGACGTAGCAGGCCGCGCACGTTTTCAAAAACAAAGGCCAAGGGGCGAAGTTCGCGCACGGCGCGCACCGCTTGGGGAAACATGTCGCGATGATCCTCGTAACCATTCGCCTTTCCGCCCATGGAGAAGGGCTGGCAGGGGGGGCCGCCGGCCACCAAATGCACCGGACCGAGTTGGGTAAAATCGATCTTGCGCACGTCGGTTTCCAAGACGTTCCAGTCCGGTCGGTTTAAGCGAAGAGTGGCGCAGGCATCGGGATCGCGTTCCACCAAAGCGACCGACTCGAAGCCCGCTCGCTCCAGGCCCAGGGCGAGGCCGCCCGCGCCGGAAAAGAGTTCCACCGATTTCATGGCAACGAACGTGGTGAGCCTAGGCCCCGGATGTCAACAGACGCTAAGCCCAGTGTGATCCGCAGGACATCCGGTTAGCCCAGTTTTTGAGAAGTGAAACGAGCTTCAGGGAATTTTTAGGAAGTCCCTCATGTATCCCATTATTGACCTGCCGGCTGAAGGCGTTGCAGCGCAGGATACTGGCTCGGCGACTCGGTGTCGGGGGGTAGGGTTGCCAACCACTCGACCAGACGGCGAGCCAGGTCTCCCCGGTAGTCACGGGTAAACAGCCTAAACTCTTCCGGTGCCGCTGCCCCCGCCCGGTCGCTGACCACCCGCAAGTGAAGCGTCGGCAGGCCGTAGGTGTTGGCAGCATTTTGAAGTCCGAGTAAATTCATGTCGATGAGCACCATGCCAGTCACGGAGCGCAGCCGCGCCCGCTCACCGTCATCGGCGACAAAGACGTCACCCGAAGCGACGCCTACCCGAGGCAAATCCCATCCCGCTGTATGCCATGCCCTAAGCACGGGCCGACTCCGGGGAGTTTCCGACCACGAGCCGTCGCGCAGACTACCTGCCTGCCAGGCCAAAATGTTATCGACCAGCACTACGTCACCGATGGCAAAGCGATCATCCAGGGCCCCCACCACCCCGGTGGTCACCATGGCGTCCACCGCTCGGCGGGCGAGTATCACCGTTGCGGATACCGCGCTTTCGCTCTGGCCCGAACCCATCGGCGCGGCGATGATGGTATGTGCGCCTAAACGATACGTGCGGAGGGTCCGGTCCCCGGCTGATTCACTCCTCAGTAAGTTGGCGCCAGCTGAAGACAATGCCGCAACATCTGACTCCAATGCATGCAGGTAGGCGATCGTGGCAGCAGGCATTCTCGAAATAAAAATTAAAGCCAAGATAAACGCCATCACGTAATTATAGACTATTATTAACTTAAGCATATTTTTTGATTGTGCGTCGTTTTTTTTTTTGATCAAGGTCTAAGCGTGATGAACGCCACAAGGAGACATTTCCTTAAAAGCACAGGTTTGTTGGTTGCGGCTGCCGCAGCCGGCGGATCTGGACTCGTAGCGATTTCATCCCGCCGACGCGCCACCACTTTTCGCTTGGTGCC
>CAZFVH010000293.1:0-2536 GCA_964522465.1 uncultured Rubrivivax sp. | reverse complement strand
CACTCAACAAACCCGACAACGCCGACATCCTGGCCGCGCTGCAGAGCACCTCGATGCTCGCCGCGTTGCGCACGCCCTCCTTCGGCATCCGCCGGCGCGACAAGGAAGCGGGCACAAGGGTAAGCACCGAGGCGGGCGCGGTGGCTGACGCGGCCAAGGTGACCGTGAACCTCCTCGCCGGTGCCGACGAGCTGCACAAGTCCATCACGCACCTGCAGCGCCAGGCGCGCGACCGGTTCAACACGCTCTCCATGCCGTGGGACGGCGACACCTGGCGGCTGCTCCCCTCGGCTCTCTTCGAGCGTTGCACCGACGAGGTGATGCGGTTCAAGCGGCCCATCACCGACCTCAAGGAAAAGCTGCGCACCGAGGCGCCGACTATCATCTCGCGCGCCGCGGCCAGCCTCGGCGACTTCGCCCACCGCCTGAAGCTGCCGAGCCCCGACGAGATGGTCGCGGCCTACGACATGGTCATCGAGTTCCAGCCCGTTCCCGACGGGGCGCGCTTCCACGGCTTGCCGGAGGCGACGCTGCGCACGCTGCGACGCCATGTCGAGCAGCGCGCCGCGCGCAAATCGGTGGAGGCGATGCGCGAGCCCATGGAGCGCTTCGCTGGGCGGATCGAGTTCATGGTCGAGCGGCTGCGGGCCTTCGAGGAGCGCGAGCAGCGCGCGGCGGCCGGCGAGAAGACAGGAAGGGAAGGGACCTTCCGCACCGGTCTGGTGGCCGATGTGCAGGAGCTCGCCACCCAGCTCGCCGCCTTTAACGTCACCGGCGACCCTGCCTTCGCCGAGATCTGCCGCCACGCCAGCGACTTCGCGGCCACCCTCGATGCCGAGGCGATCAAGTCCTCAGCCCCCGCGCGCGCCCAGGCAACCAGCCTGGCGGGGGACCTGCTTGGCGCGATCCAGGCCCTCAACCCGCACCGGAGTTAAGGACATGCACCCCAAGATCGACCTGACGTGCCCCCCCAACCCAGGCTGGGGCTACCGCCTCCGCGTCGCACTCGTCGGCCGCTCCTTATGCGTGGTCGGGAGAATCTCAGCGGCGCGGAGCACGACTCGGCGAGCCAAGTACCCGTGTGGGGTTTTGCGACCGGCAGAATCATGGCTCAGGTCACGCAAATTTATCCACAGACCGCCCCGAGTCGTCCCGTGGGGTCTTGCGACTGAACCGTGGGGTAAAGCGGCCGAATCGCGAGTCGTCCCGTGGGGTTTAGCGGCCCACTACAATTAGTAAGCAACTAAAGAGATTCAATTGTGCCGGTCGCAAAACCCCACGTTGACGAGCCGGCCTCCAAATGCACAACGTGGATAAATATCGTTGCCATTAAGGCTGGTCCAAAGAGATTGGCTTTGAAGGGAGCAGCGCTAGCGTCTAGCGGGGGACCAAATGGGAGATGCAGCAAAGGGAGCTAGACAGCTCGTCCTCCTGCATGGGCGCCACGATGCCCTCCGGATGTTCAACGGCGACCGTGCCCTCATTGACATCGCCAGCGAGGTGATGAGCGACGACACGGGACAGCGCGGTTACAGCTACAGTGGCCTCTGCTTGACGTCTCTGCCGCACCGCAGGCTTGCAGACGACGCAGCATGGGAACGCGCAGCAGGCCCCCTAACGCTCGTCATCGAACCTGGCCGCATGAAGGCCGGCAGCGGGCCCGCGAAATTCGTCGGCGTCCCGTTTGGCGCGCGGGGACGACTGATCCTCATCTATCTGCAGACACAGGCCGTCATGACGGGCTCCCGCGAAGTCTCCCTGGGGCGTTCCATGCGCGACTGGCTCGGCCGGATGGGCGTGTCGGTCGGAGGAGAGACTGCCAAGGCGTTCCGGGAGCAGGCGCGGCGCCTGGCCACCTGCAGCATGCGCTTTCACTGGCAGGCCTCCGCCCCAGTGCGGAAGATCAAGGGTCCTGACGGGGCGGAGGTGGACAGCATCGAACGGACGATCGGGACGGGTTTCACCAATCAGCAGATCATCAAGAGCGGGCTCTTCTTCCACGACAACAGGCGAGATGATCGCCAGGGAAGTCTATGGGAGGACCGCGTCGTCCTCGATGCAGACTTCTACGAGACCCTCCGCAAGCATCCCGTGCCGCTGCGTGACGCCGCCGTACGGCAGCTCAAGGAGAATTCGGCGGCCCTTGATCTGTACGTGTGGCTGGCTTTCCGCCTCCACCACCTGGAGAAGCGGACGCCGATCTCCTGGCGTGATCTGCATCAGCAGTTCGGGGGTGAGTACAAGCAGCTGAAGCACTTCAAGCCGCGCTTCCTTGACAGCCTGGCGCGCGCGGTCGCGGCATACCCAGAAGCCCGCGTGGACGTTGAGGACAGCCACGTCCTCCTGCATCCCTCTCCCCCCCCGATACCGAAAGCCAGCAGCGTCAAGCGCTGACCACACTCAGCCGCTAAACCCCACACTGAACCGTCCCGGGTTTGTCGGACGGAGCATGCGGACTTCGTGCTGAATGCGCTGGAATAAGCCCTGAAGGAGGCGCAGCGCGCTGGCATCTCAGGAGTTAAAGCCCCCGACAAAC
>CAZFVH010000292.1:0-2558 GCA_964522465.1 uncultured Rubrivivax sp. | reverse complement strand
CGGGCTCGGCCACCGGGATGTGGCCCTCGAGCACGATCTCGGCCGAGGCCGGCACCTGCAGCGGCCAGCCGGGCTCGCCCACGCCGGTGTCGGCCACCTCGGTGCGGCCGCCGCGCAGCAGGCCGGCGAATTGGTACTCCGACAGCGTGTCGGGCACCGGCGTGACGGCGCCGAGGATGGTGGCCGGGTCGGCCCCGAGCGCCACGGCGATCGGGAAGGGACGGCCGGGGCTGGCTCGGGCGAACTCGCGGAAGTCGAGCGCGCCGCCGCGATGCGCCAGCCAGCGCATGATGGTGCGTCGCGGACCGATCACCTGCTGCCGGTAGATGCCCAGGTTCTGACGCCGCCGCGGCTGGGCCAAGGATTGCGGGCCGCGCGTGACGACCAGGCCCCAGGTGATCAGCGGGCCGGCGTCGCCCGGCCAGCAGGTCTGCACCGGCAGGCGGCCGAGGTCGACCTCGCTGCCCTCCCACGCCACCGCCTGGCAGTCGGGCCGGCGCACCACCGCGGGCTTCATGTCCCACACCGCCTTGGCCATGTGCAGCAGCTTGCCTGCGTCCTTGAGGCCGCGCACCGGCTCGGGCTCCTTCAGTGCCGCCAGCAGGCGGCCGACGTCTCGCAGATCGCTGACCGCGTCGGCACCCATGCCCAGCGCCACACGCCGCGTCGTGCCGAACAGGTTGACCAGGCAGGGCATCGTCGCCCCGGCAGGCCGCTCGAACAGCAGTGCGGGCCCGCCCGCGCGCAGCACCGCATCACCGATGGCCGTCATCTCCAGTTGCGGCGACACGGCATCGGGCACACGGCGAAATTCGCCCATCTTCTCGAGTTGGCCCATGAAATCACGAAGATCACGATACCTCATCCAAACGCCCTTCGATCCCGAAAAATCAATGCCTTGACGCCGTGAAGCGAGGCTTCCTAGAATCCGCCCCCCACGCTCTCTCAGGGGTAACCCTCGCTTTTCTTGGGTCATCATGCGGATGCCGGCACGGTCTGAGCCGCAACCGTTGCATCATCGATCGTGTGTCGGCTCGCCTGCCACCGCACAGTGTCGACGAGGTGGGATGACCCTGTGGTCTTGGCCTTCGTCACCTCAAACCGCAGATGCAGAACTCGCCACCGCTGATCGCCGCTCGACGCGCCGGGCATGCGTTGCGCCTGTTCCTGCGCGACGTCGGACATGGCATGTTCGAGATCGGCCACAACTCTCTGGCCGCGGTGGGGCTGGTCGTGATAGCGGCGGGCATCTTCACCTTCGGCAACCCGGCCCTGCGCTTGGAGGTTGAGGCGCAGGCCCTGGAATGGCTTCAGACCCGTCACGTCGCGCGCAGCGACGCCGAGGGCGACCTGCTGCGCACCATGGCCGAACCTGCGGCCGTGGCCCGGGTCACGGCCATAGACCCGGCACGGCTGGACCAGCAGCAGGCGATGTTGACGCAATGGATCTCGCGCCGCTATCAGGTTGCGTCGGAGCCCATCGGTCGTCTGGTGCAGGAGGCCTGGGCCATGGGCAATCGGGCCGGGCTGCCGCCGACCTTGATCCTGTCGGTGATGGCGATCGAGTCGAGCTTCAACCCCTTCGCGCAGAGCAGCGCTGGCGCTCAGGGTCTGATGCAGGTGCTCACGCGCGTGCACGACGACAAGTACGAAGCCTTCGGCGGTCGCCACGCGGCCTTCGACCCCTTGACCAACCTGCGCGTGGGGGTGCAGATCCTGCGCGACGGCATCGCCCGGGCCGGGTCGGTGGAAGGTGGCCTGAAGATCTACGTCGGCGCCGCCAACCTGCCGCACGACGGCGGCTACGCTGCAAAGGTGCTGGCAGAGCAGGATTTCATGCAGCGGGTCATCAGCGGCGAGCGCGTGCCCTTCAATGCCGACCTGCTCGCCGCTGCGGCGCAACGCAACTCGGTCGCGCAGCCCTGACAATGCGGGATATGCCGCGTGTCGTCGCGGCCCAGATCTCCACCCTCTCGGCCCTCGAGGGCCCCGCATCATGTTCGACCGCTCATCGCACACCCTCGACCGCATCGACCCCGAGATCGCCGCGGTGATCCAGGCGGAGGACCGTCGCCAGGAAGACCACATCGAGCTCATCGCCTCGGAAAACTACGCCTCTCCTGCGGTGATGGCGGCCCAGGGCAGCCAGCTCACCAACAAGTACGCCGAAGGCTACCCGGGAAAGCGCTACTACGGTGGCTGCGAGCATGTCGATGTCGTCGAGCAGCTGGCGATCGACCGCTTGAAGCGTCTGTTCGGCGCGGGGCACGCCAACGTGCAACCGAATTCGGGCTCGCAGGCGAACCAGGCCGTGTTCTTCGGTCTGCTGCAGCCGGGTGACACCATCATGGGCATGAGCCTGGCCGAAGGCGGCCACCTGACCCATGGCATGCCGCTGAACATGAGCGGCAAGTGGTTCAAGGTCGTCAGCTACGGTCTGGACGCCAACGAGGCCATCGACTACGACGCGATGGAGCGGCTGGCGCACGAGCACCGCCCCCGCCTCATCATCGCCGGCGCCTCGGCCTACAGCCTGCACATCGACTTCGAGCGCTTCG
>CAZFVH010000291.1:0-2568 GCA_964522465.1 uncultured Rubrivivax sp. | reverse complement strand
ATCCCGGGCTTGGCGCTACCCCTTCTGAGCCAGGTCTTCGTCGATGAAGTGCTCATGGAAGGGAAGAAGGACTGGTTGCCGATCCTGCTGATCGGCCTGGCCATGACGGCGATCACGCGGGGCGTGCTGACCTGGCTGAGCGGGCTCTACTTGGCGCGGCTCGAGGTGAAGCTGGCCGTGGCGCATGGCGCGGCGCTGTTCTGGCATATCCTGCGCCTGCCGGTGGATTTCTTCGCCCAGCGCTTTCCGGGCGACATCGCGAACCGAGTGGAATCCAACGATCAGGTCGCCAACCTTCTTGCTGGCGAACTGTCGGAAGCGCTGACGGGCGTGTTCAGCATCGTCTTCTTCGGCGCGATCATGGTGCTGTACGATCCGGTGCTGGCGGCCGTCGCGATTGGCCTGTCCCTGTTCAATGTCGTAGCGCTACGCCTGCTATGGCGCCTGCAGGAAGACATTAGCCGTCGCGTGGTACGCGAGCAGTCGAACCTCGCGGGTGTTTCCGTCTCCGGCGTCGCGTCGATCGAGCAGTTGAAGGCGCAGGGCGGGGAGCCGGATTTCTTCTCGAAATGGTCGGGGGTCCAGGCGAACTACCTGAACGCGCAGCAGCAGATCTCCTTCGTATCCTCGGTGCTGAATGTCGTGCCAGGCGTGCTGGCGACGCTGACGAATGTCGCGATTCTCTGGCTCGGCGGCCTGAGCGTCATGGAGGGAACCATGACGGTCGGGATGCTGGTCGCGTTCCAGAGCCTGGTGGGCAGCTTTGGCGAACCGATCCGCGCGCTGATGGGGCTGGGCGGATCGCTGAGCACGGTGAAGGGGGATATGGACCGTCTCGACGATGTGCGTCGCTATCCCATTGAGCCGCGTCTGGCCGACAGCCTTCAGGCGACCGGGGCGCTCGCAACCGGGCCGATCCACCGCCTGAGCGGCCGGATCGAGTTGCGCGATGTGGTGTTCGGTTACAGCAAGCGTGAGGCCCCGCTGCTGCAAGGCATCACCCTGACGATCGAACCCGGACAACGCATTGCCTTCGTCGGCGGTTCAGGCAGCGGCAAGTCCACGCTCGCAAAGCTGATCAACGGGCTCTACCGCCCCTGGTCGGGCAGCGTGAGCTTCGACGGCCGCACGATGGACGACATCCCGCATCATGTCTTCGCCGGTTCGGTCGCCTGCGTGGATCAGGAGATCTTCTTGTTCGAAGGCACGGTGCGCGAGAACGTGACGCTATGGGATGCCCGTGTGCCGGATGCGGCGGTTACCCGCGCCCTGGCCGATGCCGAGCTTCTCGATATCATCGAGCAGCGTCCCCGTCGCTATGACGCCAGCGTCCAGGAGGGCGGCACCAATTTCAGCGGCGGGCAGCGCCAACGGCTTGAGATCGCGCGCGCCCTGGTCGGCGACCCCAGCATCCTGGTGCTGGATGAGGCGACCTCCGCACTGGATCCCGTCGTCGAGAAGAACATCGACGAGAATCTGCGGCGGCGCGGATGCACCTGCATCATCGTCGCCCACCGGCTCAGCACCATTCGCGACGCGGACGAGATCATCGTGCTGGACCGCGGTCGGATCGCACAGCGCGGTACGCATGAGACACTGATGGCCCAGGAAGGTTCGTACCGCCGCCTGCTTGAGGCGGAGAGCAGCAGGCATTCGTCATGAGTGCCACCGCAATGCCCCCCCAGGCCGACGGGGAGATCGATCCCTTCGACGCCCAGCTGCTCGACCGCATCGGCGGCGAACGGTTGGCCGTAGGCTACCACAACCCCTTCCTGGTCAATGATCCATCCGTTGTCTGGCTCGTGCTGCGCGGGCGGGTCGATCTGTATCTCACGCCCCTCCGTGATGGGCAGGTGGCCGGCACGGGCCGTCACATTGCCCGCTTCCTGCCAGGCGATCTCATCTTCGGTGCGCCTGAGGGTCTGTTGCCCGAACCCGGGGACGCCGCCCCGTCCTGGCATCGCCCCGGCACCACGGTCGCGCTCCGCGCTGTCGCGACCATGGGCTCGCAAGTCTATCGCGGCGATCTCGATCGGGTCTCGGTTGAGGATTTCGACCTTGTCACCGTCGATTGGGTGGACCGGTGGGTCACCACGCTCGGTGAAGCGCTGAAGACCGGCACCCGCCCAACCACGAGCGGGACGATCGAAGCCGATCCTGGGATCGCGCATCCCGCCGGAGCGGTGCTCAACGCCTATCACGGGGACGTTGTCTGGCTCTCCGTCGCAGAGGGCGAGGCCCGTTACCTTAGCGAGGAAAGCAGCCCTATCCGCCCCGGCGACCTGCCGGTGCCGGTGACCGAGCGGACTTGGGTGAGCCTGCCTGGCGCGGCGACGCTCGATGCCACCTTCTCGCCGGCGCAACTCAGGAATCGCGGTATCTGGTTGGCCCTGGAGGCCTTCCACGAACGGTGCATGGCAGTCCTCGCGCGCCGCATCGTCGCCGAGGAAGGGCAGCGTGCTGAAGGCTGGTCGTCGCGCGTGCGCGAACGGGCGGCGGCCTTCGAGCGCGGGGTCGCCTCGGTCGGGGCCATTCTCGACCCCTCCCTGAAGTATCGGGGCACGCGCG
>CAZFVH010000290.1:0-2642 GCA_964522465.1 uncultured Rubrivivax sp. | reverse complement strand
CGCACCGCGCGCGCCGTGGGCGAGGCCCAGGCGCTGTCCAGGCGGTCCTCGTGGTCGAGCGCGGTGATCACCACGGCGGCCTCGCCCTCGTGGTCGAAGGCGGCGGCGCTGAAGGCGTTCACCCCCGGGATCGGCCGGCCGGCGGCGCGCGCCACGCCGTGGGCGCGGCACTCGTCGGCGATGGCGCGCAACTCGTCGCGCCGCTCCTGCCAGGGCCGGGCGCCGGGGGTCTCGCCCAGGGCCGCCGGGCTGGCGTGTTCGAGCCGCTCGGGCGGCAGGGCCGCGACGAAGGCGCGGCCCGTGGCCGTGCCGGTGAGCGACATCACGCTGCCGGCGCGCAACATGACGTGCAGCGGCTGCCGGGCCTCGATCAGCCGCACCACCGTGGGCCCGAAGTTGCCCCAGACGGCCAGCGCGACGGCGTGGCCGGTGCGCGCGGCCAGCGCCTCGGCCACCGGTGCAGCCGCCTGGATCGGGTCGAGCTGGTGCAGCGCCGCCAGCCCGATCTGCAGTGCCGCCGGGCCCAGGCCGTAGCGCCCGCTGGCCGCGCGCTGCTCGACCAGCCCCAGCCGCCCGAAACTGACCAGATAGGGGTGCGCGCGCGACGGGCTCAGGCCGGCGCGGGCGGCCAGGTCCTTCAGCGACAGGTCCTGGCGGCTGTCGGCCAGTGCCAGCAGCAGCCGGCCCGCGACCTCCACCGATTGCACCGAGCGCTGGCCGGACGCCTCGGCTGCGGGCTCCGCACCCAGCACATCGACGGCTTCGTTGATTTGTTCCATGCGAATGAGTTTGACATATGCGTATCTCGGCGTCTACACTTTCGCATCTGTCCCGCGCGCCGCGCCCGCGCCGTGGGCGCCCCACACCCCGGTCCAGGACACCCCCGACGATGAACACCAAGGCCTTCGCCAGCCAAGCCGACCTCGAGGAAAAGAAGGTCACCTTCGAGCAACTGTCCGAGCACGCCTGGGCCTACACGGCCGAGGGCGACCCGAACACCGGCGTGATCATCGGCGACGACGCGGTGCTGGTGGCCGACACGCAGGCCACGCCGGCGATGGCGTCCGACGTCATCCGCCGCATCCGTGAGGTCACCGACAAGCCCATCCGCTACGTCGTGCTCACGCACTACCACGCGGTGCGCGTGTTCGGCGCCAGCGCCTACGGCGCACAGCAGATCCTGGCCAGCCAGGACACCTACGACCTCATCGTCGAGCGCGGCGAGGCCGACAAGGCCAGCGAGATCGGCCGCTTCCCGCGCCTGTTCCGCAACGTCGAGAGCGTGCCGCCCGGCCTGACCTGGCCGACGATGACCTTCAGCGGCAAGATGACGCTGTGGCTGGGCAAACTCGAGGTGCAACTGCTGCAGCTCGGCCGCGGCCACACCAAGGGCGACACCGTCGTGTGGCTGCCCGGCGAGCGCACCCTGCTGTCGGGCGACCTGGTCGAGTTCGACGCCACGCCCTACGCCGGCGACGCCTACTTCACCGACTGGCCGCAGACGCTGCGCCGCATCGCTGCGCTCGACCCGCTGGCCCTGGTGCCCGGGCGCGGGCCGGCGCTGAAGGGGCAGGAGATGGTGCAGAAGGGCCTGGAGGTGACCGGCGCCTTCGTCAGCGACCTCTACGCCAGCGTGCGGGCCGGCGCGGCCGCCGGTCAGGACCTGAAGACCGTCTACCGCGAGACCTACGCCGCGCTCAAGCCGAAGTACGGCCACTGGGTCATCTTCGACCACTGCATGCCTTTCGACGTGACACGCGCCTACGACGAGGCCACGCAGTACCGCGACCCGCGCATCTGGACCGCCGAGCGCGACGTGCAGATGTGGGAGGCGCTGGAGCGCTGAACATGCTGTCGACCTACACCTACCCGACCTTCAGCTCGCCGCGCGCGCCCGAGCTGGACGACGCGCCCGGCCACCTGCGGCGCCATCCGGTGGTGGTGGTCGGTGCCGGGCCGGTGGGCCTGAGCGCGGCGATCGACCTGGCCCAGCGCGGCCTGCCGGTGCTGCTGCTGGACGACGACGACACCGTCAGCGTCGGCTCGCGCGGCCTGTGCTACGCCAAGCGCACGCTGGAGGTGCTGGACCGCCTGGGCTGCGGCCAGGCGGTGGTGGACAAGGGCGTCACCTGGAACGTCGGCCGCACCTTCCTCGACACCGAGGAAGTCTTCCACTTCGACCTGCTGCCCGAAGCCGGCCACGAGCGCCCGGGCATGGTCAACCTGCAGCAGTACTACCTCGAGGAATTCCTCGTCAAGCGCGCACAGGCGTTGCCCGGCCTGGTGCTGCGCTGGAAGCACAAGGTCACGGCGGTGGCGCCCGCTGGCGACGGCGCGGTGCTGACGGTGCAGACCGTCGACGGCGAATTCCGCCTGAAGGCCGACTGGCTGGTGGTGGCCGACGGCGCGCGCAGCCCGATCCGGCGCATGCTGGGCCTGGACATCGAGGGCAAGGTCTTCCAGGACCGCTTCCTGATCGCCGACGTCGTCATGAAGGCCGACTTCCCGGCCGAACGCTGGTTCTGGTTCGACCCGCCCTTCCACCCCGGCCAGAGCGTGCTGCTGCACCGCGAGGCCGACAACGTCTGGCGCATCGACTTCCAGCTCGGCTGGGACGCCGACCCGGAGGCCGAGAAGCGGCC
>CAZFVH010000289.1:0-2683 GCA_964522465.1 uncultured Rubrivivax sp. | reverse complement strand
GACCCTCTGACCACGCGAGGCACCCGCGGCCATGCCCCACCGACTGCTCGGCAACAACCAGGCCTGGGCCAGCGCCAAGAAGGCGCGTGACCCAGGTTTCTTCTCCCGCCTGGCGCAGCAGCAGACCCCGCGCTACATGTGGATCGGCTGCGCCGACAGCCGGGTGCCGGCCAACGAGATCGTCGGCCTCGACCCGGGTGAGGTCTTCGTGCACCGCAACGTCGCCAACGTCGTCGTGCACTCCGACCTGAACGCGCTGTCGACCGTGCAGTTCGCGGTGGAGCACCTGAAGGTCGAGCACATCTTCGTCGTCGGCCACTACGGCTGCGCCGGCGTGCGCGCGGCCATGCGCGGGCAGCGCGTGGGCCTGGCCGACAACTGGCTGCGCCACGTGCACGACGTGCGCCTGCGCCACCGCAAGCGCCTGGACCACCTGCCGCCCGAGCAGCAGGAGGACATCCTGTGCGAGATGAACGTCATCGAGCAGGTGGGCAACGTGGCGCTGTCCACCGTGATCCAGGATGCCTGGGCACGCGGGCAGAAGGTCGCCGTCCACGGCTGGGTCTACGGCCTGCGCGACGGCCTGCTGAAAGACCTGCAGGTGACGATGGACCGGCCCGAGACGGTGGTGGAGGTCTTCGGCGCCGCGCTCAAGCGCTACCCGCGCGTCAGTGCGCCGGCCCGGGGCGCCGGGCCTGCGCCGGGCGCCGGGGCTGAAGACGACGACGACTGAGAGGCGCAGAGCCCCCCTGGAGCCGCACGATGTTCCCGCACGCCCTGACCGACCGCCGCGCCTTCGACATCGCCCGGGCGATGCTCGAGGGCTTCGACCGCCACTACCGGCTGTTCCGCGCCGCCAGCGCCGGCGCGAAGCAGCGCTTCGAGCAGGCCGACTGGCACGGCCAGCAGCGCGCGCAGCGCGAGCGCATCGAGTACTACGACAAGCGCGTCAACGAGGCCGTGGCGCGGTTGCGCACCGAGTTCGCCGTCGACACCTTGTCGCAGGACACCTGGCAGCAGGCCAAGCTGCACTACATCGGCCTGCTGACCGATCACCACCAGCCCGAGCTGGCCGAGACCTTCTTCAACTCGGTCACGGCCAAGCTGCTGACGCGCAGCTACTTTCGCAACGAGTTCATCTTCGTGCGCCCGGCCGTCAGCACCGAGTACATCGAGAACGACGAGCCCGCGGCCCTGCCGACCTACCGCGCCTACTACCCCACGCGCGAGAACCTGCGCGAGACGCTGATCCGCATCATCGACAACTTCCAGCTCGAGCGCGAGTTCGAGGACCTGCCGCGCGACGTGGACGCCGTGCTCGAGGCGCTGCAGGCCCACCTGAAGCTGCCCTTCGGCCAGTGGCTGCTGCGCGCCAACTTCCAGATCCAGGTGCTGAGTTCGCTCTTCTTCCGCAACAAGGGTGCCTATATCGTCGCCAAGGTGATCAACGGCTACACCGAGATCCCGATGTGCCTGCCGCTGCTGCACGGCGAGTCGGGGCGGCTCGTCATCGACACCGCGCTGTTCCGCGAGGACGAGCTGCTGATCGTCTTCAGCTTCGCGCGCGCTTACTTCATGGTCGACATGGAGGTGCCCAGCGCCACCGTGCAGTTCCTGCGCGGGCTGATGCCGCGCAAGCCGCGCAACGAGCTGTACAGCGCGCTCGGCCTGCAGAAGCACGGCAAGAACCTCTTCTACCGCGACTTCCTCGCCCACCTGCGGCACTCGAGCGACCGCTTCCGCATCGCCCCCGGCATCAAGGGCATGGTGATGCTGGTGTTCGACCTGCCGTCCTTCCCCTACGTCTTCAAGGTCATCAAGGACTTCTACCCGCCGCAGAAGGACACCACGCGCGAGCAGATCCAGTCCAAGTACCTGCTGGTCAAGCAGCACGACCGCGTCGGCCGGATGGCCGACACGCTGGAGTACAGCAACGTGGCCTTCCCGCGCCACCGCTTCGACGAGGAGCTGCTCGCCGAGCTGCGCCACTTCTGCCCCAGCCTGGTGGAGGAGGACGGTGACCTGCTGCTGATCCGCCACCTCTACATCGAGCGGCGCATGATTCCCCTGAACATCTACCTGCAGGACGCTCACGCCCAAGGGGACACCGCACAGATCGAGCATGCCGTCGTCGAGTACGGCAACGCCATCAAGGATCTGGTCGCGGCCAACATCTTCCCCGGCGACATGCTGTGGAAGAACTTCGGCGTCACGCGCCACGGCAAGGTGGTGTTCTACGACTACGACGAGATCGAGTACATCACCGACTGCAACTTCCGCCGTGTGCCGGTCGCGCGCAACGAGGAAGACGAGATGTCGGGCGAGATCTGGTACGCCGTCGGCCCCAAGGACGTGTTCCCCGAGACCTTCGGTCCCTTCCTGCTGGGCAACGCCGCGGTGCGCGATGTGTTCATGAAGCACCACGGCGATCTGCTGGACGCCGCCTTCTGGCAAGGGCACAAGGAGCGCATCATCAACGGGCACGTGCACGACGTGTTCCCGTATGAGCCCGTCAAGCGCTTCGCCCACCACGCCGAGCCGCAGACCCGTCATGCGGCAGGCGCCGACTGACTATAGAGCAGCGGGGACATCTTGGAGACCTTGCGCGACATCCTGGAGCTTGGAAGCTACGCGGTCACCGTCGTGGCCTTGCCCTTTGCGGTCTGGGTGTTCGTGACGGAGC
>CAZFVH010000288.1:0-2696 GCA_964522465.1 uncultured Rubrivivax sp. | reverse complement strand
GACGCGGAGCGCCGTCGTGTTGGTCAGCCAGCCGGTGATGACGTCCACCTGGCCGGTCATCAGCGGGGACATGTCGGAGCCGATCGGGATGATGGTCACCTGGTTTTCGGCGATGTTGTGCTTGGCCAGCAGCGCGCGCAGCAGGATCACCGCGGTGGATTGCGTGCCGATCCGCTTGCCGATCAGGTCGCGCGGCTCTCGCACCGGCCGGCCGGCCCGCGAGATGTAGCTGAAGGGATGTTCCTGCGCGCCGGCGGCGAAGCAGCGGATCGGCAGGTCCTGCGAACTCGCCAGCATGAGCGACGGCGACGAGGAAACCTGCCCAACCTCGAAGCGGCCCGAGGCAACGACCGCGACGCCGTCGATGTTCGGCCCGCCCGCCTGGAAGCGTAGCTCGACGCCTTCCTGCTCGTAGTATCCGAGTTGCTTGGCACAGACTTCGCCGATCTGGTTGCCCGACAGCAGCCAGCCGAGCTGGAGGTTGACGACTGCGCGGCCCTGCGCGCTGGCCTCCACGCCCACCATCGCGCCCGCCGGCGCGGCCGCCGTTGCCTTGAGGAAGGTCCTGCGTCCGATCGCCATAGCGTCCGCTCCTGTTCCGCTGGTCCAGCCGCAACCCGCCCTCGGCGGATCGCCAATATCCTATCGAAGCATGGGCTCGGCGTTCGCAGAAGTGCAAAGTTATGGCGACCACGTTCGCAAATTGCGTACGCTTGGTCCCGAGCACGCGCCGGCTTGACCGGCCTGGGCGCCGTTGCTCGGCTGTCGGCGGACTGGCGGTGAGGATGCGATGGCCCTGGTGCTGCAAGCCGCGACGGTGTTGACCGTGGACGCCGAGGACCGGCTGCTTCGGGACGTGGACCTTCGGATCGAGGCGGGCACGATCGTGGCGATCGGGGCCGCGGGTACGCTCGTGGCACCTGGCGACGACCTACTGGACTGCAGCCGTGGCTTGGTCATGCCGGGCCTTGTGAACGTGCATACCCATGCCGCGACGGCGCTGTTCCGAGGCTTGGCCGAGGACCTGCCGCGCGAGTTCTGGGCCGGCGCCTACAAGGTGCCCGGTGAGGCGCGCTTCGGCCCCGCGGACTATGAGCTCTCGTTGCGTGCGGCCTGTGCCGAGTTCCTGGCCAATGGGGTGACCTGCATCGCCGATCGGCTCGCGGGGATGGACCGGCTTGCTCCGGTGATCGAGGCGAGTGGCCTGCGCGCCATCGTGGGCAGCACCATCACCGACGCCCGCGTCGCCGAGGCCTGGCCCGAGACCGAGCGGCTGCTAGCGCGCTACGGCACCGACCCGGCGGCATCCCGCGTCACGGCCGGCGTCGCGCCGCATGCGCTCGACAGCTGTTCCGACGCGCTGCTGGCGGACTGCGCGCGGCGGGCCCGGGAGGCGGGGGCGCGTGTCTTCCTGCATGTCGCGCAATGCGCGCCCGAGGTCGCGGCGGTGCGCGCCCGTGGCCATGCCGGCGCGCTCGACTGCCTGCGCCGCGCGGGGCTGACGGGCCCCGATGTCGTCGCGGCACACGCCATCTATCTCGACGAGTCCGAGATCGAGGGTTGGTGCGCCGACGGCACCGCGATCGCCCATTGTCCCGCGAGCAACCTGAAGATCGAGGCGCGCACCATCGCGCTGCACCGTTTCGTGGGGCGCGTACCGGTTGGGCTCGGCACCGACTGGACCGCGACCGACAACAGCATGGACATGTTCTGGGAGGCGCGGCTCGCGGCGCTGGTCGGCAAGATGCATGCCGGCGATCCCAGGGCGCTACCGGTCCGCACGATGCTTCGGATGATGACGATCGAGGGCGCGCGCGTCCTTGGCCTCGATCATCTGGTGGGCAGCGTGGAAGTCGGCAAGCGGGCTGACCTTATCGTGCTCGATCTCGATCGGCTGGAGATGGCGCCGCTGCACGAGCCGGCAGCAAATGTGGTCTACAGCGCTTCGCCGCGGAGCGTGCGCGACGTGATCGTGGACGGCGTGGTCCGCAAGCGTGCGCATTCGCTGGTGGGCACCGAGGAGGCGGCGCTGATTGCGGCGATGCGCGGAGCGAGGTGGTAACGCGAGGCGTCAGCCCAGGACCGCCATTCGCGTCCTGCCTCGCGCACGATGCCTAGCCATCGTGCCTTCAGCGCGGAGCGATGGCCCGGGCAGCCCCTGAAGAGTTTCAATGTGGTGGGTAGCGGTTCCGAGGCCAGCTGGCTGCCATCTCGTTTCATAACCAGCATGTGATCCGCAACTGTCGGTGGCCGCCTGTCCCCGCATCCCTGAAATTTCGAAAATCAGCGTGTTAAACGCCACTCGCATCCGACGACAACAGCAGTCGGGAGCAGGGTGCTCCAGTGCGCTCGCAAGCGTCCTCGTTCAGTAAGGTCCCGAGGCTGATGCGATTATTCGGCTCAGTGTGGCCTACCCCCTGGAAGCCAGCTGCCGGTCATTAGGCCGCACTCATCGCAGGGTTAACTGGGATGGCAGATCGCTCAGTCTCGCCGGGATGCTGACGGCGTTGCGCGCTGGACCCGTCGACCAGCGGCGTCAATCGGAATCCAGAAAACCCGGCATGTCGGAGATGGGTGGTGCTTCCTCCAATCTGCGTACGTCGGCGCGCGGAGGGGACAACTCCGGCTCCTTGGCGAACACGGCCTCCAGCGCACGCGCGACGGACAGCACCAGCGCATCGCCGCCACGTGGCCCG
>CAZFVH010000287.1:0-2792 GCA_964522465.1 uncultured Rubrivivax sp. | reverse complement strand
ATGCCCCCGCGCCGCTGGATCGCCCACCTCGACATGGACGCCTTCTACGCGTCGGTCGAGCTGCTGCGTTACCCCGACCTCAAGGGTCAGCCGGTGGTGATCGGCGGGCGGCGCGCGCAGGCGCCGGTGCCGGGACCCGACGGCACGCGGCGCTACACCCGACTGCGCGAGTACGCCGGGCGCGGCGTCGTCACCACCGCCACCTACCCCGCGCGCGACCTGGGCGTGCATTCGGCCATGGGCATGATGAAGGCGGCCAAGCTCGCGCCCGACGCGGTGCTGCTGCCGGCGGACTTCGAGGAGTACCGCCGCCTGTCGCGCGCCTTCAAGGCCGCGGTGGCCGAGATCGCGCCGGTGATCGAGGACCGCGGCATCGACGAGATCTACATCGACCTGACCGGGGTGCCGGGCGCGCAGGAGGCCGTGGGCCACGACCCGCACGGCGGCGTGCGCGCGCTCGCGCAGGAGATCCGCAACAACGTGGTGCGCCGCACCGGCGGGCTCACCTGCTCGGTGGGCGTGACGCCGAACAAGCTGCTGAGCAAGATCGCCTCCGAGCTCGACAAGCCCGACGGGCTGACGGTGCTGACGCTGGCGGACCTGCCCACGCGCATCTGGCCCCTGCCCGCGCGGCGCGTCAACGGCATCGGCCCGAAGGCCGCGGGCAAGCTGCTGGCGCTGGGCGTGC
This sequence comes from uncultured Rubrivivax sp., assembly GCA_964522465.1. Taxonomy (GTDB): domain Bacteria; phylum Pseudomonadota; class Gammaproteobacteria; order Burkholderiales; family Burkholderiaceae_C; genus Rubrivivax. The sequence continues at coordinate 2,104 of CAZFVH010000287.1, read as the reverse complement.
ACACCATCGGCGAGCTCGCCCAGCGCCCGCGCGAGGAACTGGTGGCGCACTTCGGCCGCAGCTACGGCCGCTGGCTGCACGAGGCCGCGCACGGCCTCGACGACCGCCCGGTCGTCACCCACAGCGAGCCGGTGTCGACCAGCCGCGAGACCACCTTCGAGCGCGACCTGCATCCCGTGCGCGACCGCGCCACCCTGACCCCGCTGCTGACCCGCCTGTGCGAGCAGGTGGCCGCCGACCTGCAGCGCAAGGGCTACGCTGCGCGCACCATCGGCATCAAGCTGCGCTACGCCGACTTCAAGACCGTCACGCGCGACCTCACCCTGCCCGCCCCGGTGGCCGACGCCGCCGCCATCCGGCGCGCCGCCGGCGAGTGCCTGAAGCGCGTGGACCTCACGCGCGCGCTGCGGTTGCTGGGGGTGCGGGCGGCGTCGCTCGCACCAAGGTCAGCCACAGCGGTCTCCAACTGACATTCCAGACACTGCAAGCCCGGTCGACGGGCCACGGCAAGACAGTTGCTTTCCCCTAGACTCCTGCCCCGGAGGAGCCGCCCCATGCCACCAGTGATCACCCACATCGAAGACCTGCGCGTGCTCGCGCAGAAGCGCGTACCGCGCATGTTCTACGACTACGCCGACTCGGGCTCGTGGACCGAAGGCACCTACCGCGCCAACGAGAGCGACTTCCAGAAGATCAAGCTGCGCCAGCGCGTGGCCGTCAACATGACGGGCCGCAGCACGGCCGCGAAGATGGTGGGCATCGACGTCAAGATGCCGGTGGCCATCGCGCCGACGGGACTCACCGGCATGCAACATGCCGACGGCGAGATCCTCGCCGCCAAGGCGGCCGAGAAGTTCGGCGTGCGCTTCACGCTGTCGACGATGAGCATCTGCTCGATCGAGGACGTGGCCGCGCACACCACGCAGCCCTTCTGGTTTCAGCTGTACGTGATGCGCGACCGCGACTTCATCGAGCGCCTGATCGACCGCGCCAAGGCCGCGAAGTGCGACGCGCTGGTGCTCACGCTGGACCTGCAGATCCTCGGCCAGCGCCACAAGGACCTGAAGAACGGCCTGTCGGCCCCGCCCAAGCTGACGCTGGCCAACATCGCCAACATGATGACCAAGCCGCGCTGGTGCATGGGCATGCTGGGCACGCAGCGGCGGCAGTTCGGCAACATCGTCGGTCACGTCAAGGGCGTGTCCGACATGGCCAACCTGTCGGCGTGGACGGCCGAGCAGTTCGATCCCCAGCTGAACTGGGGCGACGTGGAGTGGATCAAGAAGCGCTGGGGCGGCAAGCTGATCCTCAAGGGCATCCAGGACGTGGAAGATGCCAGGTTGGCCGCTGACAGCGGCGCTGACGCCCTGATCGTCAGCAACCACGGCGGCCGCCAGCTCGACGGCGCACAAAGCAGCATCGAGGCGCTGCCGGCCATCGTCGACGCCGTGGGCTCGCGCATCGAGGTGCACATGGATGGCGGCATCCGCTCGGGCCAGGACGTGCTCAAGGCCTGGGCGCTGGGCGCACGAGGCACCTACATCGGCCGCGCCTTCCTCTACGGCCTGGGCGCGATGGGCGAGGCCGGCGTCACCAAGGCGCTGCAGATCATCCACAAGGAACTCGACCTGACGATGGCCTTCTGCGGCCGCACGAAGATCGCTGACGTCGACCACGGCATCCTGCTGCCGGGCACCTACCCGACCGCTTGAACGACTCGATCGCTCTCACCGCCAAAGCCTCCGCGGTGCGACGCGTTCGCCACGCGGCGGTCACACCCTCACAAGAAAACGCCGGGCCGCCCCAAGTTTTCTTGCGCCCCCGCGGGGGGCCGGGACGGGCAATGCCCGGCCCTTGGGGGTGCTCTCAGGTCTTGGGCAGCGTCACGCCGCGCTGGCCCTGGTACTTGCCGCCGCGGTCGCGGTAGCTGGTCTCGCAGACCTCGTCGCTCTCGAAGAACAGCACCTGCGCGCAGCCCTCGCCGGCGTAGATCTTGGCCGGCAGCGGCGTGGTGTTGCTGAACTCCAGCGTCACGTAGCCTTCCCACTCGGGCTCGAAAGGGGTGACGTTGACGATGATGCCGCAGCGCGCATAGGTGCTCTTG
>CAZFVH010000286.1:0-2806 GCA_964522465.1 uncultured Rubrivivax sp. | reverse complement strand
CGCGTGATGCGCCCAGGTGATGGTGGTGCCCGACGTGAGCAGGATCAGCGTGTTGATGAGCGGCAGGTGCCAGGGGTCGAAAACGGTAATGTCCTTCGGTGGCCACACGCCACCGGTGGCGGCCACGCGCGAGGCCTGAATGGCTTCACCGGTGAAGAGGCTGGCATCGAAGAAGGCCCAGAACCAGGCGACGAAGAACATCACCTCGGAGGCGATGAACATCAGCATGCCATAGCGCAGGTGCAGGTCGACCACGGGGGTGTGGGCACCCTGCTGGCCTTCGCGGATTACGTCACGCCACCACATGTACATGGTGTAGAGGATGCCGAGGAGGCCGATGATCATCACGGCGGAGCTCGACCCGTGCATCCAGTTGACGGCACCCACCGCAAAGATGAAGGCCGCAACGGAGCCGACGAAGGGCCATGGGCTCGGATCGACGAGATGATAGTCGTGGTTCTTTGCGTGCGAGTCAGCCATATCCCCTACTCCTTAATTCGTAACGCTGTCCGAGGCCGCTGCCGGGGCCTCCGAGACAGTCTCTACCTTGTCCACCGGATAGAATGTGTAGGACAAGGTGATTTCCTTGATGCCCGCCGCATCCGCGTCTTTCAGCAGCTCCGGGTCGACGAAGAACGACACCGGAAACTCCATGCTCTCGCCGGGCGCCAGTGTCTGCTCGGTGAAGCAGAAGCACTGGATCTTGTTGAAATAGGCCCCGGCCTGGGGCGGTGTCACGTTGAACACGGCGCTGCCCGTGGCCGGCACGTCGGACGTGTTGACTGCCTTGAAATAGGCCATGTGCTGCTCGCCCATCTTCACGGTCATGGAGGTCTGGACGGCGTGGAACGACCAGGTGAGGTCCTTCGATGTGTTGGCGTCGAAGCGCACCGACACCATCTCGTTGGCCACGGTCTCGGGCGGCGCTTCGGCGCGCTGCGTGGTGCCGCCAAAACCGGTGACCTGGCAGAACAGCCGGTACAGCGGCACCGAGGCATAGGAAAGGCCCAGCATGGTCACCACGATGGAGGCCGCCATGAAGGCAACCTTCCTGTTCTTGGCAGGATCGGCAGTACGCATCAGAGTGTCCTCTCTGCTATGGCCCCACCAAGGCGCACGATGGTGGTGATGAAGAACAGCGCGACGAGGGCGGCAAGGACAATCGCCATCGCAAGCGCGCGCCTGCGGCGGCGGGCCATGTCCTCGGGGCCGAAGGGGGATTGGGTCATGGCGTCATTCATCCCAGAACCGGTGCAAACGCCGGCACGCCAAGCGCCCGCTCGGCAAGGATCAGCGCGAAGACGATGAACAGCCACAGGGTGGAAAAGGCAAAGAGCTTCTTGCAAGCCGCTTCGGCCTCCGCACCCTCGCGGATCCGGTAGACGCGCCAGGCGTGGTGGATGAAGACCACGCCGAGTCCGGCGTTGGCCAGCGTGTAGAGAAGTCCGACGCTTCCGGTGAGGGCGGGCAGGAACGTCACCGGAATGAGCAGCAGCGTGTAGAGCAGGATCTGACGGCGCGTTTCATCAGCGCCTGCCACCACCGGCAGCATCGGCACGCCCGCGTTGGAATAATCGGCGTTGATCTTCTTCCACAGCGCCAGCGCCCAGAAATGCGGCGGCGTCCACATGAAGATGATCAGGAACAGTGCGATCGACCCGAGATCGATGGACCCGGTCACTGAAACCCAGCCAATCATCGGCGGGAAGGCGCCGGCCGCGCCGCCAATCACGATGTTCTGCGGCGTGGCCCGCTTGAGCCACATTGTGTAGATGACGAGATAGAAGAAAATCGTGAAGGCAAGCAGCGCGCCCGCCAGCAGGTTGACCAGCAGGCCCAGCACCAGCACCGAGCCCACGGCCAGCGTCATGCCGAAGCCGAGGGCCTCGCCTGGCGTGATCGCGCCCTTGGGCACCGGCCGCTTGGCGGTGCGCTTCATCACCGCATCGATGTCGGCATCATACCACATGTTGAGGGCGCCGGACGCGCCCGCCCCAACCGCTATCGCCACAAGGGCCACGAAGCCGATCCACGGATGGATTGTGCCGGGGGCCGCGATCAGCCCCACAAGAGCCGTGAAGATGACGAGCGACATGACGCGCGGCTTCAGCAGCGCGAAATAGTCGCCGACAGTCCCCTGCCCGCCCGTCAGGGTGGCAGGGGTTTCGGCGGCCTGGAGGTTGATGTCGCTCATCGCCGTCAGGTTACTTGATCACCGGCAGGGTCGAGAACTGGTGGAACGGCGGCGGAGAAGACAGTGTCCACTCCAGCGTCGTGGCGCCAGCGCCCCATGGGTTGTCGGCAGCCTGAACCTTGCGCGAATAGGCCTGGATCACGCCATACAGGAAGATCAGGACGCCAACCGCCGAGAGGTAGGAACCGTAGGAAGAGATCTGGTTCCAGCCAGCATAGACATCCGGATAGTCGATGTAGCGGCGCGGCATGCCCGCAAGGCCGAGGAAGTGCTGCGGGAAGAACACCATGTTCACGCCGACGAAGGTCACCCAGAAGTGCAGCTTGGCGATGCCGTCTGAGTACATGTAGCCGGTGATCTTCGGGAACCAGTAGTACCAGCCCGCGAAGATTGCGAACACAGCGCCAAGCGACAGCACGTAGTGGAAATGGGCCACCACGTAATAGGTGTCGTGCAGCGCGCGGTCGACGCCGGCATTGGCGAGCACCACGCCGGTGACGCCGCCCACGGTGAACAGGAAGATGAAGCCCAGGGCCCAGACCATGGGCGCCTTGAACTCGATCGAGCCGCCCCACATGGTGGCAATCCACGAGAAGATCTTCACGCCCGTCG
>CAZFVH010000285.1:0-2811 GCA_964522465.1 uncultured Rubrivivax sp. | reverse complement strand
TCAGGAAGCTGCTCACGCGCAGTCAAGTCACCTTGCTTGTGCCGGCGTGAAGACACCGCCTCCAGGCACGCGGTTCCGGCGACCAAGCGTCACCGGTGGGTCTCGCATTCGGTGACGGCCAAAACGTTCATCGCGCATGCTGCAGGGTGACCCAGGCCCTGGCGGTGTAGACCGGCACGCCAAGCTCGGTGGGAAAGTGCTTCAAGTTGCCAGTGACCACCGCACACCCAGCCGCAAGCGCACAGCCGACGAACGGCCAGTCCGCGCGATCGGGGAGCGGAGGATGGCCGTCATAAGGGGGGAGGCTGACCCAGTCTGCCTGCTGGCGCAACAGATGGAGCAACTCCTGCACCAAGGCGGCTGAGAAGGCGAACCGCGGGCGCGCCAGGACGACGGCGTATTCCTCAAGGATGGCGTCACACAAGACGGGGGTGAGGGTGCGCGTGACCACGCCCTGGACAACAGCATCTGGCGGGCTGCCGGGCCTCAGCAGAGCGGAGACCAGGATGTTGGTGTCAACGACCGCCCGCACCATGGGCAGCTTGCGCAGTGGTGGATGACGCGGAACCGCCGGACTGCGAGCCAGCCCGCTCCCTGCGGACGGCGTCGATTTCCACTTGGATGTCCTCGTCCGTCAACGGGCCAACCCCTCGCTCACGAACCTGCTGCTGCAGACGCTTGACCACGGCACCCAGACGGGCGGCCCGATGCGCGCGCAGCAGATCCTCCACTTCGGCCGGCTCGGCATGCAGCAGCAATGCACAAGGCAAGCCATTGCGTGTCACGACGAATTCCTCGCCTGCCTCCACCCGCTGCCAGATCTCGCCCGACTTGTCACGCAGTTCTCGAACAGTCACATAGTCCATGTCAGCGAGGCTTATGTTTCTCTAATAAGGTACACAATTGTAGCCGTCCAAAAGTGTTCATCCAGCAACCGGCTCAATTCAGCACACCGGTTTGAGCCAGCCCCGATGGCCTGACCCGCGATCGCGCCCGACGTGGTGATCCTGGATCTGATGATGCCGGAGATGGACGGATTCGAGGTGTGCCGTCGGCTGCGCGAGAAGCCAGACTTCGCGCACGTCAAGATCATCGTGGTGTCCAACAAGGCCTACGAGCATGACCAGCGGCGGGCGCGACAACTGGGCGCCGAGGGCTACGTCGTCAAGCCCATTCGGCCGGAGACCTTTCTGGCCGAGCACAGGAAATTCAAACGCCCTTTTCAAGCCGACTGGCCCCGGGGTAAACCCGACATCGCCGCTTGATCCGAGGTCTCGCGGGCCGCGCCCGCTGCGCTGGTGACCGCTTGCGCCTGTGCAGACAGCGCAGGAACGTCGCTCCGCTACAGTTGAAGCTATGGCGCCCACCATCGTTCGTGATGGCCAATTTCGACTGTTCTTCTTTTCTCGCGAAGAAGCAAGGATTCATGTCCACGTGGCGCACCCAGAGGGCGAGGCAAAATTCTGGCTCACACCCACCGTGCACCTTGCCAAGAACATCGGACTATCAGGCGTTCAAGTTCGTCAGGCCCAGTCGGTAGTAGAAGCTCACATCCTGGAGATTCAAGATGCATGGAACCGTCACTTTGGAGGCTGAAGTCACCAACGTCTCAAGGCACTGCTTCTGGGTGCTTCTAGGAAACGAAGAGCTTGCCGTCCCGTTCAGCGAGTTCCCGTGGTTCAAAAAGGCAACGATCGAGCAACTCTCGGATGTCCAGCGCCCGACAGAAGAACACCTGTACTGGCCGCAACTGGACGTAGACCTCTCGGTCGAGTCCATTCGTAGACCTGAGCGTTTCCCGTTGGTGTCTCGCGGCGCTGTCTAACGGTCCTTCCATCGAGATGCTCGCCACCAGTTCCACGGCAATGGAGCAGGCAGCGCAACATTCGGGGGTACGAGCCAGCTCGGTGGAGGTCCCGTCAGGCACCGGGTCGGGCCTTCATTCGTATTGCGACCTCATCGCGCCTGCGTGCCCCCTCACATGGTGCACCGAGCTCGTCTTGGAGGGCATCACCCTACCTGAGGGCGCCGTTGTAACCGTGATTGCCGACGATGATCGCCCGCCGATCAAGCTTCCGCCTGACCTCCAGGCTGAGTTGGAAGCCGCGATTGATGAGGCGGATGCCGAAGAAGGCGGCACAGGTCCAGAGTTCCTCGAGAGCCTGAAGCGCTACGGTTAGCGCAGTGGCCCTGAGCTCCTTGAGGCTCGCGCTCGGCGCGAGATCGAACGTGCCGCGCAATGGTGGGCTGAGAATCGCTTGAACGCGCCGGGCGCTGTCAGGGTTGACGTCGACAACGTGCTCTTCATCCTGGCCCATCACCCAGTGCTCGGGCACAAGGTCGAGACCGGGCGGCCGATCCCGGTTCGCCGCTATCTCATGAGCAAGACGCAGCACTGGCTCCACTATCGGGTGAAGGGCAGCCTCCTGGAAGTACTGTGTGTCTGGAGCGCCAGCCGGGGTTCAGAGCCGAAGCTGTAAACCGGGGTCACAGCGACGCCCAACCCCTCACCCGGCGACCAAGCGTCACCGGCGGGTCTCGCAAATCGCCGATGATCAGCACCATGACTTCGCTGCGCACGGCGCCATGCCCCACCGGGCAGCGTCAGGGGTCAGGTTTTTCCAGTGTCGCGATGACGACAGGCTGGACGACCCTTCGGTTTGTCGTCTCATGGACTCGGCGCCACCGGATCGGGGCCGCCTGCCCTCGCCACGCCTGGGGGCACTGACAGGTCCCGAACTTGGAGCGACAGATGACCACCTCCCCTATTGCCCTCGACCTGGGCAACCTGGATCAGGACCGCATCGCCCT
>CAZFVH010000284.1:0-2822 GCA_964522465.1 uncultured Rubrivivax sp. | reverse complement strand
GTGCCAGAGGTGTCACGAATGATGTTTAGGGAGTCGCCTGTTGTTAGAACATCTGGGACAGTTACGGTGACTGCGGCGGTTCCTGTTACAAGGATTGTTCCGTTATCTAGTCCGGCTACTGCGGTGTAAGCAGAAGAAACGGCGGTTGAACCGAACACCATAGTTGCAGTGTTTACGTTTAGGGTTACAGCCCCAGAAGTTCCGCCACCTGATAGACCTGCACCTGCGATCACCTCGGTGATGTCACCTGGGGAAGATACATCTGCCCAAGCGGTTCCGTAGACCTGCAAAGCGCCCGTGCTGTTTAGGTAGCTAACCATACCCGCACTTGGGGTTCCGATAGCTGACGAACGAGCGGATGCGTCTGCGAACACCATGACCGCTTGGTCTTGCAGATAACCCTGAACGTTAGCGGCGGTGAGAACCTCGCCCGCTGTAAAAACTTTACGGCCTAAACCTGCCATTGTGATTTTCTCCTTAGAACGCTAGAGCGTTTCCTGCATCTAGTTTACCGAACTGTGTGTCGTCAAGAACTAATAGTGTGAAGTCTAGTGTCGAGAACTTCAAAACTACTTCGTGCTGTGTGGGTAGAACGCTGTGTTCGATTCCGATTACCTCGGCGTAACGAACGATTGCGGGCGGGATGCCCGAAGGTGTGAACTTGATTTGGACAACCGAACCGATTTCAAGGTCAAGGATTTGGTTTGCCTCGGCCTCGCTAATCTCGTTCAGCATCATCGTCACTGAGTCAAAGCGATACTCGGGCTGTGAATACTTTTGTGCGTAGAACTCAGCAAGCTCCGCGCAAGCCTCGGTTGTGGCGATTAGCAAGTTCGAGCGGGTTAGGTTGCTGATTCCGTATTCATTCTGGCTGTTTACGTCAATCGCGGTAGCTGTGCCACCTGTGATTACCGAACTAATCTCAATCTCGTTGTAAAGCTGTTCTGATCCGTAGACAACCTTTGCGGTATTCCACTTGATACCAGTGCCGTCGTCTGCCAGAACTACCCCGCCGGAAGTCGCGGCAACGGTTCGGTCTAGGAACACAACGTCACCCTCGCGCCCGATAAAGAACGCACCTGGCTCGGACTGTTCAATAAGTCGCAGATACTCAAGGGCGTTAGTGCCTGGCTCGATAACGTCAGCCCCGAGGGTTTGCCCGCCTGTGTCAATCAGACGGCTTGATTCAGGCCATGCAACCGAAGGGTCGTTCAGTATCGCGTTCACACGCTCACCGGACTTCTGTGGCGTTTGTGTGCCACCTGTGAGGGTCTGCCCTGCAAAGAACGAGATTGCGTCTGCGGCTGCTGCCGAAGCGGTTGCGTCGTTTACTGAGTTATAGTCGAGGTTCCAGTCGTCAATCAAACCGCGATAGCTGTATCGGTCATTGTGCGAGATTCGGATTTCACGCTTAGGGATAATCTGCCCGTAGAACGGCGAGTCCTCGAAGGTAGGGTCGAAGGCTCTGTCGTTGTTGTTGAATACAACGTTTGCAAGGCCCTGATCGTAGGTGTCTGTTTCTCTATTCTTGCCACGCTGAATTGACACCGACTTCACGCGGTTAGTGATGTCAAAGAATAGCGTTCCGCCAAGTAGCCAGTTCGGGTCGTCTAGCTTGCCAGACACGGGGTTATCAAGAGTCAGATAAGGGCCTGTGCCTGTTTCGGTCAGGTCGAAGCCGACCTCTACTTTGGTTTGCGGAATAGCCATTAGAGCGTAACCCTACCAGTCAGAAGCGCCCCGCCTCGGTTTGTGTATTTGTTGATTACCTTAACAATGTCCTCGCCAACCTGAGCGTCTGACTTGGTGCTGTCGGTCTTTACATTGACGTTGATAGTTGTGTTGTTTTGATTCTTGTTCTTGTCGGTTATGACTGGGGTAATCTTGATTGGTGTTGGAACGACATTCTTTGCACCGTCAATCTGCGCTTGCAGTTTGTCAATGTCTGACTTCTGAGCCTTGAGCTTGTCTAGCTTTTCCTTGAACTTCTTTTCCACTTCATCCAGCTCTAGGACAAAATCATCCATCGCCTTCTTCAGTGCATCCTGGTAAGCCTTCATTGCGTCAGCTAGTGCGGTGTCGCGGGTGTCAGCCGCTTCCTGCATGGCTAGGTCGAAGGCTTCCATAATCTCGACCTGTTGCGCCGTGTAAGCCGTTGCCTGTTCAGCTAGTGCAGTTGTTTGCTCTGAAAGCGTGTCGGCGTAAAGCTTCTTGAGTTCGGTGGTCGCTAAGCCTGTGCCGTCATAGATAGCCTGTGACAGCTTGTCCATTCCGGTTTCTGAGGTTGTTTCCAACTCCCCGAACAAAGACATAAGTTCTTTTTGCGTTTCAGGGGTAGCGGTAAGGATTGAGGTAGCGAGTTCGTTACCTGCGTCTACCCCCGAAGCGACAACCTGCTCAATGAAGGTTTGCGAGAATCCTGCGGCAGCTAGTTTCGCTGAGTTGGCGATAAGTTGTTGCGAGCCTTGCAAGCGATCACGCAGAGACTTGACTAGCCCGTCTACTGACTTGCCAACATCCTCACTAGCAAAGAGGTCAGCAACATTTACTTGAACTGCACCCTTGAAAGCGTCACGCAATCTGTTGATGCTAGTTGCAACAATGTCAGCAAGCTTCCTAGCGGTGTCGCTGTTGATTCGTGCAATAGCAGCAGCGTTATCAGTGGCAGCCTGGGTCAGTGCCTTAGAGCGAGTTTCCTCGGCAGACTTGACGGCAGCGGTGTAGGTTTCGTTGATAGATGCAACGGCTTTGGCATAAGTGTCGCGGGCTTTGTTTACAGTGTCGCGGTAGCTCTTTTGTGCCTTCTTGACAGCCTCGCCGGA
>CAZFVH010000283.1:0-2824 GCA_964522465.1 uncultured Rubrivivax sp. | reverse complement strand
CGGCGGGATTTCACCAGATCAGCGTGACGACCGAGAAAGAGGCGAGCAGTCGCCGGCCGGACGAGGCGGCTTACTTCCACTACGCGACATGCCGCGCATGCTTCGGTCAGGCACCTACCGGCGATTGACAGAAGGAATGTTGCAGTCACGGGCCCTGCATCGCCTTGCTGCCCCGCTGCGGTTGCGATGTCGCAGCGTCGGCGCAGACGCTCTCCGAGTCTGGCGTCATGGCGGCTTCGTGGGTGCGGTGCGTTCGGCACCGTTCAGAGGCTGCGGATGTCGATCGCGGGCAGCACGGGCGTGACCGTGGCGGATTTCGCCCCTTTCGCCGCTCTGTCCTCCAGCACGCCGCCCAGCTTGGCTGGGTCGAGCCCGCGGCCCGCGCTGCTGCTCCACTCGAGCACCTGCCCGTCGGCCAGCAGCCGCTCGCGCAGGCGGGCATAGTCCACGTCCTGCACCACCGTGCCCGCGTCGATCGCGAGCGCCGCCGCCGTGGCACAGGACTGGCCGGCGGTCATGAAGGTAAACTCGATCCGATACGCGCCGTAGGCGACGTAGCTTGACGACGGGCAGGTCGGTGTGAGCAGGTTGGTGCACTCCTTGATCTTGGGCACGAGCGCCCGGTAGGGGATGCCGCAGGGAATCCAATCCGGATCCTTGGAGTTGTCGAAGACCGCGCCTTCCATCCAGACGCGCCCGTCCTTCGTGATGCATCGGGCATGGTGGAAGTCCGGCGGCCACCAGATCAGGCCGACCGAGTCCTCGACGGGCACCGGGTTGCGCTTGCGGAGATGCGCTTCGGTCAGGACGAAGTCGCCGACGAGCCGGCGGCCGTTGCGGACGTAGAAGGCGCGCGGCCAGCCGCCGTTGTCGGTGAACTCGTCCTTGGTCAGCCCCCAGGCGCCCCAGGCTTTGCGCGTGGCCTCCGGAACGGACGGGTCGTTGCCGAGATACCAGTAAAGCCCTTGGATGAAATGACGCGAGGTGCGGAGCATCTCCGCCCGTTCGGCGTAGCTGGCGATCGGGTAGCGGTGATTGAAGCCGGTGAAGTTACTGGCGAGCGAGTGCCAGGAGCCGGGATCCGTCTTGCCGTTGGGCACGCCGACGCCGGGGCTGTCGATCGTTCCGCCGGCGGCGAGGTAGCGGCGCTGCAGTTCGTAGCGGGAAGGGTCGTAATCGGCTGGCTTCTCGATCGGCGTGCGATCGGCGGCGCGGGTCAGGCAGAGGCGGAAGCAGTAGCCCTGGATGCCGTCGTCAGCATCGCCCTCCCTGCCTGCCGGGGCTGGCTGGACGCCGTAGATGAAGCCACTCGAGGGGTCGCCGGGGCGGACGTAGGGGTCGATCTTCTTGTCGAGCTGCTTGTGCTTGCTGTCGAGGCGCAGGCCGTTGGTCGTCTCGCCATACGCGGCGTTGCCCTCGCGGCCAACCGCGAAGCTCAGGCCCGCGAAGGCCAGCAGGTCGCCTTCGTAGGTCGCGTCGATGAAGACCTTGCCCTTGATCACGGCGCCGTTCTCGCAGGCGATCGAGACGATCTTCAGGTTCTCCATCGTCACGCCGCCCGTCTCGCGCAGGCGATGACCGCGTAGCACCGTCACCTTCGCTTCCTCGACCCAGGCGTCATAGACTTGTTCGGCGACGTGGGGTTCGAAGCGCCAGAGGGCGGTGTTCTTGGTGCCGTTGGCCGCGATGGCGTCGAAGGCGTCGGTGCGGTCATATTTCAGGCTGATGCGTCGGTAGAATTCGCGGGCCAGCCCGCCGACCGCGGGGCTGTTGCGGATTTCCTTCTGGTTGTCGATGTCCGTGCCACCGAGGCCTTCGACGGCCATGCCGCCGATGTGCTGGCCGGCTTCGACGATGATGACCTTCTTGCCCAGCTTCGCCGCCTGGATGCCGGCGATGACCCCGGCGCTCGTGCCGCCGTAGATCACGATGTCGGCCTGATGCGTCTGCGCGGGCAGGACGGTCGCAAGCAGGAGGGGGAGGGATGCGAGGAGGCGCATAGGCGAGGGGGACATGGGATCTCGTCACGGGCTGTGGATGTCGATCGCGGGCAGCACGGGCGTGACCGTGGCGGATTTCGCCCCTTTCGCCGCTCTGTCCTCCAGCACGCCGCCCAGCTTGGCTGGGTCGAGCCCGCGGCCCGCGCTGCTGCTCCACTCGAGCACCTGCCCGTCGGCCAGCAGCCGCTCGCGCAGGCGGGCATAGTCCACGTCCTGCACCACCGTGCCCGCGTCGATCGCGAGCACCGCCGCCGTGGCCGCCGACTGGCCGAGCACCATGAACACCGGCTCCATTCGGATCGAGCCATAGGAGATGTGGGAGGCCGCTAGGCAGACCGGCACGAACAGGTTTTCACACTCCTCCCGCCGAGGGCGAATGCTGCGACAAGCGATTCGGTAGGGCTTCACACCCACCTGGATGTCGCCCTCGTTTCGGACCACGCCCTGAGCCGTCACGTACCGCTGGCAGTTGTGCGAATCCATGGTGTAGGCCCCCAGGCCCACCGGATCCTCGGCGGCCCGCTTCCACTGGCAGTCGGCCTGGGTCATCACGTAATCGGAGACCATCCGCCGGGCCTCGCGGATATAGAGCTGGTGGGGCCAGTTGTCGTTGTCGGTGAACTCATCCTTCGCCAGGCCGAGCCGCTGGAACTGGGCCCGGACCTTCTCGGGCACCCGGGGATGGTTGGCCAGCGTCCACATTAGACCCTGCTGGTAGCGGCGGTGATCGGCCACGATCCGCTCCCGCTCCGCGTGGCTCGCTTCAGGATAGGCATAGTTGGCCCCGATGTAGTCGGTGCTGATCGCGAAGTTGTTGTTGGTGT
>CAZFVH010000282.1:0-2845 GCA_964522465.1 uncultured Rubrivivax sp. | reverse complement strand
AGCTCGTTGGCCTTCTTGGTGGCCGCGTAGAGGCTGACGGGGTGGTCGATGTTGTGGTGCTCGGAGAACGGCAGCGCGGTGTTGCCGCCGTAGACGCTGGAGCTGCTGGCGTAGCTGAGGTGCTGTACGCCATGGTGGCGGCAGCCTTCCAGGATGTTGATGAAGCCCTGCAGGTTGGCGTCGATGTAGGCGTGTGGGTTGGTGAGCGAGTAGCGCACGCCGGCCTGCGCCGCCAGGTGGATGACGCGATCGGGACGCGCCTGCTGGAACAGCTTCGCCAGCGTGTCCCGGTCTTCGACGCTGGCCTGGTGGAAGCGGAAACCCGGGTGCGCCTGCAGTCGGGCCAGCCGGGCGTGCTTCAGGCTGACGTCGTAGTAGTCGTTCAGGTTGTCGACACCGACCACGGTGTCCCCGCGCGCCAGCAGGCGCAGCGCGGTGTGCATGCCGATGAAGCCGGCGGCGCCGGTGAGCAGGATGTTCATGTGGGGGCGGTGGGGTGCGGAGCCTGCGTGCCCGGACGCTCGATGCGTCGCGGGAGAGCTCTGATGACGGGCATTGTCGCGCGGGACCGAGGGCGGCCGGGCACAGGCCCCGGTCAGCCGTCAGCGGAGCGGGTGGGCGCGCGCCTTGGATCCGTCGGTGCGCTGGACCCGGTGTCGGTGTCGAGGGCCGGGTGGGCGATCCAGCGCTCGCCCAGACGGGTGACGTGCAGGGCGCCACCGAAAGCCTGCGCCAGTGCGTCGTGCAGGGCTGCATCGTGAGGCGGCGCGTCGGCGCGCAGGCGGCCGGCCTGCAGCAGCAGCACGCGGTCGGCGGCCAGGGCCAGGCTCAGGTCGTGCAGCACGGTCACGACGGTGCGTGTGGCGGCCAGGTGGCGCGACAGGCGGGCCAGTGCCACCTGATGCGTCGGGTCCAGGTGCGCCGTCGGTTCGTCCATCAGCAGCACCGGCGCCTCGCAGGCCAGGGCGCGCGCCAGCAGCACACGCTGTCGCTCGCCGCCGGACAGCGTTTGCAGCCGGGCGTCTGCCTTGTCGGTGCTGCCCGTGGCCGCCAGCGCGCGGTCGACCGCGGCCTCGTCGTTGCCCGTGGGCTGGCCGAACAGGCCCAGATGCGGCAGGCGCCCGAGCAGGACGGTCTCACGCACGGTGAGCTCGGCCGGGGGGTCCGCGCCCTGTGCCAGCCAGGCAATGGACCGTGCCCGTTGTCGCGGTGTCAGCCGATGCAGGTCGACACCGTCCAGCCGCACGGCGCCGACCGATGGGGCCTGCAGCCCGGCCAATGCCCGAAGCAGCGTCGATTTGCCCGCCCCGTTGGGCCCGACGATCGCGGTCCAGCCCGGCCCGATGCGGCAGTTCACCGCGTCCAGCGCTTGCGTGCGACCCAGCCGCACGGACAGTCTGCAGGCTTCCAGCTCGGGAGCAGAACCGGCCGTCTGGTGCCTCGCCACGCCCTGGCCGTCTTCCGTGCGGGGCCGGACCTCACTCATCGCCCCTCCTCGATCATGCGTTCACCTGACCCCACCACCATTCGCGGGGAGCTTGTCGAACCGCTCGCGCACGCCTGCGCCCCAACGCCCCGTTCGCGGGGAGCCTGTCGAGCCGCGCGCGTACTTCATGCGCCTCACTCCCCCGTTCGCGGTGAGCCTGTCGAACCGCCTGCCACACACACCGCCCACCGCCGCCGCAAGCCCCCAAAAAGACCTCACGCCTGCCGCCCCCGGTGCAGCAGCCACAGCAGATAGCCACCGCCCAGCACGGCCGTGACGACGCCTACCGGCAACTCACGGGGCGCCAGCAGCGCGCGCGCCAGCAGGTCGGCGCCCAGCAGCAGGGCGCCGCCAGCCAGAGCGCTGTGGCCCAGCAGCGCGGCGTGCCCGGATGGGGCCACGCGGCGCACGAGGTGCGGTGCCACCAGCCCGACGAAGGCGATCAGCCCGGCCTGTGCCACCGCCAGCCCGGTGCACAGCGCCAGCAGCGCCACCAGCGCCGCGCGCCATTGCGCCAGCGCCAGCCCCAGGCTGGCGGCGGTTTCCTCCCCCAGCGTGAGCGCGTCGAGCACCCGCGCCAGCCGCATGGCGACCGGTACTGCCAGCGCCAGCCCGGCCGCCAGCAGCGGCAGGCCGGCCCATCCCAGGTGCGCCGTGCTCCCCAGCAGAAAGGCCTGACGTCCACGCAGCGCCTGCGGCGCCAGCGTGATCAGCAAGTCCGACACGGCCCCCAGCAGCACCCCGACAACCACGCCTGCCAGCAGCAGGCGCAAGCTGTGCGCCGCCCCGCCGGCCAGCAGCAGCGTCAGTCCGACACCGGCCAGTGCGCCGCCGAAGGCCGCGCTGGCGATGCCCAGATGGCCGGCCCAGCCGCCGTCGTTGAACCCGAGCGCCGCGCCCGCCGCGCTGCCTGCCACCAGCACCAGCACCACCCCCAGCGAGGCGCCGGAGGCCGCGCCCAGCAGGTAGGGGTCGGCCAGCGGATTGCGGAACAGGCCTTGCGCCACGGCCCCGGCCAGCCCGAGCAGCGCTCCCACCGCCCAGGCCCCCAGCCCGCGAGGCGCGCGGATCTCCCCGATGAGCAGCGCGGCCTGGTCGCTGCGGAGGTCGGCTTGCCAGGCCGCCCACGACAGCCCCTCGCTGCCTGCGGCCAGGCTGAGCAGACCCAGCAGTACCCCGGCCAGGGCCAGCGTGAGCGCGGGGCGGCCAGGTCGCATGGTCATTTCCCCGCCAGACAGTCCGCCACCGCCTGCGCCCCCTCGCCCAGCCGCGGGCCCGGGCGCACCAGCAGGTTCCAGCGCGCTTCGTCGAAGCCGCAGGTGCTGCCGCGCTGCAGCGCCTGCAGCCGGCTCCAACCCG
>CAZFVH010000281.1:0-2847 GCA_964522465.1 uncultured Rubrivivax sp. | reverse complement strand
CCTCGGCGCCGCGTGCACGAGCCTCAAAGTCACGCAGCGCGCCCAGCAGGCCGCGTCGGTCCACGTCGGTGGCCACCTGGACCTCGAAGCCCAGATCGCGCAGCGTGGTCTGCATCAGCCGTGCGTCATTGACTGGGTTGCGCAGCGGACGGTCGGTGTAAGCGGCGTTTCCGACCACCAGGGCGACGCGCTGGGCCGCGGCGGCCAGGGGTAGCAGCAGAGCAAATAGAACGGCCAGGAAGGCGATTAGAGGCCTCTGCGAAGGCATGCCGATGAGACGCCGCGGCAGCGCGCCACATCGGCTCCACGCGCTCGCTAGCGGCCGTCCTGGCAGAGGAGGAGCACCTTCGCTAGCTCCGCCCCCGAACGCCCGGCTCCATTCCTGCCTTGTCCCGTCATCCACCATGGTCAGAGGAAAAGAGGAGAAAGGCTATAGGGTCCTGGCAATACGGAATCCGGTGCCGCCGTCACGAACAACAGGCGCGAACCCGAAGCGAGTGGCTGAGAGCCAGTACTTTGGCGGAATGTCCCACGAACCGCCGCGAAGCACCCGCCGCAACTGATCACCACCCGTCACCCACGCCGATCCGTCGCTCGGCGCGTTTGCATAGCTGTCGTGCCAGAAGTCCTGCACCCACTCCCAGACGTTACCGTGAATATCGTGCAGACCGAAGGCATTTGCTCCGTGGCTGCCGACGCGCACGGTCTGCCTCCCGGTGTTTGCCCGACCTCGGTCGAACGCATCGCCCCAGAAGTACGCCGTCGTCGTTCCTGCTCTCGCCGCGTACTCCCACTCCGCCTCACTCGGCAGCCGATAGCTCTGCCCCGTGCGCTGGCTGAGCCTTCGAACGAACTCCTGCGCATCGTTCCAACTGACGTTCTCCACCGGGCAGTCCGGCCCACAGGCCCGGAAGTGGCTCGGGTTGCTGCCCATCACTGCCTCCCATTGGCGCTGGGTCACCTCGAACTTCCCCATGGCAAATCGTGAGACGTCGACCCAGCGTTGCGGACCTTCGTCGCTGCTACGACCCGGCTCACTTGGCGGGCTGCCCATCAGGAACCGTCCCGCCGGTATCACCACCATCTCTGGGCACTCGGTGCAGTCCTTGAACACATCCCCGGCGCGCAGGCCCTCACGCGCCGGTGGCGGGGCAATTGCTGCCATCATGGGGTTGGCAGCGGATGCGGAAGGGGCTGCTGCAACCGCCATGCCCGACGACCCAGAACGAAGGCCGTCCAGTGCGGCCCTGGCTGCCGTCGCGAACCTTCCTTGCGGGTAGGCCCGCAGGTAGGCGTCGTAGCTCGTTGCATTGTCCCGGCGCTTGGCGAGTTCCCAAACGTCTCGCTCCGGGTCGTCGGCCTGCGGCAGCGTGGACGAAAGGCTCTGCGGGTCGCCGATCGCGACGGCTGCGGCAGCCCCTTCCCTCAACACAAACCGCCCCCGCAGCCCGACCTCCTCCCGAGGCCGCTGCTTGCCGTTGGTCACCCGCTCCACCTCCTGCGCGGTGCGGTCGAAGACCTCCTTGATGTCCAGGCCCGGCGTGGCGAGGTAGCGCGCCAGTGCAGCGGTGTAGGTTCCGTTGTCGCCGGACCCGTCCTCGGCCGTACTGCCTGGCGCGGTGGCGTAGGCCACGATGGTCCCAGTGGGTACGCTCATGCGTGCCAAGCCGCGGGCCGTGGAGCGATTGGCGCCTGGGTAAGGGTTATCGCGGCAGGCGTCCAGGATCACAAGCCCCACCCGCGCACGCCCTTCCTCAATGCGGCGCAACACGCTCGACGCATCCACCGCCTCGTCGGGCACGTCGGTCTCGCTGCGGATGGGCGCGTTCAGCGGGATCAGGTAGTTCGCTCCGCCCACCTGCGCGCCGTGGCCGGCGAAGTAGAACAAGGCGACCTCGGCGCCGCGCGCACGGGCCTCGAAGTCGCGCAGCGCGCCCAGCAGGCCACGCCGGTCCACGTCGGTGGCCACCTGCACCTCGAAGCCCAGGTCGCGCAGCGTGGTCTGCATCAGCCGTGCGTCATTGACTGGGTTGCGCAGCGGACGGTCGGTGTAAGCGGCGTTTCCGACCACCAGGGCGACGCGCTGGGCCGATGCGGTCAGAGGCAGGAGTAGTGAGACGACGAAGAGCAGGTAGGCGACCAATGGCCATAGGTGAATCACGCGATGGCGCGTCGCAGGCAACACCCTACGTCGATGCCGAAAGCTCTCTCGCAGCAGCTCTTTCGGCGCAATACGGCGCTCGGCGGCTCCGCCCCCGAACCCCCACCTCCATACCTGCCTCGTCCCGCCATCCACCATGATCAGAGGGTAAAAGGGTAAGAGGGAAAAAGACTAAAAGGTCCTGGCGATACGGAAGCCGATGAAGTCGTCGCGGTTGCCCGGCGAGTACCCGCCGCGAATGGCCGAGCGCACGCCCTGCGGCGCGTTCCTCCAAGAACCGCCGCGAAGCACCCGCCGCGTCTGATCGCCGCCCATCATCCACGCCGAGCCGTCACTCGGCGCACCGGCGTAGTTGTCGTGCCATACATCCTGCACCCACTCCCAGACGTTTCCGTGCATGTCGTATAGGCCGAAGGCGTTGGCAGGGAACTGGCCCACGGGCGCAGTCTCCACCCAGTTGTCCCGGCCCTCGGCGCGTCCTCCACAGCAAGCGTCAGCCCCGTAGTTGGCGTGCTCCCGGCTGGCACGCTCGCCCCATGGGTAAGCCATCGTCGTCCCTGCCCTCGCCGCATATTCCCACTCCGCCTCACTCGGCAGCCGGTAGTTCTGCCCCGTGCGCTGGCTGAGCCTGCGAACGAACTCCTGCGCATCGTTCCAACTGACGTTCTCCACCGGGCAGTCCGGTC
>CAZFVH010000280.1:0-2891 GCA_964522465.1 uncultured Rubrivivax sp. | reverse complement strand
TGAGCGCCAACTACACGGTGAGCACGGCCACCGCGTCGGGCACAGTGCAGAAGGCGGACCTGACGCAGGTCGCGGCCAGCAAGGTCTACGACGGCTTGAGCACCGTGACGGCGGCCCAGGTCACGACGATCGCCGGCGTGAACGGCGAGACCTTCAGCGCCACGTCCGGCACGGCGGCGATCAGTGGCAAGAACGTGGCCGGCACCAAGACCCTGACCGACCTGAGCGGGCTGAGCGTGACCGGCAACAGCCTGGCGGCTGTGGCGGGCAACTACCACTGGTCCAGCGGCCTGCCGCTGGCCAGCGCGCAGAACGATGTGTCCATCACGGCCAGGGCATTGACGGTCAGCGGCATCACGGCCATGTCCAAGACCTACGACGGTTCGCCCAGCGCCACCGTGAGCACCTCCGGCGTCGTGTTGAATGGCTTGGTCGGTAGCGACGATGTAACCGTGAGCGCCTCTGGCAGCTTTGACGAGCCCAACACGGGCAACAACAAGCCCGTGACCCTGGCCAGCAGCTACGGCGGCGCGGACCGTGCCAACTACAGCATCACCGGCCAGCCGGTCGCCAGAGCCGACATCACGCCCGCGCCGCTGCAGGTCTTGGCTCAAGGCGCCACCAAAGTGCAAGACTTTGTTCGCTACAGCGGCGGGAATGGCGTGGTCTACAGCGGTTTTGTGAACAACGAGACCGAAGCGGTGCTCGGTGGTGCCCTGGCCTACGGCGGGAGTGCACAAGGAGCTTTCAACCCAGGTACCTACGTTATCACCCCGATGGGCTTGAGCAGCAGCAACTACCGCATCGTCTATCAGGATGGCGTGCTGATCATCGATCCGTCTCCAACTTCCGGAGATGCGAGTTCAGCGGGAGCCCTCCAGCAAGCATTGGGCAGAACCGACCTGACCAGCACGGGCCGCCCGCTGGCGCGGGCTTCAGCCCTCCCATCGGCGCGTGCGAGCCGTGAGGAGGTGGCCGCGGTGGCCCCGTCCGGGCGTAACAACTGGTCGGCTCCTGCAGCCGTGAAGCTCTCCGAAGTCCAGGATACCGGCTTGCTGGCCCTCACCATCCTGCGCCCCGAAGGATCTGTGCCTGCGGCGTTGGTGTTCGAGCAGGACGATCAGAACGTCTCCATCAAGGCGGCAGCAGCACCGCTTACGGCGCCTGTGTTGGACAGGGTGGAGTCTTCCACCCGGATGATCGAGTTCTTGGTGGAGGACGGCAACGGCAAGCTCGTGCTGTTCCAGGGGGGAATCGTGAACCGGCGGATGGTCGTGGCTGCGCCGAGTACGGAGGCGAAGGAGTTGGCTCAGCAGAGCATGAACACGGTCTTGGCCGGTGCGATCATGGCCCTGGGCAGGAATGCTCCGGTCCTGCTGGCCAAGCTTGATGGTGTGGTTCTTGACTTGCGTTGAACGAGATCGAAGGAGTAGACCGATGCCATCGGGAATTGGAGTTCGAACGGGGCTGCTGATCGGTGCATTCACCCTCACAGGGGGAGTCTGGTCTGCAGATACGCCCGTAGCCGTGGTCAACGGCGTGAACATCGCGCCGCGTCTGATGGAGCGCAGCGTGCAGGGCAACGTGGCCCAAGGCCAGGGCGACACACCAGCCCTGCGTGCCGCACTCAAAGAAGAACTGATCGCGAGGGAATTGATGGTCCAGGAAGCTGTGCGCCGCGGCCTGGACAAGCGCAAGGACACCGAGGAGGCCCTGCAGGTGCTGCGGCAGAACTACTTGATCGATGCCTTGATGCAGGATGAGCTGACAAAGGCACCGCTGACCGAGGCGGACCTCAAGGCCGAGTACGAGCGCCAGGTCAAGGCTATCAGCGCGGCTGAGTTGCACCAGTATCAGCTGGGGACCATCGTGCTCGAGACCGAGGCCGACGCCCGTGCCGTGATCGCAGCCTTGCGTTCGGGGCAGGCCTTTGACACACAGGCGAGGTTACGCTCCGTGGATCCCAGCAAAGAGCGTGGTGGAGACCTGGGCTGGCTGCTTGCTGACCAGATCACGCCGGCAATCTCCAACGTGATGGCCAACCTGTCCCCGGGGACGGTGTCGGCCGTGCCCATCCAGGTCGGCCCTTACTGGCACGTCGTCAAGCTGCTGGGCAAGCGCGCCTACCAAGTGCCCGCCTTTGCGCAAAGCAAAGCTCTGTTGCGGGCGGCCTTGCTGCAGAGTCGCCGCGCCGACCTGCTCAAGAGGCTGCAGGAATCAGCTCGCATCATCCGTTGATACGACCACTCGTGCCCGCGGACGACGGCCCCGTGGCGGAGTCGAGGTCTGTCAAGTTCGATTTCTAATCAACAGCTTGCAAAGGGGTAATTCGCTGTCCCCAGGCCATCCCCCGAAGAACGACCCCTTTCACGCACATCGTGGCCGCGTCCGCTCGCGTCAGATCTCTCCGGAAACACCGTATCGCTGTAGGCGGTGGAGTGCGGTATCGCCAACGCCGTGCTGCCAGCAGCCGAGGTGCTTCCACAGGCGCGCCGCGTGGCCGCGCGCTTCAAGCAACGCCCCCCCGGCGCGGTGCGTGACGCCAAGCGCCTGATGCGCGGGGATCCTGAACCACACCGGGTTTCGTGCCCTCCGGCATCCTGGGCCTGACGGAAACCAAGGGCGCGAACGTTCAGAACCGCGAGCTCGCCAGCGAATTCGCCTGCGGCAAGGGGTATCTGGAGCGCAAGGAGGCCTTCGAGTTGGACCCGGTGAGCCTGGCTTTCGAAGACCGACAGGGCATCAAGGGCAAGGTGCTCTTCCCGGTCAACGGGCTGGGTGAGTTCGGTGGCATTCGTGACACCGCCCCCGACGCTTGGGGGCGCCGGGTCATCGAGGCGCGCCTGAAGGCGCCGGCCAACAGCCTGCTGGAGGCGCAGTACCTGCTGCAC
>CAZFVH010000279.1:0-2922 GCA_964522465.1 uncultured Rubrivivax sp. | reverse complement strand
GGGCTATTAGTCAAATCCTGATCCCTACTGAAAAGGTATTTGAAATGCGCAATGGCAAAAAGAAAGTCCGTGAAAGGAGTTTCCTGCCTGGGTACATTCTCATAGAGGCTGATTTGCAACCCGAAGTCCTACAGGCAATTAAAGATGTGCCCGGCGTTATAGGCTTCCTAGGAGGAGAAAAAGGACAGGCACCTGAGCCAATCCGAAAATCTGAAGTAAACAAGATTTTGGGTAAGGTGGATGAGGTCAACGAACAGGGCGAAATGCCGGAAACCCCGTTCTATGTTGGCGAGCCTGTCAAAGTAATGGATGGCCCCTTCAATGGTTGCAGTGGCGTGATTGATGAAGTCATGGCTGACAAGAAAAAATTGAAGGTGATTGTAAAAATCTTTGGTCGGAATACCCCGGTAGAACTTAATTACCTACAAGTCGAAAAAGAATAGTATGGCTAAGGAAATCGAAACCTATATAAAACTCCAGGTGAAGGGTGGCGCTGCCAACCCTGCCCCCCCAATCGGTCCCGCACTCGGTTCAAAAGGGGTTAACATCATGGAGTTTTGCAAGCAGTTCAACGCCAGACCCCAGGATAAACCAGGTCAGATATTACCGGTATTAATTACCGTTTACACTGATAAAAGTTTTGATTTTGTTATCAAAACTCCACCTGCTCCGGTTTTGTTAATGAACGCAGCAAAAATCCAGTCCGGTTCCAAAGAACCTAACCGTTTAAAAGTCGGTAAGGTTACCTGGGAGCAGATACAGGAAATCGCTCAAACCAAAATGCCTGATTTGAATGCGTTCAAATTAGAGTCTGCCATGCGAATGGTAGCTGGAACCGCCCGTAGCATGGGTATCACAGTAGAGGGGAAAGCCCCTTGGGATAATTAATTCTGAAAGGTCATGACAAAGTTTTCCAAAAAGCATAAGCTGGCTATGGGGGCCTATGATGCCACCAAAAGCTATCCTCTGAAAGAGGCTGCTGACATCGTGAAAAAAATCACCTACACAAAATTTAACGCCTCTGTTGATATCGATGTCCGTTTGGGAGTTGATCCTAAGCAGGCGAATCAAATGGTAAGAGGGGTTGCCTCTCTGCCTCATGGTATCGGTAAAGAAGTTCGTGTACTTGTTCTTGCAAATGCGGACAAAGAGGCCGATGCAAAAGCTGCGGGTGCTGATTACTTCGGTTTGGATGATTATATCTCCAAAATCGAAAAAGGATGGACCGATATTGATGTGATCATCTGTACACCGGATGTGATGGCAAAGGTAGGTCGTTTGGGTAGAGTTTTGGGACCAAGAGGTCTTATGCCAAACCCAAAGAGTGGTACGGTTACCACAGACATTGCCAAAGCTGTAACTGAAGTAAAGGCTGGTAAGATAGATTTTAAAGTTGACAAGACCGGAATCATTCACACCACCATTGGAAAAGTTGGATTTACCTCCGAGCAATTAGCTGAAAATGCAGCCGAGTTGATTCAGGTATTAAGTAAATTGAAACCATCTTCTGCAAAAGGCACCTACTTCCGTTCCATCAACCTTTCCAGTACAATGAGCCCAGGCGTAAAGATTGACAAATCTTCTGTCGCCGGAATTTAAACCCTGTTAACCTGAAGTTAAAATGACAAAAGATCAGAAAATAGCACATGTTCAGGAGTTGGCGGAAAAATTTAAAAGTTTCCCTCACTTCTACATAGCCGATACAGGGGGCCTGACAGTGGCTCAGGTCAATTCCCTTAGGGCAAAGTGCTTTGAAGCAAACATTGAAATGCGTGTGGTGAAGAATACCCTCATCCGCAAAGCATTAGAACAAACAGGGGAAGACTACAGTGCACTTTATAGTGCGCTGAAACAGACTTCCGCCGTGTTCTTTATTAAAGAAAACCCGAATAAGCCAGCTAAGCTTATCAAGGAGTATCGCACTGCCGGAAAAACAGAAAAACCGGTACTAAAGGGCGCTTTCGTCGAGTCATCTGTTTTTCTGGGTGACGCTTCCCTCGAACAATTGATTGCCCTGAAGTCCAAAGAAGAGCTTATCGGAGATATTATCGGGCTCCTTCAGTCTCCTGCCAAAAATGTTATCTCTGGCCTTAAATCAGGCGGTGGTAAACTGGCAGGTATATTGAAAACACTTTCCGAAAAACAACAGTAGTAAAAACTTTTAAACAATCAATCAATGGCAGACTTAAAAGCATTCGCTGAGCAACTCGTAAATCTTACTGTAAAAGAAGTAAATGAGTTGGCTGAAATTCTTAAAAATGATTACGGAATCGAGCCAGCAGCCGCTGCTCCCGTAATGTTGGCTGGTGGTCCTGCAGCTGGAGGTGGCGATGCCGCTGAAGCTCAGACAGAATTCACTGTAGTTCTTAAATCCGCTGGAGCTAAGAAACTTGAAGTTGTTAAAGTGGTGAAAAACATCACTGGCCTTGGCTTGAAAGAAGCTAAAGACCTTGTGGACAATGCACCAGGTAACATCAAAGAAAAGGTTTCTAAAGAAGAAGCCGAAAACATCAAAGCTCAGCTCGTTGAGGCAGGCGCCGAAATTGAGCTTAAGTAATCTCTACTCAGCTGGTTCGGACGGAGTTAAGCACTCCGTCCTTTCCCGCTGATGTCGGCCTCAGACCTGTAAAATGTTGCAGGTCTTTTGCCGTTTTACCCGTTTTCAGCTTTGCCTTTAATCCCTTTTTAATTCTTTCCGATTCGCATGTTAGCAAATATTCATAAAAACGACCGGATTTCGTTCTCCAAACTAAA
Organism: uncultured Rubrivivax sp.; assembly: GCA_964522465.1. Classification (GTDB taxonomy): domain Bacteria; phylum Pseudomonadota; class Gammaproteobacteria; order Burkholderiales; family Burkholderiaceae_C; genus Rubrivivax. Next base: position 168 of record CAZFVH010000279.1, on the reverse strand, counting down.
AAAGCAATTCGAATACCCCGATTTGCTTGAAATCCAGATAAAGTCATTTAAAGAATTCATGCAACTTGAAACGCCGCCTGATAAAAGGACGGACGAAGGGTTGCATAAAGTGTTTCAGGAAAATTTTCCAATCTCAGATGCTCGCGAAAATTTTATCCTTGAGTTTCA
>CAZFVH010000278.1:0-2932 GCA_964522465.1 uncultured Rubrivivax sp. | reverse complement strand
CGCCGAGCCAGTCGGAGCCCTTGACGGTGTCGTAGAAGTGGTAGTGCCAGTTGTCCTCGCTCATGTTGCCGAGGCTGGCGCCGATGCCGCCCTGCGCCGCCACGGTGTGGGAGCGCGTGGGGAAGACCTTGGACAGCACGGCCACGTTCAGCCCGGCCTGCGACAGGCGCAGCGAGGCCTGCATGCCCGAGCCACCGGCGCCGACGATGACGACGTCGAACTTGCGACGCGGGAGATTCGAAAACGTCATGGGAATCAAAGCCTCCAGAGCACCTGCACTGCCCAGCCCGCGCACGCCACGAGCCAGACCATCGTGAACACCTGCAGCGCCAGCCGCACGCCCACCGGCTTGACGTAGTCCATCCAGATGTCGCGCACACCGACCCAGGCATGCCACGCCAGCGAGACGATGACGACGAAGGTCAAAACCTTCATCCATTGCGCCGCGAAGATGCCCGCCCAGCGCGCGTAATCCAGCGGGCCGGGCATCAGCACCTGCACCAGCAACACCAGGGTGAAGAGCACCATGAGCACAGCCGTGATGCGCTGGCTCAGCCAGTCACGCAGGCCGTAGTGGGCACCGACGACGACGCGCCGGGAACCGTAGTTGGGTTGACGATCCGCCATGGTGATCCCCGCGTCAGTACAGGCCGAAAAGCTTGGCGCCCAGTGCCACCGTGAGCAACACCGAAAGCACCAGGGTGATCAGGGCGGTGTTGTGCCCCTGCGCCTTGGTCACGCTGTGGGTGGCGTCCATCCACAGGTGGCGCACGCCCGCGATGGCGTGGTGCAGATAGGCCCAGATCAGCGCCAGCACCACGAGCTTGACAAACCAGCCGGGCACCGCGCCGATGCCGGCGCCGAAGGCCGTCGTGAACTGCTCGTAGGACATCTCGGAGGAGATGCTCTTGTCGAACAGCCAGACGACGAAGGGCAGCAAGAGAAACATCAGCGCGCCACTGACGCGGTGCAGGATCGAAACGATGCCCGCCGGCGGCAAGCGATACGACAGGATCTGCGTGATGTGTATGTTCCGGTGCACCGCACCGGGTCTCGCGGGGCTTGACATGAAGTGACTCTCCAACTCCTCACACCGCCCCTGGTGGGGCTCCAGTCCGACACCGCTTCGGTCTTCGAGACCGCACGGTGCTGCCATCCTTCTTCTGTACTGCGTTGCGCTGCAGTGCTGTCTCACGACACTCTTGACAGTTTATTGCAACGCAGCAAACTGACTCCAGGGCTACAGGCTGCCCCTGGCGTGCGGGGGCGCGACCCGCACCTCAACTCAGCTCATTGCGGTAGTGATACCCCTCTGTCAGGTACAAGCCCCGGCGGAGCTCCATCGGCCGCCCGGCGTAGGAGTACGCCAGACGCTCAACCGACAGCAGCGGCGCACCGACGGCGACACCGAGCATCGAGGCCTGTGCCGCGTCTGCCGGAACGGCTCGGATCTGCTCGACGGCGCGCACCATCGTCACGCCGAATTCCACCTCGAACAGCCGGTACATCGGCCCTTTCCAGGCCTGGAGCCGCGCGCCGGTCAGGCCCTTGAAGGCCGCCCCGGGCAGGAAGATCTCATCGAGGACGACGGGCCGCTCCCCTGCGAGCAGCAAACGCCGCACGTGCACGACAGCATCGCCGCTGCGCAGTCCCAGCGGCCGGGCCACATCGGCGGGGGCGCGCTCGCGCACGCAGTCGATCAGGCGCCGCTGCAACACGGCCGTGTCGCCCTGGTCTGCGGTCAGCCTGAGGAAACGGTACTGGGTCGTCTGCTCGGCATGGCTCGACACATAGGTGCCCTTGCCCTGCCGCCGCACCAGCAGCTTGTCGGCAGCCAGCTCGTCGATGGCCTTGCGTACCGTCCCCTGGCTGACCTTGAAGCGCCCGGCGAGCTCGGACTCGCTGGGGATCGCAGCCCCGGGCGCCCAATCGCCAGCCTGCAGGCCCCGCACGATCAGGTCCTTGATCTGCCGATACAAGGGCACGAAGCTGGGATGTGTGGCGTCGGCAGCGGGCAGTGCCCCGGAGGCGGCCCGCGTTGCCGCGGCCCTCGGCGCAAGGGAGCTCGACATCGACATGGGGCGCGATTGCAGCACAGCCGCGGGAAGTACGCAAGCAGTCTTCTACAAGATACAAGACTGGAGGACCGCACCGGGCGTCAGGTGCGCGCAGGGTCTGCAGACTTACACTGCCGTGTGCGGTGCAGCATCCGGCGTTGTGCCCGCTGGCCACCATGCGGCGTCCAGCGGCGCAGGTCGATCCGACCGCTTGGACACCGCTGCGGTCGGGCCACACCCGAACTGCGCGGCTTTCCTCCACCCGTATGTCCCGGAGCTCCCGATGAACAAGAAACCCGTGCGCGTGGCCGTCACCGGCGCCGCTGGCCAGATTGGTTACGCCCTGCTCTTCCGCATCGCCTCGGGCGAGATGCTGGGCAAGGACCAGCCCGTCATCCTGCAACTGCTCGAGATCCCAGACGAAAAGGCGCAGAAGGCGCTCAAGGGCGTGATGATGGAGCTGGAGGACTGCGCCTTCCCGCTGCTGGCGGGCATGGAGGCGCACGGCAGCCCGAGCACCGCCTTCAAGGACACCGACTACGCGCTGCTGGTGGGCGCCCGCCCGCGCGGCCCCGGCATGGAGCGCGCCGACCTGCTGGCCGCCAACGCGCAGATCTTCACCGCCCAGGGCAAGGCGCTGGACGCCGTGGCCAGCCGGGACGTGCGGGTGCTGGTGGTGGGCAACCCGGCCAACACCAACGCCTGGATCGCGATGAAGAGCGCGCCGAGCCTGAAGCGCGAGAACTTCACCGCCATGCTTCGCCTGGACCACAACCGCGCGCTGAGCCAGATCGCCGCGAAGACGGGCAAGCCGGTCTCGGCCATCCGCAAGATGGCCGTGTGGGGCAACCACAGCCCGACGATGTACGCCGACT
>CAZFVH010000277.1:0-2933 GCA_964522465.1 uncultured Rubrivivax sp. | reverse complement strand
AGGTCGTCGCCAAGGCCATGCGCCCGCATCACCCAATAGGCCCTCTTGTCCATGCCGCTGGAATCATCCCCCTGACCGGCGCCACTGGCCGGTGAGGCGAAGAGACTGCGCGGCCTGCGTTACGGTTTTGTGACAGGATCGCGGATGTGACATGCTTGCGACAGGATGTCGCGGATGGGCCATTTTCCGGCCCAATTCCTGCCACCGCGCGGACCGGCCAGCGACGCCGGACTTTCAAATTGCCCGCCTAGTGAGTCGCCCCTGCAGCTTGTTGCATTTTGACAGGGGTTTCCAATGGAACGCGTGATGCTGGGTTATTCCGACGGCGATATCGACACCAACCAGTCCTCCAACACTTCGCTGGAAAGCCTCGTGGCGTCGCGCCGCCAGACGATCACCGGCACGATGAAGGCAAGCGCCCTGGCTTTCATGGGCACCTCGATGCTGACTGCCTGCGAAGACGATTTCGGCATCCCGGTCCCGGTGGTCAGCGCGGGTGCCGATGTCACCACGACGACCGGAAACCTCGTCACCATCAATGCCACGAGCACCGAACAGGGCGCGGCAAACAGCTTTACTCAGATCGCCGGGCCGACGCTGCAACTTCTAGAGCGGACAGGCACGCGGATCTCCTTCATCGCCCCGGCCGTGGCAGCAACCACCCAGTACACCTTCCAGATCCAGTCGGGGACGGTCACCGACAGCACCGTGGTCACCGTCAATCCCGCGGCGCTGACCTTTCCTGTGGTGGCCAAGAACAGCGCCGACGTGGTGACCGTGCCGGCCGGACATACGGTCAAGGTGCTGACCCGCCTGGGCGACCCGATCAAGACGGGTGTGGCCGCCTTCAGGAACGACGGGACCGACACCGATTATGCCAACCGCATCGGCGATCATGGCGACGCACTGTACTACTATGGCCTCAACGCAGCCGGCGCGCGTGATGATAACAGTTCGGTGCGCGGCCTGCTGGTCCAGAACCACGAGAACCTCAACGTCCAGTACCTGCACCCCAACGGCCCGACCAATGTCGCAGCCGGTCCGCGCCCTGCGGCCGAGGCGATCAAGGAAATCGAGGCGCACGGCGTGAGCGTGGTCGAGGTGAGCGACAGCGGCAACCGCAACTGGGGCGTGGTCACCAACAGCACCTTCAACCGCCGCATCACCCCCAACACACCGGTCAGCTTCCATGGTCCGGTGCGCGGATCGAGCCTGCTGGTCACGAAGTATTCCCCCGGGGCCAGCGAAGGCCGCGGCACGATCAACAACTGCGCCAACGGCCATACCCTGTGGGGCACCAACCTGACCTGCGAGGAAAACTGGGCCTTCTACTTCCGCCGCGACAACACCGGCGCCGGCAGCGACAACGCCCTGCGCACCCCGCGCGAGCTGACCGCGCTGCGCCGCTACGGCATCAACAGCACCGTCGGCAACTACGCCTGGTCCTCAGCCACGCCGAGCGAGGAATTGTTCACCCGGTGGGACGCCCGCGTGAAGGGCGCTTCGGCCAGCCAGGATTTCCGCAACGAGCCCAACCAGTTCGGCTGGGTGGTCGAATTCGATCCTTACGATCCTGCCTCAAAGCCGCGCAAGCGTACCGCGCTGGGCCGTTTTGCCCACGAAGGCGCCTGGCTGGGCAAGCTGACTTCCGGCCAGAAGGTCGCCGTCTACCTGGGCGACGATTCCCGGCGCGAATACTTCTACAAGTTCGTGTCCAACGCCACCTGGGACCCGGCCGATGCCACCCGCGCCAACCGGATGGAAGTGGGCGACCGCTACCTTGATGCAGGCACGCTCTATGTGGCGAAGTTCAACGCCGACGGCACCGGCGTTTGGCTGCCGCTGGTCTTCGGACAGGTGCCGAACCGCCCTGCGACTGGCGGGGAACCGGAATATGTCTTTGCCGACCAGGCCGACATCCTGGTCAATACCCGCCTTGCGGCAGACGCCGTGGGGGCAACGCCAATGGACCGTCCGGAATGGACCGCCACCCACCCGGTCAGCGGCGAGATCTACCTCACCCTGACCAACAACAATGCTGGCGGCCGCCCGATCAACGGCACAGATGCGGCAAACCCGCGCCACTATGTCGATCCGCGCGGAACGGGCACTGTCTCGGGCAATCCCAATGGCCACATCATCCGCCTGCGCGAGGGCGGGGACAACCCGGCAGCCACCCAGTTCATCTGGGACAACTACCTGTTCGGTGCGGATTCGATCGACGCCAACGCATCGGTCAACATCTCGGGCCTGGGTGCCGACAACGACTTCTCCAGCCCGGATGGCCTGTGGTTCGCCCGTCCCCAGAATGCCAGCGGCCAGGTCCGCCCGCTGCTCTGGATCCAGACCGATGACGGCAACTTCACCGACCGCACCAACAACCAGATGCTCGCAGCCCTGCCCGGCTTCGTGGGCGATGGCGGCAACCGCACGATCACCAACGTGGCCGCCAATGGCACCACGGCCACCCAGGCCACCGTGGTGGGCAAGACGGCGACCACGGCAGAGCTTAAGCGCTTCCTCACCGGCCCGCTGGAATGCGAGATCACCGGCGTGGACTCCACGCCTGACGGTCGCACCCTGTTCGTCGGCATCCAGCATCCCGGCGAGGACGGCAGCCCTGCCACGCCCAGCAGCAACTGGCCGCAAAGCCAGGATGGCACTGCCAGCGGTCGCCCGCGTTCGGGCGTGGTCGTGGTAACCAGGAATTCTGGCGGCATCGTGGGCCTCTGATCGCAAGTCAGAGGGGGGGACGCCAGAACCAGGGGGCGGCGGGAAACCGTCGCCCCCTGTTTGCATTGGCCGCTGGCCGCGACGCGCACCGGATGCAGCGCGGGTGCGCTTTACCTGCGGTCCCCGGCGGCCTAGAGCACGGTCCAGCACCCCGGCCTGCCGGCGCGCAATGGTCCAGCCGAGGTTTCGTGATCCCAGCC
>CAZFVH010000276.1:0-2941 GCA_964522465.1 uncultured Rubrivivax sp. | reverse complement strand
CCAGTCCGTATCCTCGCGCGAGAAGATCTGGAGGGTCAGATAGTAGTCCTCCATGAACTTCATGTCCTGGAAGTACTCGACCTTGCCGATGTCCACCTTCTTCATGTCGAGCATGAAGCTGTGGATGGGTGCGTGGTTCGTGTCGAGAAAATCGCTGTAGGTCCTACCCCCATACGCGACCTCACGCCGCACCCTGAGTCCGCGGGAGGAGTCGATCGTCGTCATGAAGACCCGACCAAAGGTGGCGTTCTTGCCCGTGAGCTGCAGGCGCTGCAGCAGCGTGCCGTATGCATTTGGGAACATGAGGTCGTCATAGTCGAGGAACGCGACGTAGGTGGGCCCTGCCGCGCGGAGCATCTCGTTCAACATGACGGAGCGGAGGTCGGGCAGCTCGGGCGTTGACTGAAAGAAGCGGATCTCTGGCTTGCACCCCTCCGCCCAGGGGAGGGCCTCCAGTCTTTGCCGCAGCGCGAGGGCGGCGTCTTCTGGCACATCCTGCACACCGATATAGGGCCGCACATGGCAGCCTCCCTGAGCAAGCAGGGAGAGCAGCGCGTGCGACAGGAGCGTCTGGTCGCCCTGGCCGTGGTACCGGATGACGGTCGCGACCTGCTCCGCTGTCGCGCTCACCTGTCTTCCCATTCGGAAGCAGGACGCCTCGGCGCAGATCTTGTGGCCGCTTGGCTCGCCTGATGGCCGGAGCTCCATGCCGGTGCGCTGGCTGCGGGAGATCTGCCAATTGGCAGCTTCCGGCCCGTGGAGGAAGGCAGGGTCGTTGAGGGGGCTTGCACAGATGGCATGGCCTGGATAGCGGAGGGCCATCTGCAGCATGCGCTCGACCGCGAGGTCCGAAAAGAGGAATAGGTCAGAGAATTGCAGGGTGAAGGTGGCCGCTTCGCTGCTCTCCGTCGCGCACGCGGTGCCGGCCGCGCGCAGGGACTGGCCGAGCAGCGTGTCGGGAACGAACAGCCGGCAGCGCGCGAGCACTGGGGATGAGGTGAGGCAGGAGACGAACTTGCGGAGCGCCTCTGGCTCGGCGTGAAGCCGCTCTCTGGCGTGCTCCTGCAGGACCAGCCGCAGGGTCGTCCCATCTTCGACGGTGATGTAGTGGAGCGCTCCGAAGCGGTGGCCGCTGAGTGCGCGCCCGATCGTATTGAGGTACCCGTACCCGAAGCGCGTGTCCGGCTCGAGATGGGCGCCCTCGGCCCACTCGTTCCACGCATTGACGATGACGAAGCGCCGGTCAGCGGGCAGGTGTGCCTCTGCGTCCCGGACGAGATGCCCGAGCCAGTCCTGCATCACTCTGGTATTGAAGTTGTGCAGCAGGTAGGCGTCGGACCCATAGCGCGCCGTGTTGTCCCAGGCCGGCACGAGGGAGCGGAACAGCGGGAAGTCCCGCCTGATGGCGCGCTGCATGTAGTGCTGGGCGACCTCGCCATAGTCCAGCACGCTGCCATTCAGCGGCCAGTAGGGGCGCAGCTCGCCCCGGATGTCCCGTCCGTACGGCCCGAGCCAGTCATGCAGCACCCGCTCGGAGCCCGCATCCATCCCGTAGGCGTGGGGCGAGGACGCGCCGCGCGTCAGCACGGCCACAAGATAGGGCGCGCCGACACCGGCTGCCTCGCATTCCTCGCGCCAGATCCGGACGTAGTCCTCCACGCCCTCAACCGAGGAGGGCCGGTAGACGAAGAGCACGGGTCGCCCCTCGACCTTGATGTGGCGTTCGTCTCGGAAGAAGGGGATGAGGTAGCGAATGAATGCCGTCGCATCCTGCGGTGAGTAGGACTGCGCGAGCAGGACCTCCCTCTCGTTGCCGTCCCATCGGCGCGTCCAGTTTTCGTTTGCCCAGCAGAAGCAGAACGGCATCTCCACGTCGGGGTGCGCTAGCAGCATCTGCGCGGGCTTCTCGAGGATGAGGCGGCCCGAAAACCAGTAGTGGTAGAAGATCATCCCATGCACGCCGCTGCTGCGCATCTGCTCGGCCTGTCTCGCGAGCTGCGCGGCGCTGTCCAGGTGGTAGTAGCCGATATCGGGATGCGGCACGTGCTGCTGGTAGTGGCCATGAAACAGGGGTGTGGCGCCGCGGACCTTGTGCCACTCCGTGAAGCCCGGCCCATGCCAGGCGCTGTTCTCCGGCGTGGGGTGGAACTGGGGCAGGTAGTAGGCCAATACCTTGACGGTGTCGTGCACGATCTCCCCTGAGAAGTCGTGCTGCGCCTCGAAGTATGCGCCCGCGTTGCAGCTGAGTGCGGGCGACTCCAGCCGGTAGTTCCGTCCAGGTTCGGGCTTGGCGAGGATGAGGATGAGGCGCTCCAGGGCGTGCGACAGCGTCCCGTCGGGGGCGGCGGGCTCCTCGGGGAAGTCCTCGAAGGAGAGGCTGAGGCCAAGCAACCGCGACACGCTGCCTGCGCGTGCCCAGAACATCGCCCCGCGCGGGAACTCGATGTGGGGGAAGTCCTCGGGCACTCCTAGGTCTTGGCCCCCCAGGATACGGCCCACGATGTCGAGGTCCGCGCCCCAGCTATTGGCTTCCCGGGCCTGCCTGCCGGCAGCCGCGTAGATCGTCTTGGCGTCGTGCGCGAGGAGGTCGAGGATCTGGGCTACGCCGCTCCTGGACCCGCAGAGCGTCTCCATGAGGGCGGGCCAGTCCGCGTGATCAGGGTCGTCCGGGCCTCTGCCTGCGTGGAAATGGGCGAGGACGTCGTAATCCGCCAGCCGCCGTCCGTACTGTGCGATGAGAGGTGCGAGGTCGCGCCCGCGGTCCGGAACCTCCTCTACGTGCACCGCCGCGGCCGCTGGAAGTGCCGCGGCCAGCCGCTGCGCCAGTGCCGCCGTGTCGTGTCCCCCCGAGACCGAGACGAGTAGGTCGAAGCGAGCCGGGATATTGCGGAGATAGCCGATGCACCGCTCTGCCATGTCTGCGCGGCAGAGGTGCAGATGC
>CAZFVH010000275.1:0-2981 GCA_964522465.1 uncultured Rubrivivax sp. | reverse complement strand
CTGCTGCACCAGCATGGTCAGCTTGTCGAGCGCGTTCTCGTGGCTTTCCGCGGGGAATGCATCGCCTGCCACATAGTCGGCCTCTTGGGTGGCGGGGACGTTCCTGATGACGGTGAGCTTCTCGCCAACGGCAAGCGCCGCCGTCAGGGTGACAGAACCAGACGCAGCCCCTGCCCCGGTCACCGTGTAGTCGGTGGTCAGCACCAGGTCGGCGTCGACGCCGGCGGTGGACGTGCGGATCACCCGCAGGTGCGAATTCTCAAGAAACCGGAACGGCACAGCGAACGGGCCGGTGGTGCCCGCTCCGGCATAGGGGCCTGCCTTGGCGGTGGTGGTGAGAACGGTCATGGGGGCTCCTTACTGGCGGGATTCTATCAATCCATTGCGAAAATCCCAATGGTGTCAACGTAACATCAGCGCACGATCTGCGACGGCGGCAAGATGAACGTCTGGCCGTTGTCCCGCTCGATGCGCTTCTCCATGCGCCGCAGGAACCCAGGGTTCAGCGCCTCCTGAATGTGGTACAGCACAAGGTAGTCCAGCACCGGCCGAGCCCAGAACAGGTTCAGGAACGGCGTGTTGTCCAGCAGCGCCTTGAAACTTGCGGCCGCCACGTCGTCGCCATTGCGCACGCGGGTCCACAGGTCGAGAATGACGTCCGCGTTGCTGATCACCGGGCCGGCCAGCGAGGCCGTGAACGTGCGGCCCATGCGGCTGTACTCGCCGAACAGGAAATCGCCGTACAAACCCAGGCCGCCGCCTTGAGCCATCGCGGCCAGCAGCGTGCGGTAGTCCAGAGGATCGCGTGGCGTGCGGCCTTTGAGCAGATCCTTCGCAGCCATCGCGCCGTAGCCGAGCAGGCTGTAGAGGCCAACCATGTAGGCCAGCCCCAGCATGTCGCCGTGGCCTTTGCGCAAATACTCGCCCAGCGTGTCGTAGCCCCGCCCGTAGATTTCCCGGCCCAGCACGGTCTGCGCCATTGCGATCGAAAACGACTTGAACTGACCGATGTACCGCAGGATCTCGCCAGGAACGGTGCCCGGCTTGGTGCCCCGAAGCATGAACGCCCGCGTCCTCGCATTCGGCTCGAGCACCGCGTGGTGCGCCCGGTCGATGGCCATGACACGCAGCGCCTGGGACAGATCGTCCATCAGGTTCTGCACCGTGGCGTCGTTGGCCGTCCGACCCACCGACGTGATGTACGCCTCATAGGCCGAGCGCGGGACTGTGCGCAGACCCTCCGGCGTCATGTACTTGCGGCCGTCGGCCTCCTGCAATGCACCCATGCGCAGCAGATCCCACTTGCCCGAGTCGATGTTGTAAAGCCGCAACATGCGCTGCAGCTCGGGGTCGATCTTGTCAAACGCACGACCGGCCTGCGTGGCCATGTAGTGCGAGTGCGTGAGCGCCGCGCCGTCGCGCAGGGTTTCGGTCCACCAGTTCAATCCGTTCAGTCGGAAGAACATCTGCATAGCCGCGGCCATCTTGCCGCCCACCAAATCAGGGCTGTCAAACCGCGCCGTGATCGCGCCCGCCATCGACTCGTGGAACACACCGAGCGACGAGGTGATGGCCGCCCGTTCGCCAGCTGCCCTGCCCTGCAGCAACGCGCCCATGCCGTCGGCCACGCCAGACAGCAGGCCCTTGCCCTGAGCGTAGCGGAGCTCGGCGCCATAGCCAGCAAGATCAGAGAACGACGAAATCAGCGCACCGCCGAGTTTCGCCATGCTCTGCCAAGCCCGCAGGAACGCGCCGATCTTCGCGCCCGTGACCGAGCCGGGGATGTTCAGCGACCCGTCCACATACGCCAGCATGTTCATCAGTGCCGTCCGCTGAGAACGGAACTTCGCGCGACGCTCTGGGTATGGAGCCAGAGACGCCTCGTACTCGTCCATCAGGCGGGTCAGTGTCGCCTCGGGGTTCGTGCCCAGGTTCTTCAGCAGCGCCGTGGACCGGGCCGCGTGGTCTAGCCCGAACAGCACCGACTCGGCCAGGCGACCGACGCCGAACCGCTGGTTGTACTCGTAGGCCGCCAGCCCGTCCTTGAAGTAGATCGTCCGGCTGGCAGACTCGCGCCGCGCCAGGTTGGACCCACGCCCGAACGCAGCGCCGTCCTCCTCGGCGGGGACTGGCTTCAGGTGGACGCCGGCCGCGAAGTCGTCGTACATCGCGCGCAGGGAACCGATGGGGTCGGTTTCGGAGATCAGGCCCAGCCGCTGCATCTTGGGCAGGTCGATCTTGTCCTTCACGAAGTCGATCCACTCGGCGTCGGTGACCTCGCGGATGCGGTACATGTCGTGCGACTGCCGGGTGATGTAGCCCTGCAGGTCACGAATCCACGAACCGAAGCGGTTGCGGGTGTTGCGCGCGTCGGTCTGGTACTTGTTGACGATCTCGGCCAGTTGCACAGCCTGCTTGGGCAGACCGGCCATGTCGGGCTTCTCAGTGCCCATGCGCCACAGCGCGTCGTAGATGTCCCGGTCGAAGGCGCCAGAGATGAACTCGCGCATGAGGCCCAGCTTTTCGACGTCGGCGATCATGCCGCCGACCCACTCACCGCGGAAGCCTTTGTACTCGGTGTCGATGGACACGCGCGAACCCTGGCGCACGCGCTCGGAGCCCACCAGCATGGCCGCGAAGCCCTCGAAATCCAGGCCCTTGTCCTTGAACTGGTTGACGAACGAGGCGGCCTTCAGGCGCACGTTCATGTTCAGCGCCGCGTTGCGCTTCTCGATCACGGCGGCCATCTGCAGGTTGTTCGCCAGCATGTCGGCCGCGCGCATGGCGTCAGACTGCATGATGCCGGCCTGGTTCTCTGCATCCAGCATCGACCTGGCAGTGCGCGCCGCGTTGCGCAGTCCTTTGACCTGCCGGCGCAGGCCAGCCAGCAGATCGTCGATCTCCTGTGTGGTGATGTCGGGCAGCGCCGCACGCATGGCCGCCGTGGCCTGCGCGTCGTTGTCCAGCTTGTCAGCCGCCGC
>CAZFVH010000274.1:0-2990 GCA_964522465.1 uncultured Rubrivivax sp. | reverse complement strand
TCGCCTGCAAACACTGGACAAAAGAACCTGAACGCTTGAGGTTCAGCCCGCTCCACCAAATGTCGGGACTAAACACCTAGTGAGCAAGACCGGGAGGTCGCAGCCATCGACCAGCGGATTCCTGTTCGGAGCAGCGCGATGGACGCGATCCTTCATCAGGGCACCAGAGGGTTACGCCTTCGCCTATCTGGACTACAAATCGCAGGAGATTGCCATTGCGGCATTCTTGTCGGAAGATGAGAAACTTGCGGATTCCTACTCCAGCGGCGACCCGTACATCGCGTTTGCGAAGGCCGCCAAGCTCGTTCCCCGGGATGCCACAAAACAGAGCCACCCTAACGAGCGTGCGGCAAGCAAAGCTATTGTATTGGGCGTTCAGTACGGAATGGCGGCGGAGGGCATGGCAGCGTCATCCGGCGTGGCGGTCGACACGTGCCGGGAACTGCTGCTCCGCCACCGCGAGGCATATCGCCCTTTCTGGCGGTTCGTGCAGGACTACCGCGACCGGATTGCGGGCGGGCTCCCCGCCTACACACCGCTGGGGTGGCGGATACAGCTGGGAATTGGCTCGGACCTAAACGAGCGAAGCAATGGCAACTGGCCCGTCCAGAGCACCGGCAGCGACATCCTCCGGCTGGCAGTGATCTTTACTACGCGCGCTGGAGTGCCACCTTGCGCGACGATCCATGACGCGCTGGCCTTTGTGGTGCCCACCGTGGGCGCCGAAGAAATGCTTGCCACCGCCAAGCGCGAGATGGAGCGGGCGGCGACGGCGGTGGTGGGCGGCCATATCGGAGTTGATGTAACTCGCTATGACCACCCGTATGTATATCGCGACGACAGCGGATACGACTTCTATGAGCGGGTGATGAGGTTGGCCAATGTCGGATGAACTGCACCAATTCGGCCCCGAGCAGACCTTCACGGACCCGGTGACGGGAGAGGTCATTGTTGAACGGCCCGTTCTGCTGCCGAGAACCGCTGCCAAACGCGGGCCTAATGGCGGAACAGCGCAATCCCCGTTCGTGATGATCAACATGAATGCGCTCTGGCAAGTCCAGCCTGCCTTGGGTAATGCCGCCGCCTTGATCATCCTACTTGAGGCAGCAAGGCAGAACAGGATGAACGGAGGGGGCATCAAACTCACCAGCGGGTTCCAGAATAAGCACCGGCTTTCCCGTCGGCAGGTACGAACCGCGGTGAAAGATCTGAAGGCGCTGGCCAAGGATACGGGCTGGCTGACCGTTAGTCGGGATGGCCAGCAAGCTGCAGGCGTCGAGATCACCGAACTCGGTATGCGGAAGATCTGGCATGGCAACTGACTGCGCAGGTGGACGGAAACGGCCATCTGGGTGGTCGAAAACGGCCAACAGTCCCTATTCTCTTGTCTCTTCTATCTATCGATAATTGAACTGGGGGGCTGTCCCCTATTGGGCTTCTTCGGTCATCTGCAAGCTTGAATTGCCGATCTCGAAGCAGTTGCTGAGCAGGCACCCCGCAGCTGTGAGCTAGGCGATCCTCAGTGCGCCTGTGTGAAGCACACTCATCAGGGTGGCATTGAATGCCATTGGCGCATTAGAATCCCTCGGCACCCCTGGAATTCCTTTGAGCCCTGAAGCCGCCTGTGTGGCTATAGCTGCCGATCATCTTCGGAAGGACTCCATTGGCCTCCTTCAAACTCCTGACAGCAATGGCAGCCTCCGTCTGGGTCTAACTGGCCCATGGATCAGGTTTGCCCGTCTAACCAACTATTATATCGGGCCTCCGGGTGTGGGTGTTCCCATCCATTAGGCCCGCTGAGCCTCCATCTCCTCTACCGATAAATACTTATTCAAACGCCAGAGGAGGCCCATCGATGCTGATTGAAACACAGGTAGTCCGTTCAAAGTCAGAGTTGCTGAAGGAATTGCAGAGGCTCCCTGTCACCAAGGCCGTCATCTATCGCAACGTGGACAGGAAGGCTTGGGAGCAGATCGTGAAGGACAATCAGGGGGTGAGGGTGGTTGTCATTCCGATCACATAGACAAAAACACTTAGCCTTTGAGGGTGAATTCCTACCAATGCGGGGATTTTCAATGAGTGGATCGTCTGCTATCCGACGGCATCTAAACTGAAAGGGTTCCTCGTGATGTTTTCCCATATCTCCAAGATCGGGCGCGTCTTTCTCGCCTCGGCAACGATCCTCGCCACCTCGATAGCGCCCTCGCAGGCCTGCACCGGCCTCAAGTTGGTCAACAAGGACGGCTCCTTCGTGACGGGCCGCACCGTCGAATTCGGCATCAAGATCGATGCTTCTGCCGCGTTGGTTCCGCGCGGCTACAGCTTCACGGGCAAGACACCGAACGGTGACGGCCTGAAGTATACGGCCAAGCACGCCGTCGTTGGCGTCTATGCCTATAACGACGTGAAGATCATGGACGGCATGAACGATGCCGGCCTGGTCGCGGGCGCCTTCTATCTCCCCACCTTCGCCTCCTATACGCCGGTCACGGCGGAGAATCAGTCCAAGGGCCTGTCTTCCGCGGAGTTCCCGAACTGGATCCTTTCACAGTTCGGCTCCGTTGCTGAGGTACGCAAGGCCATTGAGGCGGGCGAGGCCATCATCACCCCGACGGTGCTGGAAGGCTGGGGCGCAGCGCCGCCGCCCTTCCACTATGCGGTCTATGACAATACGGGTGCCGCCATCGTTATCGAGCCCATCGATGGCAAGTTGGTCATCCACGACAACCCGCTCGGCACAATCACCAACTCGCCAACCTTCGATTGGCACATGACCAATATGCGCAACTACATCACGCTGAACCCCAACAACGTGGACAGCGGCAAGATCGGCAACGTCGAACTGAAGGCCTTCGGCCTTGGCAACGGCATGTGGGGACTGCCGGGCGACTTCAGCCCGCCATCCCGCTTCGTGCGCGCCGCGCTGTTCAGCGCCAATGCACTTCCCTCGGACAACGCCGAGGATGGGATCACGCATGTGTTCCACGTCC
>CAZFVH010000273.1:0-3064 GCA_964522465.1 uncultured Rubrivivax sp. | reverse complement strand
GTGGTCGAGGGTTGCGCTGGGTTGCATGCGTGGGCTCCTTCCACCGCAAGGACTTGTGCACTCGATGCACTCGGACGATACCGGCATTCGAGGCAGTCGCACGGCACGGCTTCCCGCTTCAGCATCGAAGGAACCCGGTTTGAGTGGAGCGGGTCTTGAAACCCGACCGACTCTTTGCGCGGGCTTGATGTTGCGTGCGAACGAAGCTCAATAGTGCTAGGGGAAACCCGGATTTTCATTGATCCGGATCATGAAGGCCCCGTGGCGGCCGTGCTTCGACGACGTCCGATCGGCTGCAGGCACGTCAATCCCGGCCTGCGCCCTGAACTGGCGCCGCTGTGGTCGTCGAGAAAAAGGCCCGGAGCCTTGCGGCCCCGGGCCAAACCACCTTTTTTGAGGAGGTGGAGGAGACAACCGGTGTCGCGCCCCTCACGCCCGGGCCACTGGGGCCGTCGCGGGCATGCTGCGCTGCAACATGGACTCAAGTCTAGCAGGCTGGCACAGGAATGCAAGTCGCGCCGGACGAACCTTGCCGCAGGCGGCCGCGGTGGTGCGCCGGGCAGATCCTCAGCGTCGATGCGCCAGCTGCAGCGCCTGCCACACGCGCTCGGCCGTGGCAGGCATCTGCAGCGCCAGCGCGGTCTCGCGCGGCACGCCGGCGGCCAGCAGCGCGTCGACCACGGCGTTCATCACCGCGGGCGTGGCGCCGATGGTGCCGAGCTCGCCCACGCCCTTGGCGCCCAGCACGTTGGTGGTGCAGGGCACCGAGGTGTCGAACACCGTGCGGAAGTCCAGGAAGCCGTCGGCCCGGGGCATGGCGTAGTCCATGAAACTCGCGGTCAGCAACTGCCCGGAGTCGTCGTACACCACCTGCTCGCTCAGCGCCTGCCCGATGCCCTGGACGGCGCCGCCCTCGAGCTGGCCCTGCACGATCTGCGGGCTGACCACGCGGCCGATGTCGTTGACGCTGGTGTAGGCCGCCACCTGCACCTCGCCGGTGTCAGGGGCGATCTCGACCTCGCAGACGTGGCAGGCGTTGGGCCAGCTCGCCGCGCCGGCGGTGGCCTCGGCAGCCACCGTGATGTGCTGCTGCGGCTGGCGCCCGGCCAGCTCGAACAGGCCGATCTGCAGGTCGGTGCCGACGACGCGGAAGGCGCCGGCCTCGTACTCGATGTCGTCGACGCCGGCTTCCAGCGCCTGCGCCGCCAAGTCGCGCGCGTGGTCGACGGTGCGCTCGCTGGCCACACGCACCGCGCCGCCGCCGGTGAACAGCGAGCGGCTGCCGGCGCTGCCGAAGCCGGTGGCGCGGTCGGTGTCGCCCTGGACGATGCGGATGCGGTCGATGGGCACGCCGAAGGTGTCCACCGCGAGCTGCGCATAGCTGGTGGCGATGCCCTGGCCCATGGGCATCGTCGCCGAGGTCAGCTCGATGATGCCGTCGGCGCGCACCTGCACCTGCACCTTCTCGGTCAGCGCGTTGCCACCGGTCCACTCGAGAAAGGTGGTGACGCTGCGCCCGCGCAGCCGCCCCTTCGCGGCCGAGGCCGCGGCGCGCGCGGCGTAGCCGTCCCAGTCGGCCAGCGCCAGCGCCTGGGCCTGCATCTTCTCGAACTCGCCGCAGTCGTAGACCTGTTTCGTCGCGCTGGTGTAGGGCATCTGGTCGGCGCGCACCAGGTTGCGCCGGCGCAGCTCGGCCGGGTCCAGCCCGGTGGCGCGCGCGGCCTCGTCCATCAACCGCTCGACGATGTAGACGGCCTCGGGGCGCCCGGCGCCGCGGTAGGCCGCCACCGGCGCGGTGTTCGTCGCGAGCACGGTGATGTGCAGGTCGACGAGCGGGATGTCGTAGACGCTGGGCGCCACATAGGGCCCGAGCACGATGGGGATCGCGCAGCCCGTGGGCGTGGGGCAGGCGCCGGCGTTGGCCAGCGTGCGGTGGCGCATCGCCAGCACACGGCCCTGCGCGTCCAGCGCCAGCTCGGCGCGGGTGCGCCAGTCGCGCCCGTGGACGGCGGCCATGAACTCCTCGAGCCGCTGCGCGCGCCAGCGCACCGGGCGCTGCAGTGCCCGGGCGGCCCAGGCGACCACCAGATCCTCGGGATGCAGACCGGTCTTCATGCCGAAGCCGCCACCGACATCGCCCACCTGCACGCGGATCTGCGACTTGTCCATGCCCGGCAGCAGCGCCGCCAGCGTGTCGCGGATGCCGGTGGGCATCTGGTTGGACATCGTCACGAGCAGCCGGCCCGTGCCCGGCTCGGGCTCGGCCATGGTCACGCGCGGCTCGATGGGCGAGGGCGCCAGACGCTGGTTGACCAGGTCCAGCGCCACGACGTGTGCCGCCGCCGCGAAGGCGGCGTCGCAGGCCGCGGCGTCGCCCACGCGGGCCTCGGCCACGACGTTGTCGGGCGCGGCGTCGAAGACACGCGGCGCGTCGGCGGCGTAGGCTGCCTCCAGCGACGTGACGGCGGGCAGTTCCTCGTAATCGACGAGGATCGCCTCCGCCGCGTCCACCGCCTGCGCGCGCGTCTCGGCGACGACGGCAGCCACCGCCTCGCCGACGAAGCGCACCACCTCGTGCGCCAGGCCGCGCCGCGGTGCGCTGACCACCGGGCTGCCGTCGGGCCGCCGGAAGGCCGCCGGCGGGGCGGGCAGGGGCTTGACGCCGGCGGCCACCAGATCGGCGCCGGTGTAGACGGCCAGCACGCCGGGCATGGCGCGCGCGGCCTCGGTGTCCACGGCCAGCAGCCGGGCGTGGGCGTGGGGCGAGCGCACCAGCACCAGATGCGCCAGCCCCTCGCGCGTCAGGTCGTCGGTGTAGCGGCCGCGCCCGCTGACCAGCGTCGGGTCCTCGATGCGGCGCACCGTGTGGCCGCTGCCGAAGCGCAGCGTGTCGAGACCGGGGTCCTTCGGGGCGTTCATGCCGTGGCTCCTTGTGTGCGGGCTGATAGGGCCGACGTGCCGGGCGCCGCCGTCCCGCTGTCCGACCCTGCACCTGCGCCTGCGCCTGCGCCTGCACCTGCACCTGCACCTGCACCTGCACCTGCACCTGCACCTGCACCTGCAC
>CAZFVH010000272.1:0-3189 GCA_964522465.1 uncultured Rubrivivax sp. | reverse complement strand
GTCGTCGCGCACCTCGGACACTATCGTGATCGCCATGGACGGGCACACAGCCTCGCACATCATGCAGGCGATGCACCGCTCCTCGCCATTGTCATAACGGCGCAGCGCATGCAGGCCGCGGAAGCGCGGCGACTGCGGCGTCTTCTCCTCGGGGAACTGCACCGTGATCGTGCGCGAGAGGAAGTGCCGGCCGGTCAGGGCCAGGCCCTTGAACAGCTCGGTGAGCATGAAGCTCTGCAGGACGTCCTTGACTGCCATGATCGTCGCGTCTCGGGGCTTACTTCCAGATGTTGAACGGGGTCTGCATCCACAGGCCGACCACCACCAGCCACACCAAGGTAACGGGGATGAAGATCTTCCAGCCCAGGCGCATGATCTGGTCGTAGCGGAAGCGCGGGAAGGTGGCCCGCACCCACAGGAACATGGTGACGACGACGAAGACCTTGATCCCCAACCAGATCCAGCCGGGGATGAAGGCCAGTGCCTCTACCGGGGGCAGCCACCCGCCCAGGAACAGCAGCACGCACAGCATCGACACGAGGATCATGTTCGCGTACTCGGCCAGGAAGAACATCGCGAACGACATCCCCGAATACTCGATCATGTGGCCGGCGACGATCTCCGACTCGCCCTCGACGACGTCGAAGGGGTGGCGATTGGTCTCGGCCAGCCCGGCGATGAAATACACGACGAAAATCGGCAACAGCGGCAGCCAGTTCCACGACAGGAACCCAAGCCCCATGTCCGCGAACGTCCCGCGGCCCTGCGACATCACGATGTCGGTGATGTTCATGCTGGCCGACACCATCAGCACCACGACCAGCGCGAAGCCCATCGCGATTTCGTAAGACACCATCTGGGCCGAAGCGCGCAGCGCCCCGAGGAAGGCGTACTTCGAATTCGAAGCCCAGCCGGCGATGATCACGCCGTAGACCTCGAGCGAGGTGATGGCCATCAGAAAGAGCAAACCGGCGTTGACGTTGGCCAGCGCCACGTCGGGCCCGAAGGGGATGACCGCCCAGGCCGCCAGTGCCGGCATGATGGTCATGACGGGCCCGAGGAAGAACAGGCCCTTGTTCGCCGCCGTCGGGCGGATGATCTCCTTGAAGATCAGCTTGACGGCGTCGGCGATCGGCGTCAGCAGCCCCCAGGGACCGACGCGGTTCGGGCCGGGGCGGATCTGGCTCCAGCCGATGGCCTTGCGTTCCCACAGCGTCAGATAGGCCACGCAGCCCATCAACGGCAGCACGACCGCGACGATCTTGATCAGGCTCCAGACCACAAGCCACAGCGTCGGGCCGAGCAGCGCCGCGCCTGCGGCGTTGAGTTGGTCGATCATGCGAGGGCTCCTGCAGGGGCCGCTTGCGCCGCCGCGCCCGTGGCCGGCACGCGCTCCAGTGTCAGGGTGCCCGTCATCGCGCCCAAGCCAGCGGTGTCAGCATGACCGGCAGGCACACGCGCGCAGCCCCAGGCCAGCGTCGGCTCCAACCGCACCGGCAACTCGACGGCCGCCGCCCCCTGGCGAACGCGAACGCGATCACCCGGCTGCAGGCCGAGCTCGGCCCACAGCGCAGCATTCACACCAACTTGGGGTGGCCGCGCATCAGCCGTCTGCTGCAGCGCAGGCGCCCGGCGCACGAGCGCGTCCGTGGCGTAGATCGGCACATCGGACACGCGCTGCAGGCCCGCGCCGACTGCGCCAACCGTAGGTACCGCAGCCAAGGTGCTGGCGTTGGACAGGCGATGCGAAAGCGTCGCCTCGTCGCCCAGCGCAGCGGCGCGCACCTGCTCGGCGCTCTCGAAGTCGAAACCCTGCAACCCGAGGAGATTGCCCAGCACGCGCAGCACCTTCCAGCCGGGCCGGGTCTCGCCCAGCGGCTTGACCACGCCATGGAAGCCCTGGACCCGGCCTTCGGCGTTGGCGAAGGTGCCCGAGGTCTCGGTGAAGGGCGCGATCGGCAGCAGCACGTCGGCACCCTCGACCGCGGCGTCCTTGAAGCTGGTGAGGGCCACCACCATCGACGCCTGCTGCAGCGCAGCGTGCGCAGCCTGCGGATCGGCCATGTCGAGCACAGGTTCGACGTTCAGCAGCAGCAGCGCGCGACGGGGCTGCGCCAGCATGGCTGCGGCGTCCAGACCGTACGGGCCGGGCAGCGCGCCGGCGAGTTGCGCGCCCACACTGTTGGCGGCCTCGCACAGTTGGCCGACCCGGGCCCCGGTGCGCTCGGCAATCCAGTTCGCCAGCGCCAACAGGTCGGCCGCGCGCGGGTGCTGTACCGCGGCGTTGCCGAGCAGCACGGCCTTGCGCTCGCCCGCCAGCAGAGTCGCAGCGGCGACCTTCGCCTCCTCGGTGGCGGTGCCGGGGCCTGGGGCCGCCACGCCCTGCGCTTCCGCGATCGCAGCCGCGATGTCGGCCAGGGCCTGCACCCAGTCGGCCGGGGCGGCGGTCAGGCGCTGGGCCATGGGCATCAGCCAGTCGTCGTGCACCGCATGCAGGCTGACGACCTTGGCGCCCTGACGCGCGGCCTGACGGATGCGCTGAGCGAACAGCGGGTGGTCCTTGCGCAGGAAAGAGCCGACGACGAGCACGCGCTGCAGCGTTGACAACTCTGCGATCGGCAGTCCGAGCCAGCGTGCCCCGCCTTCGGGCGCGCCGTCGCGGCGGAAGTCGGCATGGCGCAACCGGTGGTCGACGTTCTGCGACCCCAGGCCGCGTACGAGCGCGCCCAGCAGGTACAGCTCCTCGACGGTGGCATGGGGCGAGCCCAGGGCGCCCACGCTGGCCGGGCCGTGCTCGGCGATGATCTGCTTCAGGCCGGTGGCGACGTATTCGAGCGCGGTCGTCCAGTCGGTCGCCACCCACTGTCCGCCCTGCTTGACCATCGGCTGGGTCAGGCGCTGTTGGCTGTTCAGGGCCTCGTAGCTGAAGCGGTCGCGGTCGGCGATCCAGCACTCGTTGACGGCCTCGTTCTCGAGCGGCACGACGCGCATGACGCGCTGGCCCTTGACCTGCACGATCAGGTTGGCGCCGGTCGAATCGTGCGGGCTCACGCTCTTGCGGCGCGAGAGCTCCCAGGTGCGTGCGCTGTAGCGGAAGGGCGTGCTCGTCAGCGCGCCGACCGGGCAGATGTCGATCATGTTGCCCGAGAGTTCGGAGTCCACCGTGCGGCCGACGAAGGTGGTGATCTC
>CAZFVH010000271.1:0-3252 GCA_964522465.1 uncultured Rubrivivax sp. | reverse complement strand
AACTTGATGATGGCCGCGATGCTGGCCGGTTGCACGACCCTCAATCCCCACCACGACCCCGCCCTCCCGCACCACCGCCCCGATGGCTTCAACAACCTGCACGTCGACAACCGCCGCGCCGACGCGCCCAGCTTCTGGCGCTGGCAGTGGGAGCGGCTGCGCACCGAGCTGACCGCCGACGAGCCCGGGCGCATCGGTCGCGTGGTGCTGGACGCGGCAAGGCTGCGCGGCAACCGCGGTGATGTCACGGTCACGTGGATCGGCCACTCGACCGTGCTGTGGCAAATCGGCGGGCTGAACATCCTCACCGACCCCCACTTCGCCGCGCGCGCGTCGCCGGTGCCCTTCGCGGGCCCGCGGCGTCTCGTGCCATTGCCGGCCACCCTCGACGAGCTGCCGCGCATCGATGCGGTGCTGATCAGCCACAACCACTACGACCACCTCGACAGCGGCACCGTGCGCGCGCTGGCCGCGCAACCGGGCGGGCCGCCACTGTTCGTGGTGCCGCTGGGCGTGGACCTTTGGATGCGCGACGAGGGGATCGGCAATGTGCGGCGCATGGACTGGTGGGACCGCATCGTGCTGCCCGGGCCGGCCGGCGAGGTCGTCGTGCACGTCGTGCCGGCGCAGCCCTGGTCGAGCCGTACACCCTGGGACCGGGAAGCGGCGCGGTGGGGAGGCTTCGTCGTCGAGGGGGCGGCCGGTGAGAACGCCTACCGCATGCTCTTCGCTGGCGATACGGGCTACTCCCCCGACTTCAAGCGGCTCGGCGAGCACTTCGGCGGCTTCGACTTCGCACTCATCCCCGTGGGCTGCTACGAGCCGCGCTGGTTCCACGCCGGCATGCACGTCAACGAGGACGAAGCCGTGCGCATACACCTGGATGTCAAGAGCCGCCTGTCGATGGGCATCCACTGGGGCACTTTTCGCCTGTGCGACGAGCCCGTCCACGCGCCGCTGGACGAGTTGCCCCGCGCCCGCGCGCGCCACGGCGTGCACGAGGAGGCCTTCGTGCTGTTCAAGATGGGTCAGACGCGCGTGCTCCATCCCGGTGCGCGTTGAGCCGCCCTTCATGAGGGGTATTCCAAGCGCCCATTGACTGCATATACAATTGTACATACAATAAAATAATGGTTAAACAACAGGTCGTCGATCCGAAGCTGAGCGACTATTTCACGGGCTGTCTCTACTTCACAGCCGGGTCGTTGTTCCGCCGCGTGGATCGTCTTGCCACTGAGGCGTTTCGTGAGGTGGGGGTGGCGCCGAGTCATGCCTTCGTCCTGATGGCATTGGCCGAGGCGCCTGGCCGCACGGCCACCGCCTCGCAACTCGCTGATGCGATGACGCTGGACCGGTCGACGGTGACCCGGTTGATCGAGCGCCTCGAGCAGGATCAGCTCGTCAGCAGGACGCGCGACGGGCGCAACACTTGGCTCACCATTCAGCCATCCGGGCTCGAACTGATCCCGAAGATCCATGATGCCTGGCATGACCTCTACCGCCGCTACACGGACCTGTTCGGCGAACTGCAAGCCGAGGCCGTCAACCAAGAGATCGTGAAGACCATCAACGGAGGAAAGCCATGATCGAGAAACGAACACTGGGCCGGGGTGGCCCGCTCGTGGGCTCGCTGGGATACGGCGCCATGGTTCTCGAGGGCTACTACGGCGCGAGCGACGACGACGAGGCCATTCGGACTGTCCACCGCGCGCTGGACGCAGGCCTGACGATGATCGATTCGGCCGATGCCTACGGTAACGGGCACAACGAGGGCCTCGTGGGGCGCGCAATACGCGGCCGGAGCGATGCCTTCGTGGCTTCGAAGTTCGGCATCGTGTCCGCGCCCGAGGAAACCGGTACTGACGTGCCAACCGGCTGGGGCTTCTCGCTCAAGATCAACGGTCGGCCCGACTATGCGAGCAGGGCGCTCGATGCCAGCCTGTCGCGCCTTGGCGTGGGCGCCCTCGACCTCTGGTATCTCCACTACCCCGACCCGGCCACGCCCATCGAGGACACCGTCGGTGCGATGGCCTCGGCTGTCCGGGCCGGCAAGGTCCGATACATCGGCCTGTCCAACGTCACCGCCGAGCAGGTGCGCCGCGCACACGCGATCCACCCCATAGCCGCGGTGCAGTACGAGTACTCGCTGTGGCGCCGGGAGGCTGAGACGGAGCTGCTGCCGACTTTGCGTGAGTTGGGCATCGCCCTCGTGGCGTGGTCACCGCTTGGAGCCGGCTTCCTGACCGGCACGGTGAGCACGCTCGACCCTGCCGACTTTCGTCAGTACAACCCTCGTTTCGCGGGTCCGAACCTGGCAACGAACGCGGAGCGCTTCGCTGCGTTCATGCAAATGGCCAGTGCATTGGCGGTGACGCCGGCGCAGCTTGCGCTGGCTTGGTTGCTGCACCAGGGAGTGGACGTGTTTCCGATTCCAGGCACCCGGAAGCAGGAACGGATAGACGAGAACGCGAGCGCCACGACGATCAGGCTGGACGCGCAGCAACTGCATCAGATCAACACGCTGGCTCGCCCTGGGCTCGCCGAAGGCCGGACGCTGGTCTGAGCGGTGTCCACACCTGCTTCTCGGCCGAGTGCATGGGAGAGCCCAGCGCTCGAGCCTTGGCAGGCATGGATACGGGAAACCCGTCTCGAGGCCGTGGCAGCACAGGTCGACCCCTCGGCCGACGTGGTGAAGACCCCCGGTCGGCTGCGCGAGGTCGGTTCAGGCGATCGCTGAGACTTCCTCAAGCGCAGGCATGGCCGCCCGCGCTCGCTAGCGTCCGGCTTCCGGGTTGGCGTGCAGGTCCAGCATCCACCCTTTCTGGGCGTCGGCCTGGCCGGCCACCATGTCGAGATGGGCCTGCAGGACCTGGGCCGCGCCACGGTGTCGGACGATCCGCATCCACTGCTGCGCCTGCACCAGCGCGATGTCGCTCGACCAGGCCTGCGCCATGCGTCGCTGCAGTTCAGCGGCACCCCAGCCCTTGGACGAAGCCTGCGTGGCGTAGGGAGGTGAGGCCCACGACCCGGGGTGAGCCCGCCTGGGCGCGCCTCTGCGACAGGCCATGCGCCGTGGCCTGGGCGGTCTTGCTAAGAGCACCTGCCGTGCACCGAAGTAGCCCTGCCCGGCCAGGAAGTCGTCCAGCAGCCAGGCCGTCATGAACAGCGGCCGCAGCACGGCCTGCAGGCCTTCGCCTTCGGGCGTCCAGCCGGGGTCCGCATCGCAGAAGAGGATCTGGTTGTAAACCGCTG
>CAZFVH010000270.1:1920-3252 GCA_964522465.1 uncultured Rubrivivax sp. | reverse complement strand
ATCTTGCCGCGCAGCGGCAGGATGGCCTGGAATTTCCGGTCGCGGCCCTGCTTGGCCGAGCCGCCGGCGGAGTCGCCCTCCACGATGTAGATCTCGCACAGCGCCGGGTCCTTCTCCTGGCAGTCGGCCAGCTTGCCCGGCAGGCCCAAGCCGTCGAGCACACCCTTGCGGCGCGTCATCTCGCGTGCCTTGCGAGCGGCTTCGCGAGCGCGCGCAGCCTCGACGATCTTGCCGCAGACGATCTTGGCGTCCGTGGGGTTCTCCAGCAGCCATTCCGCAAGCTTGGCCGCGACGATCTCCTCGACCGGGCCGCGCACCTCGCTGGAGACCAGCTTGTCCTTGGTCTGGCTGCTGAACTTCGGCTCCGGCACCTTGACGCTGATGACGCAGGCCAGGCCCTCGCGCATGTCGTCACCGCTGACCTCGACCTTGGCCTTCTTGGCCAGCTCGTTGTCGTCGATGTACTTGTTGATGACCCGCGTCATCGCCGCGCGCAGCCCGGTCAGGTGTGTGCCGCCATCACGCTGCGGGATGTTGTTGGTGAAACACAGCACGTTCTCGCTGTAGCCGTCGTTCCACTGCATCGAGACCTCGACCCCGATCTCGGTGCTCTGCTCGCTCATCTTGCTGCCCATGGCATGGAAGATGTTCGGATGCAGGGTCTTCTTGCCCTGATTGATGAACTCGACGAAACCGCGCACGCCGCCCGCATAGGCGAAGTCGTCCTGCTTGTTCTGCCGCTCGTCGGCCAGCCGTATGCGCACGCCGTTGTTCAGGAAGCTCAGTTCGCGCAGACGCTTGGCCAGGATGTCGTAGTGGAAATCGGCGTTCTGCTGGAAGATCTGGTCGTCGGGCAGGAAGTGCACCTCGGTGCCGCGCCTGTCGGTCTCACCGGTAACCCGCATGGGGCTGACCTCGACGCCATCGCGCTGCTCCAGCACGCGGTCCTGGGGCACACCACGCTTGAACTCGATGAAGTGGACCTTGCCGTCACGCCGCACCGTCAGACGCAGCCAACGGCTGAGCGCGTTCACACAGCTCACGCCCACGCCATGCAGGCCGCCCGAGACCTTGTAGCTGTTCTGATTGAACTTGCCACCGGCGTGGAGCTCGGTCAGCGCGATCTCCGCTGCCGAACGACGTGGCTCGTGCTTGTCGTCCATCTTCACGCCGGTGGGAATACCGCGGCCGTTGTCGATGACGCTGATCGAGTTGTCACTGTGGATCGTGACCACGATGTCATCACAGTGTCCGGCCAGCGCTTCGTCGATCGAGTTGTCGACGACCTCGAACACCAGATGATGAAGGCCGGTGCCGTCGGAGGTGTCGCCG
>CAZFVH010000270.1:0-1910 GCA_964522465.1 uncultured Rubrivivax sp. | reverse complement strand
TGTACATGCCCGGGCGCTTGCGCACCGCCTCCAGACCTTCGAGGATCTGGATGCTGGATTCGCCGTAGCTGGTGTCCCCGACGGGGACCTTGTCGTCGCTCATGGATGCTTTCCGCCGGACCTCACAAGGGCCCGGCTGTCGACCTGGTATTCACGCTGTGCGGCTGACATCCGGCAGGAGCGCCGGATGAAGACACACATAGGCGGTGGGTTCGGCGTCGTTCAGGAGCAGAACCGCTTCAGATGCGCATCGGCATCACCACGTACTTGAACCCCGGTTGACCGGGGGAGGTGAGCAGTGCGCTGGCGTTGCCGTCCTGGAGTTCGAGCGTGACCATCTCTGCGCTCATGTTCGACAGGACGTCGATCAGGTAAGTGACGTTGAAACCGATGTCGATGACATCGCCCTCGTAGTCCACCTCGAGTTCTTCGCGTGCTTCTTCCTGCTCGGCATTGCTGGAGCCGATGCGCAGCACGCCGGGCTCGAGGTCGATCCGCACACCCTTGAACTTGTCACTCGTCAGGATGGCAGCACGCTGCAAGCTCGCCAGCAAGGGGGCTCGCCCGAGCGTGACGTGGTTGCGATGGCTCTTCGGGATGACACGGTTGTAGTCCGGGAACTTGCCCTCGACCAGCTTGGTGACGAAATCCAGCCCTGAAAAGGCAAAGCGCGCCTGGTTGTGGGCGAACTTCATCTCGATCGGGCTGTCTTCCTCCTTCAGCAGACGCTGGAGTTCGAGCACGGTCTTGCGCGGCAGGATCACCTCCTGACGCTGCGGTACCTCGGTCTCGAGTGCCGACTGCGCCATCGCCAGCCGGTGGCCGTCGGTGGCCACCAGAGTCAATGTGCGGCCCTCGGCAATGAACAGGATGCCGTTGAGGTAATAGCGAATGTCCTGGACGGCCATCGCGAAATGAACCTGACCGATCAGCTCGCGCAGCGTCTTCTGCGGGATCGAGAACACCGGCCCGAACTCGACAGCGTCCTTGACCAGAGGGAAGTCCTCGGCTGGCAGCGTCTGCAGCATGAAGCGGCTTTTCCCGGCTTGCAGCGTGAGGCGACTGCCCGATTCCGTCAGTGACACCGTCTGGTCGGACGGCAAGGAACGCAGGATGTCGATGAGCTTGCGAGCACCCATGGTCGTGCTGATGTCACCTTCGTCACCGCCTAGATCCAGCGCGGTGCGGATCTGGATCTCGAGGTCGCTCGAGATCAGTTCGAGCACGTTGCCATGCTTGCGCATCAGGATGTTGGCCAACACCGGCATCGTGTGGCGACGCTCGACGATGCCCGCAACCGACTGCATCGCAGCAAGCACTTGCCCCTGGGCGGCCTTGAAGACGATCATGATGAATGCTTTGTTTTAAAGGTAGTTGTGGTAGTAGGCAGCCGCCCGGCCTGTGGACATCCCGATTTTCGCTGATTTTTCATGGGCTTAAATCGGCCTGGAGGCTGTGGATACGGCCGGGTACGAGGCGGTCTGCTTTTGGGGACAAGTGGCTCGGCAACGGTCGGTCTGTGGACAAGTGTCGAGTTGTCCCGGGCTTGTCAACAGGAAGCACCCAGCCTCGATCGGGGCTCACCCGAGGGGTCCGATATCCGTCTTCCTCGCGCTGACGATGTCAACCCTTGAGCGTCTGCTCGAGCACGTGAAGTTGCTGGTTCAGCTCCATATTCTTGCCGCGGTCGGCCGAGACCTTGCGCACCGCGTGCAGCACGGTAGTGTGATCGCGACCGCCGAAGAGTTCGCCGATCTCGGGCAGGCTCTTCTTGGTCAGTTCCTTGGACAGGTACATCGCGACCTGTCGGGGATGCGCGATGCTTGCCGGCCGCTTCTTGCTGTACATGTCCGCCACCTTGATCTTGTAGAAGTCGGCCACCGTCTTCTGGATGTTCTCCACCGAGATCT
>CAZFVH010000269.1:0-3257 GCA_964522465.1 uncultured Rubrivivax sp. | reverse complement strand
TCAAGCTTCGGAACAAACGGCACCGATAGAGTTGAGTCATACGTATAGACTTGCCGAAACACGTTCGACAGGTAATTCTGGATTCCTGTGGTGCTCATTGTATATCATTTAGGTGTTTTCTGTGTATACTATACAGCGCGCCATGTCCTTCACCCTCTTCCCCATCAAGCCCAGCGAGCAGCATCTTTACAAGATGTATAAGCAATCCGTGGCCTCGTTTTGGACTCCCGAGGAGATTCAGTTTAGCAAGGATGGCGAGGACTGGGCGAAGCTGTCGCCCGACGAGAAGCATTTTATCAAGCACGTTCTTGCCTTCTTTGCGGGTTCGGACGGTATCGTCCAGGAGAACCTCGCATCTCGCTTCCAGCGTGAGGTGGATTCACAGGTCGTCAAGCTCTTCTACAGCTTCCAGAACGCCATGGAGGGTATCCACGCCGAGACCTACTCGCTTCTGATTGATACGTATGTCAAGGACAAGACCGAACAGGATCACCTGTTTCGCGCCATTGAGACGATTCCCTGTATCAAGAAGAAGGCGGATTGGGCGGTCGAGTGGATCGAGTCGGAGAGCAATTTCGCTACGCGCCTTGTTGCGTTTGCCTGCGTCGAGGGTATCTTCTTCAGCGGTGCCTTCTGCTCTATCTACTGGCTCAAGAAGCGCGGACTGATGCCGGGTCTCACTTTTTCCAACGAGCTCATCTCTCGTGATGAGGGACTCCACACACTCTTCGCTGTCGCTCTCTACCATACACTTCCCAACAAGTTGAGGGAGGAGACTATCGTATCGATTCTCACAGAGGCAGTTGCGATTGAGAAGGAGTTCATCGTGGATGCTCTCCCCTGCTCCCTGATTGGAATGAACAGCAAGATGATGACGGAGTATATCGAGTTTGTTGCGGATCGCCTGGCAGTACAGCTTGGGTGCTCCAAGATCTACAAGACTGCGAATCCCTTTGATTTTATGGACCTGATTTCACTTGAAGGTAAGACCAATTTCTTCGAGAAGAAAGTCTCTGAGTATTCTCGCCCAACCGATAATGTAGATAACATCCGCCTGGATGATGATGATTTCTAAGACATACATAATGAATTGGACAATGCCGAGGAAGATGTCACGAGGGTATTGCATCAAGACTCGTTGTTCTAGAATGGGATTTACGCAGAAGGCTTCCTGCCGTCCGTATAAGAACTGCTTTACTCGCCGAGCGAAGCCTCGCAGTTCCCGCTCGGGTGGAGGCACCCGGGGGTATCGGTTCCGGGGCACTTCTCAACGGAGGTCGACCCGGCGGGGCACTTTATCTCGGCGACACTGAACATCTCGCGCCCCATCACCTGGCGGAGGACCCATCCGACAACCATCATACCGACGATGAGGACGATGGCATAGAGGAAGAACTTGGAGAGAAACGACACAAATGTATTCGAACGAGACGCGGCGAAGAACGCCGTTCCCGTCCAGAGTGCCTCGACGATGCCACCACCTTTCTTAGAACCTGCCATTTATCTGAACGCACGAAAATACGGCGTTTAAAGTCGGGGCAACTCCTCTGTCCAAGAGATAAATGGACTTTGAGTATGCGTCTATCGCCCTTCTGGGGTCTATGGTCCTCGTGCTGGCAGGTCTCGTTGGCTGGCTCTATTGGCAGCAGACCCGCATGTTCCAGAGCATCAACAATCTCGTAATGGTCGTTGGCGAGCTTGCCTCTCGTCCTTCGGCTCCCGAAGCCACGCAGGAGTATGAGGCAGAGGCTACTCCCGAGGAGGCGCCTGTGTCCCAGCCCGAGCCCGAGGCTGAGGTGGAGGACGACCGCGTGTCTGTGGTGGACGAGGCTCCGGCAGTGACGATTGTGGAGGGACCCCCGGCGACGGCGACCACGCCCGACGAGAATGACACGGATGGACTCGAGGGAAAAACCAAGAAGGAGCTCCAGGAGATCCTCGCGAAGCGCGGAATCCCCTTTAGCAAGAGCGATGCAAAGGGTGCCCTGATCTCCCTTCTCAAGGCTACTGCGTAATCACATCATACGCTTCACATACATTTGGTTCTATAATCTAATGGTTAGGATATGAGATTCTGACTCTCAAAGTCCCGGTTCGATTCCGGGTAGAACCTCATCGGAACGCTTACACAATCGTCCCGATGAGAGGTATAATGAAACTTGTTTCCTTTGATGTGGGAATCCGCAACCTCGCGTATTGTGTCCTAGAAGGCACAGACCGCACAGACGTCAAGATTGTAGATTGGAATATCATCGACATCCTCGCCGAACAATCCGGGAAGGATGTGACACGATGCTTCAAGTGTAACTCGGCTGCGACATGGATGCAGGCGTCGTCTGGAAACTGCGCATGTAGTCGTCACAAGCCCAAGGGAGGAAAGAAACTGACCAAGAAGGAGCTGACGGGGAAGACGCTTGAGGAACTTCAGGAGACTCTCAAGAAGGCTGCTGTATCCCCCATTCCGACCAAAAAGACCGAATGCGTGAATTTGCTGTATACCCACAACCGCCAGTCGGTCTGGATGCGATGCGTCAAGTCTTCCAACCAAGGGTCGGTGCTGGATCTGTCTACGGATATCATGAAGTCGCTAGACAAGCGTGCTGCGTCATGGAAGGGCTCCGATGCGATTGTGTTTGAGAATCAGATGGAACGTAGGATGTTCGCAGTTCAGGCAATGCTCCAGATGTATTACA
This sequence comes from uncultured Rubrivivax sp., assembly GCA_964522465.1. Taxonomy (GTDB): domain Bacteria; phylum Pseudomonadota; class Gammaproteobacteria; order Burkholderiales; family Burkholderiaceae_C; genus Rubrivivax. Next base: position 564 of record CAZFVH010000269.1, on the reverse strand, counting down.
CATGTCGTGGATTCAAGTGTTCGGGTGTTTCGGCAACCCACAAACTCACAAACATCATCACAACGGACGACACAATCGGCTCGTATAAGGGTCGGAAGAAGACGGGGATTTCTCACGCAACCGCGCTAGTTCCAGAGGTATGGAAGGAGCACCTTCTCAAACATCCAAAGAAAGACGATTTGGCGGACAGTTTTCTACAGGGATTGTGGGCTATGGAACATGCGAAACCTACGAAATAACCATGAGCGGGAACATCGTGCGATGCTCAGAGTTTGTAAACAGACTGAACTCGAGAATCTTCACCTGAAGCCACCAGATGCGCATACGAAGTTCACTGACCGGAGCCTCTGTAGACCGAACCCACTTCTTCTGCTCCTTCACAAACTCCTTCATCTGGTCATACTGTTGACGATCCGCAGAGAACGTAGCAAGTCCGTCGCCAAAGTGAATCTCGTTGCCGTTCTCAAACGAGAACAAACTCATGATCTTGTAGTATTGCATACGCTGTGCGCCAAGAGCCTGGATGCCTTCCTCGTATTCCTGAAGGATCGCAGAGGACATTTG
>CAZFVH010000268.1:0-3258 GCA_964522465.1 uncultured Rubrivivax sp. | reverse complement strand
GCCGTGCCGTGCCGTGCCGTGGCGCGTGGCACCGCATCTGCCCACACAACCCGCCGCCCAGGAGTCTCCATGAACACGGCTGCCGATGAAGTCTTTGACCCCGCCCGCCGCCGTTACCTGCGCTGGCTGCAGCAGGCCTCGCCCGCGTCGATCGAGCGCGCGCACGCCCAGATCCTGGCCCGGCTGTCGGCCGATCAGCGCCTGGCCCTGATGCGTGCCGCGTCCACGGCGGCGCACCTGCCGCAGCGGGCGCTCGAGGAGCCCGGCATGGCCACACCGGCGCGTGTGGCGCGCTGCCTGACGCAGGCCCAGGCGCGCGTACCCGGCCTGCTGCCACAGTTGCTCGGGCTGCTGCCGGGGCCGGCCCTGCTGCGCCGGCTGGCGCTGCCCGCGCTGGCGGGCGCCCTGGCCGGTGCGTTTGCCGCAAGCGTGTTCGCCGGTGCGCCGGACAGTGACGCGACGCTGGCCGCTCCCCCGCCAGATCTGGCGGGGGAGGTCGACACGATGGGCTTGGCCGAGGCGGATTCGGCCGGCCTGGACGCGACGGGCGATGATCCGGCGTGGTCGGCCGCCGACGCGTCCTTGCCGGACCCGGGCGCGGCCTTCGACGACGGTGGCGATCTGCTGTCGGTGGTCGGCGATCTCCTGGCTTGACGCGCGAAGGCCCGCGGCCGTCGCGGCGTCTTGGCCGACCGGCCGGTCTGAGCTCGCAGCACACAGAAAGCGCAGGTCTCGCTTCTCCAAGAACGCCCGATCCCTTGCGCAGGGCTTCGACAGGCTCAGCCCGAACGGCTTCGTTCCGAGGGCTCGGTGCCGACGGTTTCCTTTGGAGGGCTCGGCGCGGACGGTTTCCTTTCGACGGCTCGGCGTGAACGGGTTGCTTGCCGGCGGCCCGCTGCAACTGCGGGGCGGAAGGCGAATGGGAAGACGAGCCGTCCCGGACCATATCTCCGTTCGGGCTGAGCTTGTCGAAGCGCCAGCAAGGGGCTTCGACAGCCTCGGCCTGAACCGTTTCCTTCCGGACGCCGCGCCCGAACCGGGCACGGGCGTCTCTCAGCGTGCCGTGCGGACGCCGCCCGCGCCCACCGCGAGCAAGACGAGCGCGCCCACGACCACCCACATCGCCGTGGCCAGCGAACTCAGGTGCGCGATCGCGCCGATCAGCGGCGGGCCGATCAGCATGCCCGAGTAGCCGATCGACGACGCCGCGGCGATGGCCGCGGCCGAGGTGCTGCCCGGCGCGCGGCTCGCGGCGGTGTAGAGCAGCGGCACCACCGGCGCCAGCCCCAGGCCCGTGAGCACGAAACCGGCGATGCTGAGCACCGGGTGCGCAGCGACCAGCGCCAGCGCCGTGCCGGCGGCCGCCAGCACCGCCCCGCCGCGCAACAGCAGCGCATCGGGCAGGCGCGCGCGCACGGCATCGCTGGCAAAGCGCCCGACGGCCATGGCGCCGGCGAAGGCGGCGTAGCCCAGCGCCGCGCGGTCCTGCGGCAGCCCGACGGCCTGCTGCAGGTACAGCACCGACCAGTCGTACATCGCGCCTTCGGCCAGCAGGCCGGCCAGGATCAGCAGCCCGATCAACAGCAGCACGCCGCGCGGCCAGACGAAGCGCGCCGCGCCGCCGTCGCCGGTGGCGGCGGTGCGGGCGTCCAGCATGCCGGCCGTGGCTGCGACCATGGCCAGCGCGATGACGGCGCCGACGACCGCCAGTTGCACGTCGGCCGGCCATCCCAGCCGCAGCATGCCGGCCGCCGTCGCCGCGCCGGCCATCGCGCCGACGCTGAACATGCCGTGCAACTGACCCATCAGGGGCCGTCCCGACAGACGCTCCAGCGCCGTGCCGTCGGTGTTGATCGCCACGTCATGTACGCTGATCGCCATGCCCAGCACGACCAGCGCCGCCAGCAGCGTCGGCAACCCGGGCCACGCCAGCGCGCTGGCCAGCAGACCGGCCATCGCCAGACCGGTCAGCAGGCTGGCGCGCCGCGGCCCAAGCCGACCGATCACGCGCCCCGCGACGAAGAGCGAAGCCACGGCGCCGGCCGCCAGCGCGAACAGCGCCACCGCCAACTGGCCCTCGTCCAGGCCGTAGCGCGCCTTGACAGAGGGCACGTGCGCGCCCCAGGCGCCGGTCAGCAGGCCCAGCAGCGCGAACAGTGCGAGGGTGCAGACGCGCGCGCGGCCCAAGCCAGGAGCGGGACGCCCATGCGCTGAGAGGATGGGTGTCGTGTCATGCATGTCCAGGCAGCCTCTTCCTTTCGGGCGACAGATCGGCGGTGTGTGTTTCCTGCAGGTTCCAGTTCACAAGAAGACGCCGGACCGCCCCGTGTTTTCTTGACCCCAGGGCCGGGCTGGACTGCGCGCAGCCCAGCCCGGCCCTGGGGTGCTCTCAGTGCGCCAGACTCACGCCCAGTACCTCGGCGAAGACCTCGTGATCGACATTGCCGCCACACAGCGTCACGCCGACGCAGCGGCCGCGCAGGGTGTGCGGCTGCGTGCGCGCCTGCTGCAGCGCCGCGGCCAGCGAGGCCGCGCCGGCGCCTTCGGCGACGTTGTGGGTGTCGAGGTACAGCGCCTTCATGGCCTGCGCGACCTCGGTGTCGTCCACCTCCACCACGCCATCGACCTGGTCGAGCATTGCCGCCAGCGCCGACGGCTCGGGCACGCGGCAGGCCATGCCGTCGGCCAGCCGGGTGCTCACCGGCGCGGCCACGGCGCGGCGCTGCGCCAGCGACAGCGCGTAGGCGCGGGCGTGCGCCGAGACCACGCCGACGATGCGCATCCGCCGCCCGAGCGCGGCGCGCGCAGCCAGGGCGGCGCACAGGCCCGAGCCCAGGCCGATCGGGACATAGACCACGTCCAGGTGCGGCACGGCCTCGAAGAACTCGATCCAGGCCGTGGCCACGCCGCGCACCAGGTCGCGGTGGAAGGAGGGCACGCGGTGCAGGCCCTGCTGCGCCGCCAGCGCCGAGGCGTGTTCGGACGCGGCCTGGAAATCCTCGCCATGCTCGACCAGCGTGGCACCGAAGGCACGCATCGCGGCGTTCTTCTCGCGGCTGTTGCCGTGCGGCACGACGATGGTCGTGGCGATGCCGTGGCGCCGCGCCGCCAGGGCCAGCGACTGGCCGTGGTTGCCGCGCGTGGCCGAGACGATGCCCGGGCAGCCGGGCTCGCGCGCCTTCAGGCCCTCGAGATAGACCAGCCCGCCGCGCACCTTGAAGGCGCCGGTGGGCGTGTGGTTCTCGTGCTTGACCCAGA
>CAZFVH010000267.1:0-3295 GCA_964522465.1 uncultured Rubrivivax sp. | reverse complement strand
GTTGCTGCCCAGCACCGCATACAGGTTGCTGGTGTTGGCCGCCTTGTTCGGGTCGTCCACCTGGTTTTTCTCGGCCAGTTGGTCCACATCCGCGGCCAAGACGGTGATGGTCTGCTTGGCCGTGCTCTGGCTGAAGTCCAGTTTCTCAAAGCCCATCAGCTTGTGGTAACCGTTGGTGTTGACCCGGATGTCGTCGGCATTGCCAGTGCCCGACGCACCGCCCGAGACGCCCCGGGCATTGCTCACGTGATCGCTGAGGTTGAACACCCCGTCCGTGAAGGCGCTGTGCAGCGCGAAGGTGTCAAAGCCCTGACCACCGTCGATGTGCCGGAAGGCCAGATCTCGGGCTCTGACTGTGTCCTTACCCGAGCTGGTCATCACGTAGTCGGCGCCGGCCACGGTGACCGTGTCATTGCCCGCACCCAGCGAGCCGGCCGAGTTGAGCAAAAGAATGTTGTCGAGCAGCACACGGGTGTTGGCGCTGGTCGACAGGTCATAAGTGCCAGCAGCCGTGGTCACAGCGGTTGGGATGCCACCCGACTCGCTCTTGATCGCCTGGTAGGCCTCGATCTCAAGCATCTGATTGGCGCTGACCACGCCATTGACCATGACAATGTCGTAGAGATACCCCATCAGGCGTTTATTGGCGTTCCCTTCGGAAGACGTGGTGGCTCCGAGGGTACCGATCAAGCCCGATACGCCGTTGATGTTTGCCGCCAGTGAGTTGCTCACCCCATAGGTCGCATAAGCGGGCAAGTTGTTGACCGTGGGGCTGCCATACTCGTTCCAGCCGATGTCCACCGTGTTGCCAAAGCTGCGCACCAAAGCGGTGCTTTGCGCGCCAAAGTAATAGGTGCTGGACGTGACCGACACCCCGATCGCAGCGCTGTTGGGCACGTTCGAGACGTGACCAAAGACCCCGGGTGCCACACCCGTTCCGTCCTGGCCAAAGCCCATAAACACGGATTGGCTGTCTGCGTAATTGCCGAACCAGAAAGTGTGCGTCCAGGTGTTGTTCTGCAACGCCTTCATGGCCTGTGAGAAGTAGAAGCTGTTGTTCCCGGTGGGCAGCGCCGACTCGTTGGGGCGTGTGAAGAACAACATGTCGAACTGGTCGGAATTGAAGAACAACTGCATGCGACCGTTCGCACCCACCACAGCGTCGGGACGCCCATAATTGGCCGTGTTGGGCTGCCAGGCTTCGCTGCCACCCGCAGACGCCACCCATTTGGTGGTGGCACTGCCCACCGTGCCTACCGACAAAGTGTCAGCGTCGAACCACAGCACATTGCCTCCGGCCGACCAGTGGGCACTGTTCTGGTTCACATACACATGGCGCTCCAGCTGGCTGTTCACCACCGTGCCCGCGCCGCGCTGGATGCTGGCGCTGAGCACACGCTCGCCATCTGCCCCCCAGCTGACCCCGTTGTTGAAGTCCACGCTGGCCGCTCCCGCGGATGCTTCCGCCCCAGACAGTGTCTTGGTGCCGACGAGAACACCGTCCATGTACAGCTTGATCACGTCACCATAGACTGCGCCTGTAACCTTCACGCCCACGCTGCTGACCGATTCGCCACTGGCGATCACGTTGTCAGCGCTGACGTTGTTGATGCTGATGCTCGACGGCTTGTTGTACAAATCGGTCGGCACGCTGGTGTTGATTGATTCAGTGTTGCCCGCGAAGTCCCTGACGCCAGCAAAAGCAAAGGCGCCGGTGCTGTTGGACAGCGTGGTCCCCGTGCCCAGGGTGATGTCCCACACCGTGCTGGTGTTGCCACCGCGAATGGCCACATTGTCCAGGTTGACCTGGGTTCCCGTGGCGGAGGTGGCGTCGGTGAAGGTGAGTGTGGTGCTGGTGCTGGCGGCGGTGAAGGTGTAGTTGTAGGTGCCTGTGGCGCTGTTGGTCACTGTGCCACCACCGGTGGCTTGCACCGACAGCGCTGCCGCGCCGGTTTGGTCATAGGTGACGGTGTAGGTTTGACCCACCACAGTGGTGAAGGTTTGGCTGACCGACCCCCCTTGGTTGGCGCTGGCATTGGAAATCAAAACATCACCGGTTCCGGTCCCTGCTTCGTTGTTGGCACTGGTCACCCAGGGGACCGTGCCAGTATTGGCAGCAAGGGTCCAAGAATTACTCCCAGACCAGAAGCTTCCGTTCAACAAGCGCGCGGTGTTGCCACCCACAATGGGCACCGCCGTGGCGCCGGAGCCGAACAGGGCTGCCAGTTGTGCGCTGCTGAGATTGACGGCCTTGTCAAAGGTGACCCGCACCACGTCACCGGCGTTGGCGCTGCCCAGCGTGCCTGTGTCGGTGAGGACCGACATGTCCAGCACGTTGGTGCTGAGCGAACTGCTGACCGTGACCATCTTGGGTTGGCTGTCTACCCCCAAGTTGCCTGCAGCGTCTTGAAGACGGACGGTGATGACCTTGGTGCCGTCCTGAGCACCCCACTCCGCACCGGAAAAAGTCACGGCTTGTTGGGTGGCGCCAGCACTCAGGTTGTAACTCTTGGTCAGCACGCCGTCCAAATACACGTTGAGCCTGTCACCAGCGGCTGCCAAGAAACCGGTGAAGTTGATCGAGGTGGTGGCAGCGCGCTCGTTGGCGTTGATGTTGTTGTTGGTCGTGTTCGCGTCTTGGTTGATGTCGAGCGGTGGTCTGGGTGTACCCGGTGCCACAATGTCCGTCATCGTGAAGCTCACGTTCGCGGCCGCCGTGGCCCCCCCCGTGTCCATCACGTTGGCACTGCCAATGGTGAGCACCGTGCCGGTGGTGTAGGTGTAGCCGCTGCCGCCGGTGATGCGGTATTCGCTGGCGTAGGCCACCCCGGCCACCGTCACGGCGTTCAAGGCCTGTACCGTGAAGCCTGTGCCCAAGGTCCGTCCGCCCGACACGCTCCAGTTGGCCGTGTTGGTGACCCCATCCACCCGCACCAGTTCGCTGAAACGCACGGTGAACTGATCGCCCAGCACGCCGTCGCCGTTGGCGTCGGTGGTGCTCAGCGGGTTGCTGGCCGCTGCACTCGGCGTTTGGACGTTGATGCCCAGCGACGCTTGGGCCGGCGTGGCCGTGAGGTTGCCCACCGCATCTTGCGCGCTCACGGTCAGCACCCGCGCACCGTCGGTGGTGGTGCCGGCCGTGCCGTCGTGGCGGTAGCTCATGGCGCGCAGCAGGTCCTGGGCCTGCGCTGCCGTGGCGGTACTGCCCGCGCCCAGCGAGAAGCGCAGCCCCTGGTCCGTCACAAAGCTCAGCTGCCAGGTGGTGCCACCCACGCTCACGGTCGACGGCAAGGAC
>CAZFVH010000266.1:0-3313 GCA_964522465.1 uncultured Rubrivivax sp. | reverse complement strand
CTAAGGGCTGAGAGGTCACCGCTATGCGTCATGGGACTTGGCCGCGCTGCCGCGCCGAACGGCTTTGTATTGGCCATTGCACCGGTTGAATCTTGTCGCCTACAACCATCGCTCTAGATGAGCCCCTTGCCATCTCTCGCCGCCTTGAAGCTGGCGTGATGCAAGCAGCCTACGTGAGCGTAGACCGCGCCTCTGAAAGACCGGACACCTATGCGTCAGCCTCCCGCCTCAAACCACCGTCTGCGGCCACGGTCTAGCCCCTCACCCGTTGCGGACCTGCTGGGGCAGATGAAGGGCGCGATCCTGGTGCTCCTGCTCATTGGCCTGTGCATCAATGTCCTTCAGCTCACCGGCTCCCTCTACATGCTGCAAGTTTATGACCGGGTCCTGGCCAGCCAGAGCGAGTCGACCCTGCTGGCGCTCACGGTCCTCGCCCTTGGCATGATCGCGATCTATGCGGTGCTCGAGGGCTGCCGGACAGCTGCCCTGATCGGCATCGGCCGCGTCCTGGACAGGGTGATCGCCTCGCGCGTCTTCGACGTGCTGTTTCGCGCGACAGCTCTAAACAGGGGCAACTTTGGCGTGCAGCCGCTGCGTGACCTCGAACAGATCCGCAACTTCGTGGCGACGCACGGGCTGACAACCACGCTCGACATCCCCTGGATCCCGGTCTTCATCGGGGTCCTCTACATCCTCCACCCAGCCTTCGCCGCCTTCGGTGTCGCTTGCGTGCTGCTCTTCGCCGGGATTGCCGTGACTCAGGCGCTGCTGGCAACCAAGCGCCTGCGCCAGGCTTCCAACACCAATGTCCAGGCCTATGCCTTCGCAGAGGCCAGCGTGCGCAACGCCGAGGTCACGGAAGCCATGGGCATGCGCTCCGGCGTCTGGCGGCGCTGGCAGGAGCGCCACCTCGCGATGCTCGACCAGCAGGAGCAGGCCAGTCGCGTCGCCGGCGGCTTCTCGGCGACGCTAAAGTTCCTTCAGCTTGCCCTCACGGGCGTCCTTGGGCTCGGCCTTGGCGCCCTGCTGGTCCTCGAGCAGCAGATTACCCCGGGCGCCATGATCGTGGCGACCATGATCTTGGCGCGCGCAATCGCCCCGACCACCCAGGTCGTCGGGCTGTGGCAGCAGATGACCGCCGCCCTGGCGTCGCATCGCCGGCTGTCCGACTTCCTCGACACGGTGCCGGCGGAAATGGAGCGAATGCCTCTTCCCGCGCCTCAGGGGGAGCTCACCGTCGAGGGTCTCGTGCTTGGGTTGCCCGGGCGAGAGATGATCCTGCGCGGGGTGAGCTTCGCGCTCGCACCTGGCGAATCCCTGGCGGTCATCGGCCCCAGCGCTGCTGGCAAGAGTACGCTCGCCCGCGGCCTGCTCGGGATCTGGCCGCCGCTCAGCGGTAGCGCGCGGCTGGACGGCGCCGACATCTCGCGGATCCAGCGCGCCCAGATTGGCCCGCATATCGGCTACCTCCCGCAGGACGTCGAGCTCTTCGAGGGGACTGTTTCGGAGAACATCGCCCGCCTCGGCGAGGTGGACCCGGAGTTTGTCGTGCGCGCGGCTCAGGAGGCGGGCCTGCACAACCTCATCCTCCACCTGCCGGAGGGCTACGACACTGTACTGGGCCCTGGTGGGGTAGGCCTCTCGCCGGGGCAGCGCCAGCGCATCGGCTTGGCGCGTGCGCTCTACGGCAATCCCCGCCTTGTCATCCTGGATGAGCCGAACTCCAACCTCGACACCGAGGGCGAGGCGGCCCTCTCGAAGGCCCTCGCAGTCCTGCGAGAGAAGACGGTCACCTGCGTGGTCATCACGCACCGCGCCAGCGTCCTCGCCGCCGTCGACAAGATCCTCGTCCTGCGCGCCGGCCAGGTCGAGGCCTTCGGCCGTCGGGAGGAGATCCTCCCGCGCTTGACTAGGCCCGCCGCGCAACCCGCTGCGCGCGCCATCACGAGCCTCGTCGGCTCGAGCTGAACAGAAGAGCACACAGCATGTCCCTCGCAATCGGCAAGATCGCCCCGCCCCCCACGGGAGGCGGGGCAGCGTTCTCCAAGGCCCCGATCTGGCGACCATTGCGCTACGCGCTGTCCACCGTCCTACTGTCCGGGGCCCTCGTCGTCGGCTGGGGCGCCATGGCCAAGATCGACAGCGCCTCGGTCGCCATGGGGACCCTCGCTGTCGAGCTGAACCGCCGCGTCATCCAGCACCTCGAGGGCGGCATTGTGGGCGAGGTGCTGGTCCGCGAGGGCGACGTGGTCCAGCCAGGCCAGGTGCTATTGCGGCTCGATGCGACCAGGGCGCGGGCACAAGTCACCACGCTCGAGGACGAGATGGACCGGCTGCGCGTGCGCGAGGCAGGCCTGATGGCCGAGCGCGACGGGGTGGATACGCTCACCTTCCCGGAGGCGCTTCTGCGCAGGGCCTCGGACCCGAAGCTCGCCGACATCCTCGCCGTGCAGCGCAACGAATTTACCGCCCGGCAGTTGTCGCTCCGGGGGCAGAGCGAGATCATCGGGCAGCGCATCCTCCAACTCCGCAAGCAGATCGATGGCCTGAACGTCCGCGTCACCTCCAACGACCGACAGCTCGCGCTGATCCGTCAGGAGATCGGGGGCGTCGAGATTCTCGTCCGCAGCGGCCTCGAGCGCCTGCCGCGCCTCCTCAACCTGCAACGTGAGGAGGCGCGCTTGCTTGGTGAGCGAGGCGAGTCAATTGAGAACATCAGCCGGACTGAGCAAGCGATCAGTGAGGCAGAGATGCAGCGCTCCCAGCTCTTCCGGTCGCGGCAGGAGGAGATCGCAAGGGATCTGCGCGACGTGCAGGGCCGCCTGTTCGAGCTCCATGAGCGGCATGTGGCCGCGTTTGACCAGCTCAACCGCCTCGACGTGACTGCGCCGGAGGGTGGGACCGTCATGGACCTCCGCTTCGCGGCCCTCGGCGGCGTGATCGCGCCCGGCGCACAGGTCGCCGCCATCGTTCCGCGCGAGGAACGCCTCGTGGTCGAGGCGCAGCTGAACCCCAACGAGGTGGACACGGTGCGGCCCGGCATGGCCGCCAGCATCCGCCTCTCCCACGCCGCCGCCCGCTTGACACCCGTGATCGAGGGTGTGGTCGAGCGCATCTCGCCAGACCGCATGGTGGATCAGCGCACGGGGGCACCCTACTTCATAGTCCGGATCGGCGTCGCAGCCGAGGAGCTGGAGAAGCATGCGGACCTGAAGCTGCAGAGCGGGATGCACGCCGAGGTCCTCATCCGCCGCGGTGAGCGGAGTGTCGCCACTTACATCATCAGGCCCCTGATCGACCGCTTCAGCACATC
>CAZFVH010000265.1:0-3316 GCA_964522465.1 uncultured Rubrivivax sp. | reverse complement strand
CGGGCGCAGCTCTTGATCTCAAGCAGGCCCTGCTCAATCTCGGGCACTTCCTGCGCGAAAAGCTCCTTCATGAAGCCTGGCGCGCTGCGCGACAGCATGATCTGCGCCCCGCGCAGCGTAGGATCAACCCCCGCAATGAAGGCCCGCACGCGGTCCCCGGTGCGCAGATTCTCCTTCGGGATCATCTCGGTGCGCTTGAGTCGCCCCTCGATGCGACCGTTCTCGACGATGATGTCACCCTTGTCCAGACGTTTGACCGTGCCGACGAAGATCCGATCCCCGCGCGAGAGGAAGTCGTTCAGCAGTTGCTCGCGCTCGGCATCGCGGATCTTCTGAAGAATCACCTGCTTGGCCGCCTGAGCGCCGATACGGCCGATCGTCACGGACTCGATCGGCTCCTCGATGTAATCACCCGCCTCGATGTCGGAAATCTGCTCCTGGGCCTCGAACAGCAGCATCTCGGCATCCGGGATCTGCAGGCCCGCCTCGTTGGGCACGACGTGCCAGCGGCGGAAGGTCTCGTACTCGCCCGAATCACGGTCGATCGACACGCGGATGTCGACCTCGCCGCCATGCAGTTTCTTGGTGGCAGACGCCAGTGCCGCCTCCACCGCGCCGAACACGACCTCGCGCTCGACCGTCTTCTCGCGCGAGATCGCATCGACCAGCATCAACAGTTCACGGTTCATCCCAGAAGGACCTTTCTCAGCCTGCGGGCGGCGCCGCGCGGCCCCGCCCCTTGAAGTCGATGACGGGCACGAGCCGGGCCTCGCGCACTTCGTCGAGGGCGAACAGAAGCTCTGCGCCGGCCTTGTCGCCCTGAAGCTCCAGCCGCCACCCCGACGTGTCACCCCGCCCGAGCACGCCACGCCAGTGCTTGCGCCCCTGGTAGACCTGCTTGAGTGCGACATCGATGGCCTGCCCGCAGAACCGCTCGAAATCGGCCTCCTTGCGCAGCGGCCGGTCGAGGCCGGGCGAGGACACTTCCAGCCGCTCGTAGGCGATACCGTCCACCTCGAGAGCCAACTGAAGCTGTCGGGTGACGACCTCACAATCGTCGACCGTGACGAACTCACCCGCGCCTTGCGCCTCGGGATATGCGTGCCCGGGCAGGCGGTCGATGTAGACCCGCAACAAGCCGCGAGCCGCGCGCTCGACATCAACGAGGTCGAACCCCAGGCCCTCGACCGTGCGGGACACGCAAGCGTGCGCCGAGCTGCCCATGACGGCAGCCGGCGGGTTCAGCGGCTTCGAACGCTCAGTCTTACGCACCAGAATTGCATCTCTCCCGACGCCCGCGTCGGCGCAGGGCCAAAAAAAATGGGCTGGATCGAACCGCCCATCTGACAATCAGCGAAGCGCAGATTATAGGCGTGGACGGCCGCACCGACAAGCGTCGGTCAGCACGAATCGGGCCAGCCTGTGCTGGCATCGGGCGATTCAGCGGCAGGACAAGCGTGGGAAACTCTCATGCTTTGACAGCTCGGAGCACCGCATGGGATTTCTCGCCGGCAAACGCCTGCTTGTCACGGGCGTGCTGAACCACCGCTCGATCGCCTACGGCATCGCCCAGGCCTGCCATCGCGAAGGTGCGGAACTGGCGTTCAGCTACGTCGGAGAACGCTTCAAGGACCGCATCACAGAGATCGCCACGGGCTTCGGCTCCGATCTCACGTTCGACTGCGACGTCGGCGACGACGCGCAGGTCGGGCGCCTGTTCGGGGACCTCGGCGAGCGTTGGGACCGTTTCGATGGGTTCGTCCACGCCATCGGCTTCGCCCCCCGGGAGGCGATCGCGGGGGATTTCCTGGACGGCCTGTCGCGTGAGGCGTTCCGGATCGCGCACGACATCTCGGCTTACAGCTTCCCAGCGCTGGCCAAGGCCGCGCTGCCGCGTCTGAACCCCGGCAGCGCGCTGTTGACCCTGACGTACCTGGGAGCCGATCGCGTCGTGCCAGGCTACAACACCATGGGGTTGGCCAAGGCTTCGCTGGAAGCCAGCGTGCGCTACCTGGCAGAGAGCCTCGGGCCCAGGGGCATGCGCGTCAACGCGATCTCGGCCGGGCCGATCAAGACGCTCGCCGCCTCAGGGATCAAGGGCTTCGGCAAGATCCTGGACACCGTCGAACGGGTGGCACCACTGCGGCGCAACGTAACCATCGGCGAGGTGGGGAACGTCGCGGCCTTCCTGTTGTCGGACCTGGCCTCCGGCGTGACCGGCGAGATCACCTACGTCGACGCGGGCTTCAGCCGCGTGGCGGGCGGCATGGCCGAGTGAACAACCCCGGTCACCGGGGCGGTGACGCGGGGAGCCAGCCTCGCCTTGCCCACGATCGCCGCGGGACGCCAGTGCGCGGCGTGCAGGCGCAAGTTCAGTCGCGCACGCAGTCCACATAGTAGCGTCGACCCGTACCGCCCTCGGCATCTTCCTCCACCAGCCCGTGCACGTCGGTGTCGAAGCCGGGGAAGGCCGCGTTGAACTCGCGCGTGAACTTCAGGTAGTCGACGATGCGTCGGTTGAAACGCTCGCCGGGGATCAGCAAGGGGATGCCCGGCGGGTACGGGGTGAGCAGCGAAGTCGTGATCCTGCCCTCGAGCAGGTCCACCGGCACGCGCTCGGTCTGCCGCTGCGCGATCTTCGCGTAGGCATCGCTGGGCTTCATCGCCGGTTGCAGGTCCGACAGGTACATCTCGGTGACCAGCCGTGCGATGCCGCCCTTGGCGTAGGTCTCGTGGATGCTCTGGCACAAGTCGCGCAGACCGGTGCGCTCGTAGCGCGGGTGCGCGGCGCAGAACTCGGGCAGCACGCGCCACATCGGCTGGTTGCGGTCGTAGTCGTCCTTGAACTGCTGCAGCGCCGTCAGCAGGGTGTTCCAGCGGCCCTTGGTGATGCCGATGGTGAACATGATGAAGAAGGAATAGAGCCCCGTCTTCTCCACGACGACGCCGTGCTCCGCGAGGAACTTGGTCACCACCGCCGCCGGGATGCCAGTCTTGGCGAAGCGGCCGCTCATGTCCAGGCCCGGTGTGATGATGGTGCTCTTGACCGGGTCCAGCAGGTTGAAACCCGGCGCCAGGTCACCGAAGCCGTGCCACTTGTCCTCGGCCTTGAGCATCCAGGTCTCGGCGCGGCCGATGCCCTGATCCACCAGCTTGTCGGGTCCCCAGACCTTGAACCACCAGTCGCGCCCGTAGTCCTTGGCCACCTTGCGCATGGCGCGGCGGAAGTCCAGTGACTCGAGGATGCTCTCCTCCACCAGCGCGGTGCCGCCGGGAGGATCCATCATGGCCGCGGCGACGTCGCAGCTCGCGATGA
>CAZFVH010000264.1:0-3329 GCA_964522465.1 uncultured Rubrivivax sp. | reverse complement strand
TGCACCTGGATGGCGTCGGAGCACACGCGCTCGGCCATCTCGCTGGCGTAGAGCTTGGCCATGGCGGCTTCCTTCAGGCAGGGGCGGCCGGCGTCCTTGAGCGTAGCGGCGTGCCAGATCAGTTGGCGCGCGGCCTCGATCTGCGTGGCCATGTCGGCCAGCTTGAACTGCACCGCCTGGTGCTGGAAGATGGGCTGGCCGAAGCTGGTGCGCTGCCTGGCGTAGGCCAGCGCGGCGTCGAAGGCGGCGCGCGCCATGCCCACGGCCTGGCTCGCGATGCCGATGCGCCCGCCCTCCAGGCCCGACAGCGCGATCTTCAGGCCTATGCCCTCCTCGCCCAGCAGGTTGGCCGCCGGCACGCGGCAGCGCTCGAAGACGATCTGCGCGGTGTCGCTGGCGTGCTGGCCCATCTTGTCCTCCAGCCGCGCCACCGTGTAGCCGGGGGTGGACGTGGGCACGAGGAAGGCGCTGATGCCTTTCTTGCCCGCGGCCTTGTCGGTGACGGCCATCACGATGGCCACGTCGCCGTGCTTGCCGCTGGTGATGAACTGCTTGACGCCGTCGAGCACGTAGTGGTCGCCGTCGCGCACGGCGGTGGTGCGCAGGCCGCCGGCCTCGGAGCCCACGTGCGGCTCGGTCAGGCAGAAGGCGCCCAGCATGTCGCCGCGCGCCAGCGGCTCGAGGAAGCGCCTCTTCTGGTCTTCGTTGCCAAAGGCCATGAGGATGCTGCACACCGGGCAGTTGTTGACGCTGACGATGGTGCTGGTGGCGCCGTCGCCGGCGGCGATCTCCTCGAGGATGACCGACAGCGCCAGGTGGTCCAGCCCGGCGCCGCCCCACTGCGCGGGCACGGCCACGCCGTAGCAGCCCAACTCCGCCAGGCCCTTCAGTGCGACCTTCGGGAACTCGTGGCGCTTGTCCCAGGCGGCGGCATGGGGCGCGATCTCGGCCTGCACGTAGGCGCGCACGGCGTCCTGCACGGCCAGATGGTCATCGGACAGCAGCATGGGGTTCTCCTGCAGGCCGCCGCGCCTCACCAGGCGATGGCCGTACCGTCGAAGTTGAAGAAGCGGCCGTTGTCGGCCGGCACGAGTGAGGCGAGCACCCGACGCATGCCGGCCACGCTGTCGCCCACGTCCAGATCGGCGCCCGGGCCGCCCATGTCGGTGCGCACCCAGCCGGGGTGGAAGGCGATGCAGGTGGCGCGGCCTTGCAGCACCAGCGACGCGTCCTTCAGCACCGAGTTGACGGCGGCCTTGGAGGCGCGGTACAGCCAGGCCCCCGGCGCCGCGCGCTCGGCGATCGAGCCCATGCGTGAGGACAGCACCGCCACGCGCGCCGCCGGTGCCAACGCATCGGCCAGCAAGGGCAGCACGCGCATCGGGCCGAGGACGTTGGTGCGCATGACGCGGTCGAATTCGTCGGCATCGGGCGTCTGCAGGCCGGTGGTACGGCTGCCGATGACGCCGGCGTTGACGATGGCCACGTCGAAGGACTCGCCGTCGATCTGCCACGCCAGGCCCGCGGCGCTGGCCGCGTCGCAGACGTCCAGGCGCAAGGGCTGCGCGCCCAGCGCCTGCAGCCGCGCCAGCCCGGCGTCGTCCCGCGCCGTGGCCACCACCCGGGCGCCGTCGGCCCGGTACTGCCGCACGAATTCCAGGCCGATGCCGCGCGAGGCGCCGATGACGAGCACGTTCATGAGGGTCCACTCCTTCGGGCCGGGCCCGTTCGATGTCGGTGAAGGGCCGCGGCGTACGGGCTTGCCGCACCCGCCTGCGCCTGGATGCACGCCCGCACGGTCACATCATCTCCAGCGCCATCGCCGTGGCCTCGCCGCCGCCGATGCACAGGGCGGCAACGCCGCGCTTGAGCCCGCGCCGGCGCAGCGCGCCCAGCAGCGTGACGACGATGCGCGCGCCGCTGGCGCCGATGGGGTGGCCCAGCGCGCAGGCGCCGCCGTGCACGTTGACGATGTCGTGCGGCAGACGGTACTCGGCCATCGCGGCCATCGTCACCGCGGCGAAGGCCTCGTTCACCTCCCACAGGTCCACCTGACCGGGCTGCCAGCCGGCCTTGGCCAGCGCCTTGGCGATGGCGCCGGCCGGCGCGGTGGCAAACCACTGCGGCTCCTGCGCGTGCACGGCGTGGCTGACGATGCGCGCCACGGGTTGCAACCCGATCGCGTGCGCGGTGCTCTCGCGCACCAGCACCAGCGCCGCCGCGCCGTCGGAGATGCTGGACGCGTTGGCCGCGGTGATGGTGCCGTCCTTCTTGAACGCGGGCTTCAGCGACGGGATCTTGTCGAGCTTGGCCTTGAAGGGCTGCTCATCGCGGGAGATGACGACATCGCCTGCCTTGCCCGGCAGGGTGACGGGGGCGATCTCCCAGTCGAAGCTGCCGTCCTCGTTGGCGGCCTTCGCGCGCGTGGTCGAGGCGATCGCGTAGGCGTCCTGGGCCTCGCGCGTGAACGCGTACTTCGCCACGCATTGCTCGGCGAAGGCGCCCATGGCCTTGCCGCGCTCGTAGGCGTCCTCCAGGCCGTCCATCGCCATGTGGTCGAACATCGTGGCCGCGCCATAGCGCACGCCCTTGCGCGCGAACATCAGGTGCGGTGCGTTGGTCATGCTCTCCATGCCGCCAGCCACCACGGCCTGCGCGCTGCCGGCGGCCAGCATGTCGTGCGCGAACATCATCGCCCGCATGCCCGAGCCGCACATCTTGCTCAGCGTGACGGCGCCGGTGGCGTCGGGCAGGCCGGCGCGGCGCATGGCCTGACGCGCCGGCGCCTGGCCCTGCCCCGCCATCAGGCAGTTGCCCATCAGCACCTCGTCGATGCGATCGGCCGGCACGCCAGAGCGCTCGACCGCGGCGCGGATGGCCACGCCGCCGAGCTCCCAGGCGGCCAGGCCGGCGAAGTCGCCGAGCAGGCCGCCGATGGGCGTGCGGGCGGCGGAGACGATGACGATGGGGTCTTGCATGGGGTCCTCCGGGGGGTGGGGTTGGGGGTGCCGCGCGAGTGGGCGCTCAGGCGCTCAGGCTCTCAGTCGGTCAGGCCGGCGTCTCGGCGGGGCGGTGGTGCGCGAAGCGGCGCGCGGGGTCGTAGGGGAAGACGTCGTGCACGTGGCCGGCACGGATGCGCTGCTGGTGGCCTTGCCAGAAGGCCGGGTCCAGCAGGTCGCCGTGGTGGCGCATGAAGACTTCGCGCACCGCCGGGTTGCCGAGCAGGAAGGGGCCGAAGGTCTCGGGGAAGACGTCCTTCGGGCCGACGGCATACCAGATCTCGCCCGACATCTCGTCTTCCTCGTCGCGCGGCGGCGGCACGCGGCGGA
>CAZFVH010000263.1:0-3348 GCA_964522465.1 uncultured Rubrivivax sp. | reverse complement strand
AAGATACCTGCTCTCCGAAGACGGAGAAACAGGAAAAATTCCCGAGTTGCAGGGAGGACTTGCTGATGTGCCGGCAACCAGCTCACGTTGGGAAAAATTCCCGATAATTTCCGGTATGGACAGTTTTACAATCGCTCCGCACAAACGCGCGGCCGGCACGCAACTAATCAGAACGAGGCCGCGCCCTATTTTTTTCGGAGACATGATGAATCAACGTAACCGGAACCGCCTGCGTCCCACTGCAGCGGCACTGGCTATCGCCGCACTGTTTGCTGCACCTTACCTGTCCGCGCAGGATAAGGCCAAGACCACGGACAAGCAGGACAAGACGCTGCAGGAAGTCGAAGTCGTCGGTACCTCGCCCTTGCCCGGTATCGGCATCGAGAAAGCCAAGCTGCCCTACGACGTACAGACCGTGACCGACGAGCAGTTATACCGCGGGCAATCGCTGAACCTGACGGAATACATGTCGCGTAATCTGCTCGGCGTGAACGTCAATGAGGTACAGGGCAGCCCCTTCCAGTCTGATATCACTTACCGCGGCTTCCGCCTGTCCGGCATCCTTGGTTCCTCGCAGGGCATGTCGGTGTACCTCGATGGTGTGCGTGTCAACGAGCCTTTCGGCGATGTCGTGAACTGGGACATGATCCCGGAAGCGGCCATCGGCAACGTGACCCTGGTACCGGGCTCGAATCCCGTCTATGGCCTGAACACCCTGGGCGGCGCACTGGCCTTCACTACCAAGTCCGGCCTCACCGCGCCGGGGGGCGAGATGAGGCTGCAAGCCGGCAGCTTCGGCCGCGCGCGCGCGGATGTCAGCTATGGCAGCCGCGGTGAAGATGGTTACCACAGCTTTATCGCAGCCACCGGCTTCCGCGAGGATGGATGGCGTGAACATTCATCGGGCAACCTCGGCAATATATTCGCGAAGATCGGCCGGCAGCAAAATGACAGTAACTGGGATCTGTCGCTGCTGACGGGGCGGAGCAATCTGCTGGGGAATGGGCTATTACCGAGTAATCATTTCGGGACTGCAGAGCAAATTGATGACGAAGCAAACAGCGGTGGCCCGGCGGTACGCGGCGTGGGAATGTACGAATCCAATCGGCGCTGGATTTACACGCATCCGGACCGCACGCGCAACGAATTAAATCAGATGACTTTCAATTTTCAACGCCTGCTCGACGGCAATACCGAATTGGCGATGAATGCTTATGTCCGGCAGAGCAAGCGGCGCACAGTGGGTGGAGATGCGGAAAGGGAGGAAGATGGCGCCAGCTTCGAAGATGAGGCGGTTCTCAACTACACCAATACGACTTCAACGAGTTACGGCACAAGTGCCAATCTGACAAAAATACTCGGAGCCCACCAGCTCACGACAGGTATCGCCATCGATGCCAGTCGGTCGCGTTATGGGTCGAGCCAAGCCGAGTGCGATGATCTCGACGCAACCCGTCAACCGATTGACTGTGTTGCGGCAGTCGACAGCGCGCGGATGCGGGGTAAAAATCTGTCGACCGGAATCTATGCGTCCGATACCTGGAGCGTTTCCCAGAAGACTTTCGTCACCACAGCTGGACGTTTTAATCATGCCGTTGTGGATAACCAGCTGAGTACCTTCATTGACGACCAAACGGGCAATCAGCTCAATCCACCGAGGCAGACAGCTGATCGGTTCACGTACAACAGCCTGAACCCGTCGATCGGGGTGACACACAAAACCAGCGACTCATTGACCGTTTTCGGCAACCTGGCGCAAAGCAATCGCGTTCCGACCCCGATTGAGCTAGGGTGTGCCGACCCCAACTTTGCTTGTCGGCTTCCCACTGGCCTGCAGGCTGATCCTTACCTGAAGCAGGTGATCGCACGCTCACTCGAAGGCGGCTTCCGCCTGAAACTGTCTGATTTTTCAGGCGTCAGCGTCGCCTTATATCGGTCCGAAAACAAGGACGATATCCTGTTCCGTGCGAAGGACCAGACCGGTCTTGGCTATTTTGAGAATTTCGACCGTACCCGCCGTCAAGGTGTAGACATCGGCGCGTTTGGGTCATTCGGCCCATTTGACGTTCGCGCCTCGTACAGCTACCTCGATGCGACTTATCAAGCCTCACAAATCCTGTTCGCAGGTGAGCGATATATTGAAGTGCGTCCCGGCACGAAGATCGCTGGCCTTCCAGACCACACGTTGAGGTTGAATGCCGATTGGCGCGCCGCACCGAAGCTCAGGCTTGGAGGCACGCTTATCACGACATCGAGCCTTACCACGCAAGG
This sequence comes from uncultured Rubrivivax sp., assembly GCA_964522465.1. Lineage (GTDB taxonomy): Bacteria > Pseudomonadota > Gammaproteobacteria > Burkholderiales > Burkholderiaceae_C > Rubrivivax. The sequence continues at coordinate 1,077 of CAZFVH010000263.1, read as the reverse complement.
TAACGAAGACGGGCGAATTGGTGGAGAGAGTGACCCTGACGAGAGTATCAAGGCGACCGCCAGGGTCAAGGGCTACACGATTTTGAACCTTCATGCGAATTACGAGGCGGCCAAGGGGCTGGACTACTTCGCAAGGATCAATAACGTATTTGATACCCGCTTTGAAACCTACGGCATGATGGCGCTGTCGATGTTCAATGCCGATGGCTCGCGTATCACCAATGATGGCGCGACCGTCAACCGCTTCGTTGCACCCGGTGCACCTCGCCACTTCATGGTAGGCGTACGCTACCGGTTCTGACCACAGCGCACACGGGGAGCTCTGGCTCCCCGTGTTTTCATCAGGGAGGCCGTCATGTTTTCACTGAGCTCTGTCGTGCTGTTTTATGTTGCTGGACTCATGATCCTGCTGCTTGATGATATTGGTGAATCTTCGCCGCGTCAGCAACGCTACTCGGCTGTGAACTAAGGCAGCAGCTTCACCGACTTCACGTCGATCTCGAGCGAGCGCAGGAACTCCTTTTCCACCTCGCCAGTGATTTCCAGCTTCGTCTTGTCGTCGAAGGGCTGGGCCGGCATCGCGTCGTCATCAATCTCGATTCGGATATCGCCGCTGGCATCGCGGAACAGGAACTTCTCCCTCCCCACCTGCTTCACTACGCTCCCGGTCAGCGTAACCATGTGATCATCCTTGCCGCTCTTGAGCACGTCCGCCACCGTCGTCATCGGCGGTTGCTGTGTCACCTTGGCGGGCTTGCTGCCGGGGCCCTGGTACTGGGCATGGACGCTGGCGGCGCTTATGAGCGCCAGGCCGACGGAAAGAGCAAGAAGTGGCTTCTTCATCGAAAACCTCCGTGTTGGATTCGCCTGCCATTATCAGGTGATGATCCGTGCTCGGGTTGACCAGGAACAGCTGTCTGTCATGCATCCACGGGGCGTTCAGACTCTCCCGGCGTCCAGCAGACCCTGAACCGGCAGGCTGCCGGCTTCCCGGTGTTCCTGGTACCCCCACGCGCGTTCGCCCTGTTGACGGGCTTCGCGATTTTTCAAGGCAGGGCGGGCGGGCGGTGATGCGGC
>CAZFVH010000262.1:0-3392 GCA_964522465.1 uncultured Rubrivivax sp. | reverse complement strand
TGCCCGCGATCAAGGGCATCGGTGGAGCGCCGCTGTACCTGATCGACCGCTTCGAGGACGGCCGCAGCATCTACGACATCGACTTCGAATGGCTGCCCGGCGTCGAGCGCCGTCCGCGCGGGCACGGGCTGCTCGCGGTGGACCACCTCACGCACAACGTCTACCGCGGGCGCATGGCCTACTGGGCCGGCTTCTACGAGCGGCTGTTCAACTTCCGCGAGATCCGCTACTTCGACATCCGCGGCCAGCACACGGGGCTCACGAGCAAGGCGATGACGGCGCCCGACGGGCTGATCCGCATCCCGCTGAACGAGGAGGCAGGCCGCGGCGGCAGCGGGCAGATCGAGGAGTTCCTGATGCAGTTCAACGGCGAGGGCATCCAGCACATCGCGCTGCGGACCGAGGACCTCGTCGGCACGGTGGACGCGCTGCAGATGGCCGGCGTGCCGCTGATGACGGCCCCCAACGACATCTACTACGACATGCTGGAGGAGCGCCTGCCGGGCCACGGCCAGCCGGTGGGCGCGCTGCAGGCCCGCGGCATCCTGCTGGACGGCTCCACCGCCGGCGGCCAGCGCCGGCTGCTGCTGCAGATCTTCAGCCAGCCGGTGCTCGGGCCGGTGTTCTTCGAGTTCATCGAGCGCCAGGCCGACGAGGGCTTCGGCGAGGGAAATTTCAAGGCCCTGTTCGAGTCGATGGAGCGCGACCAGATCCGGCGCGGCGTGCTGGCAGGCGCCTGACCCACCCGCGCCGGCGGCTCGTCGCGTTGTGGCGTCAGGCCGGTCAGCCGCCGGCCGGCGCTCTCAGCGGTGTGAGCATCAGGGCTTCCACGAAGGCCTGCCGATCGTGCCGTGCGGCGGCGTCGCCCTGGCGATGCAGCACCGACTCGGCCACTTCCAGCCCGTACAGCGTGAAGGCGCGCAGGCGCGACTCCTCGGGCGTGTAGCCCAGGGCCTGGAAGATCTGGGCGTGGTAGGCGATGCGGCTGGCGTCGGCCTCGTCCAGCACCTCGCGCGCCATCGCGTCGCGTCGCGCCCAGGCGCGGATGGCCAGTTCGATGCGCGCGGCGCGCCCGGCGGCGCGGCCGCGATGCGGCAGCGAGATCACGTCGCGCAACTGCTGCTGCGGGCTGTTGCCGTGGGCCTGCTCGAGGCGGCGCGTCAGCGCATCGGTGGCGCGCTCCTGCCAGGCCTTGAGCACGCGGCGCAGCAGGTCCTCGCGGTCGCGGAAGTGCCAGTAGAAGCTGCCTCGCGTCACCCCGAGCTGCGTGGCGAGCACGTCGACCCGCACGTGGTCGATCCCATGGTCGACCAGGACGTCGGTGGCCGCGTCGATCCAGGCCTCCGGCGTCAGGCGTGTGCGGGCTTCGGATTCAGGCTTGGCGCGGCGCGCGGTCTTGGCGGGGGGGGCGGTGGGCATCGCGTCATCTTGTCCGTACAGAAGTGTATTGAAACCCGGGAAAACCCCGATTCCGGCCGCGAGTGACGGCGCTACGATGTGCCTCCATACACATACACATGTGTATGGAAAATGCGTCCCCGATGGGTCGGGCTGCGTGGTGCGGGGCGTTCGCTGCCGCGGCCACGCAAGGATCGGCTCACAGGGGCCCGCCAACGAGTGGATGGTGACCCGATGCCCGACGTCCCAGGCTTCCTCGACGATCCGACGCGGCTCGCGCCGCGCGCCGCAGTGCGCGAGGATCTGCCTGGCGGCGCCTTCGTGTTGCGCTCGCCCGAGCCTCTGCAACCGTTCGAGCGCTGCGTTGGCGAGTGGCTCGAGCGCTGGGCGCGCGAGACGCCTGACGCCCCGGCTTTCGCCGAGCCTGCGGCTGGTGGCGGCTGGTCGGTGCTGTCCTGGGGCGCGCTGCGCCAGCGTGTGGGCGGCGTGGCGCAGGGCTTGCTGGACCTGCCCCTGGCCCCCGGCGGCCCGCTGGTCGTGTTGTCGGACAACGCGCTCGACCACCTGGTGCTGCTGCTGGCCGGCATGCACGTGGGCCGCGCGGTGTGCACCGTCAGCAGCGGCTACTGCCGCTTGGCCGGCGGCGACTACACGCGCATCCACGGCATCCTGCGCACGCTCGCTCCGGCGCTGGTGTATGCCAGCGACGCTGCGGTCTACGGGCCGGCGCTGGTCGGCGCCGGGCTGGACGCGATCGTCGTCTTCAGCCGGGGCGCCGAGGGCTTTGCCGGCGCGCGGGCCTTCGGCGCGCTGGCCGCGACGGTCGAGACGCCGGCGGTCATGCGGGCCTACGCTGCCATCACGCCCGACACCCACGCCAAGTACCTGCTGACCTCGGGCTCCACCGGCCACCCCAAGGTGGTGATCAACACCCACCGCATGCTGTGTGCCAACCAGCAGATGCTGGCGCAGACGCTGCGATTCCTGGCGCGCGAGAAGCCGGTGCTGCTGGACTGGCTGCCCTGGAGCCACACCTTCGGCGGCAACCACAACACCCACATGGTGCTGGCCCACGGCGGCACGATGTACATCGACGACGGTCGCCCGATGCCGGGGCTGGTCGACCGGACCGTTGCGCACCTGCGCGAGGTGCAGCCCACGGTCTACTTCAACGTGCCGCGCGGCTACGAGATGCTGCTGCCCGCGCTCGAGGCCGACCGTGATCTCGCGGCGCGCTTCCTCGGCGAGCTGCGCATGCTGTTCTATGCCGGCTCGGGCATGCCGGAGCCGGTGTGGCGGCGCCTCGAGGCCGTGGCCGCACCGGTGCGCCGCGAGCCGTTGTGGTTCACCACCTCCTGGGGCGCGACCGAGACGTCGCCGGCCATCACCTTCGCCAACTGGAAGCTCGACCGCCCCGGCGTGATCGGCAACCCCATGCCGGGGGCGGAGGTCAAGTTCGTGCCCAACGGCGGCAAGCTCGAACTGCGCATCCGCGGCCCGCACGTCTTCCCCGGCTACCGCGGTGACGAGGCGGCCACGCGCGCGGCCTATGACGAGGACGGCTACTACCGCATCGGCGATGCCGGCTACCTCGCGGACGAGGCCGACCCGGCCTCGGGCATCGTCTTCAACGGCCGCGTTACCGAGGACTTCAAGCTCACCAGCGGCACCTGGGTGTCGGTGGGCACGCTGCGGCTGAAGGTGGTCGGCGCGCTCGCGCCCTGGGTGCAGGACGTCGTCGTCACCGGTCACGACCGGGACGACATCGGGCTGCTGGTCTTCCTGACCGACGCTGCGCGGCGCGAGAGCCCGGCGGCCATGGCCGCGCACGTGCGCGACGGCCTGCGCGCGCTCCGGGCCGAGGGCCTGGGCTCGTCGGCCACGCCGGTGCGCGCGCTGCTGCTGCCCGACGGGCCCAGCATGGCCGCCGGTGAGATCACCGACAAGGGCTACCTGAACCAGCGCCTGGCGCTGCAGCGCCGCGCCGACGACGT
>CAZFVH010000261.1:0-3418 GCA_964522465.1 uncultured Rubrivivax sp. | reverse complement strand
GCCGCAGCATCTGGCGCACCGCCACCCGGGGGCGCTGTTGCGGCATCAGGTGCCGCAGCAACTCCATCTCGGTCTTGTCCTCCACCCTGACGCCGACGTTGCCGGCAGGCGGCTTGCTGTGCGCGCAGCAATCCTGGGCGACCTGTTGGCCGCGGAGCTTGATGATCTCCTTGTCGGTGGCCGCAAACTCCTGGCGCACCGAGGCATGGCGCAGCCCGCTGAACTGCCGCAGGGCGGGCGACTTCTCGAACGCCGCCTGGGCGATGCTGGCGTAGAACCGGTACAGGAACGCGGCTTCGAGCTTCTCGGCGGGAATCTGGCCGGACTCGTGACGAGTGATGAAGTCTTCCAGGCCCGCGTCGACCGCCTCCTTCCGTGCGCCGACGTACTGCGCCCAGGCCAGCAAGCCACCGACCGTGTCGGCCGCTACACGCGTCTTGGTTGCCAGAGCCTGGGCGTACTGCGACGCCGGGCCCACTGATGGGTCCGCCCACGTCGCAGGCTCGAAGCGGCCGAACCCGGACATCGCCGCGCCGAACTCGGACACCGCCTGCCAGCCGTCGGCGATCGTGCGCGTGTAGGCAGACAGCAGACCATGGCTTGTCATGCAGTCTGGGGACAGCAACGCCTTCTCGATGCTGCCGGGCAGTGACGACTTCAGCACCAGGGCGCCATAGGTGTGCGCGGCCAAGGCGGCCTCGACATCGGTGCGCCGGCCGTCGTAGGCCTTGCCGAACAACGCCCGGCCGCCCGGATGCTCGGCCAGCGCCTGCACTAGCGCAGGAATCTCATGACTGGTCACCACGGCGCGCAGAACGGCCTCGGCCGGCGCCTCCCTGCGCAACACCCCCTTCATCGCCAGTTGGGCGGCAGAGATCGCGCGCAAGGCGCCCTGGGCAGCGCCGAGCCGGCCCTTCCAGTCGGCGCCCGACAAACCCTTCCTGACCACCGCGTACGCAGACGTCAGGGCACCCTGGCAAACACCGTCAAACGCATCGAGCACCGCCAATGCGCTTCGGATGGCAGGAGCCCTCTGCTGGACTGCCAACAGCCGGGCACGATCGAGTGTCGTCGCATCGAACACGCCCTCCGGCACACCTACAGTCTCCATGGCCGCATCGGTCTCCCGCACCCAGGTGGCCAGCGCCAGCAGTGGGTCGAGCGGCGTCTGCTCGGCCTTGAAGTGCTGGCCGACGGCGGCACGCAGCGCCGGGTCATCGCGCCAGGCGGCCTGGTCCTTCAGCAGTTGGCGGATCTGCTCGAGATCACGCAGCCGCTGCGCGGCCGACAGCTTGGACTTCTGCCGCTGCAGTTGCTGGTGGACGCGCACCGCGCCACGCCATCTGCTCTGGAAGATCCTGTACCAGGCGTCACCTTCCCGCAGGGTGAGGATGGCAGCAGACAGTGCGTCGTCCAACGGCAACGCGTCCATGTAGAGCATGCGCTCCATCGACTCGAACCGTTCCTGCTGGGCCTGCAGCCGGGCCTTGGCACGTTGCAGGTCGGATGCCACCTCCGGCCCACGCAGCCCCGGATGCAGCAGGTGCAGGCCTTCCTTGGGGGCACTGGCGCCGGCATCAACGATGGCGGCCAGTTGACGCGCAGCATCCGTGGAGCCGTCGAACGGCACACCGAGTTCCTTGGCCGCGTCGGCCAGCACCCCGAGTGCGCCTTCGGCGTCGTCGGTCGCCTTGCGAAGCTGCTTGCGCTGGGCCTCGAGCTGGCTTGCCGTCAGGGCACCGAGGCCGTGGGTCTTCAGATCCTTCAAGGCGGCCGCCGCAGCCGCGGCCTGCGCGTCGGACGCCGGCCCGCCGAGCACGGTGTGGCGCAGCACCTCGGCCTCGGCCGCCTCCAGCGCCGCGATCTTTGCCGACAGGTCCTGCAGGACGGACAGGCTGCGCACCCCACGGGGGTCGTCGTCTGCAAACAGCGCAGGCAACAACCCGAAAGCCACGCGGTCGGGGTCTGCAGGCGCGATGTTCGCCAGCACCGACAGCAGTTGCGCCGCGCTCTGGTCGCCCATGTTCAGGCTGGTCCCGCCGAGCAGCGCAGCGGCCTTGGCCATCGCGTCCGCAAACGCTTCGAACCTGGCCGCAAAGACCGACAGCGCCCGCTGCACCGGGACATCGTCCTCCGGCTTGAATTCAGCGGGGAAGAAGCCCCACATCGGGTGACCAGAGCCGTAGGTGCCGATGAGCGCGAGCTGGGCCGCGACATAGCGCAGGCGATCGAGCAAGGCCGCCAACTGCGACGGTGTCGTCCTCGACGCGGGAAGGTAGGCCAACTGCTGCACGACAGCGGCACTGTCCCCGGCCTTCAGGCGGTTGCGCTCGGCGCGCCACATCACCTGGTGCAGCGTCAGGTCGAGCGGGCTGCCCGCCTTCGCGTTCATCAGGTCCGCGTAGGCCTTCAATTCCTTGCGCTTGCTCGCCTGCCTCTCCAGCAGGCCCAACAGATCCCCAGCGCCGGACGGACGCAGCGCAACCCGGGTGGCCAGGTCCTCCAGCACGCGCTTCTTGGTGGTCTTGTGGCTGTGCAGCTCCAGCACGAAGGGCGCCAGGCCCGCCAGCGTCAGGCGGGACTTCACCACCTCCAGGGCGGCGAGCTTCTCCGCGACGAAGAGCACCTTCTTGCCGGCCTGCAGCGCCGCGGCGATGAGGTTGGTGATGGTCTGGGACTTGCCCGTGCCCGGCGGGCCCTCAATGACACGGTTCCGGCCCTCGTGCACGTCGATCAGCGCGCTGTGCTGCGAGCTGTCGGCGTCGTAGATGAGCGGCAGATCGCCCTTGGGGTGGGTGTCGATGTCGTATTCGTCGCCGTACCGGGCATCCCCCTCCACCGCCTGGCCTTCGAACACCTGCTTGACCAGGGGATGCGCCAGCAGGGCGGAGCTGCGCCCGGCCCGGGGCCAGTTGCCCGGGTCCAGGTCCCGCACGAGCAGCATGTTGGTGAACGACAGCAGCGTCAGCGTCAGCATCCGCCGCACGCTCCAGCCCGGCAGCGTCGACACCCGGTCGGTCACCGCCTCGAGGTAGTTCTCCAGCGAACCGTCCTCGTCGATGTCGAAATCGGGCAGGTTGAGCCCGAAATCCCGTCGGACCTTCTCCCGCAGGGACAGGTTGTCGCTGAGCTCTTCCCCGGTGTAGGCCAGGTGGAAGCTGGAGTACTGCCCCTCGTCGGTGCGCGTCATGCTGACCGGCACGCACACCAGCGGGGCCCGGTACAGCTTGTCGCTGCCCGGCGCCTCCGGGAACTCGAGCATCCCGAAGACCAGGTGGAGCATGTTGGCCCCGGTCTCCTCGATGGCGGACCGGGCCTCGCGCTCCAGCTTGCGGCAGTGCTTGCCCAGATCTTCGGCATAGAACAGCGTGCGGGCCTGCGAGCCCGACGTCGGCGCCGCGACCGCGCGCCCCTGGCG
>CAZFVH010000260.1:0-3422 GCA_964522465.1 uncultured Rubrivivax sp. | reverse complement strand
AACTCAGGCATCCAGCCAGCCCATCACGCGCTTGCGGGTGGCCACCAGCCCGAACTGCTCCAGGGCACGCATCAACTTCCTGCCATCCATCTCGCGGGCACGCTGCCTGGCGCGCGCGAGCACGGCCGCCTCGTCCTCGGCCAACTCGCCCAGGTTGTTGAGCGCATCGACGAAGAGGAACTCGTCGGAAAGCCTACTCGGAAACCGGGGCTTGACCCGGAAGTCGTACTTCCGGCCGCCGAGCGTGAACACGCCATGACGCTTGCGGTTGTAGACCCAGGTGCGGTTGTAAAGCTGCGTCGTGCCCAGACCCGCCGCGTTGTAGGCCGAGGGGGAGAAGAGCAGGAAGTCCCGGTCCTTCAGGAAGGCCGCGACCAGTTCCTCGTCGGTGGGTGGTACCGCGCCGAACGCCGACTCGCGCGGCGCGTAGTACAGGCCGCGGGCGAGCTTGGTCAGGCAGCCTGCCGAGACCAACTCCTGCAGATGGCGGTCCACAGCCGTGCTGAGCGGCGCCAGGTCCTCACGCCTGTACACGCGCCCGGGACGCAGGGCACGAGCGACATGCGCCGACGCGGCAGGCAGGGGATTGGTGACGACGGCAGACATGACAGACCGTATGATTATTCATTGACGTTTCATGCATCATACGCTGGGCGAGCGCTTGACTCGATCCCAACAATCGTTGCCGGGAGGCGCTGGATCGAGACCGACAAGTCGTTCGCTGAGGCCGACACGCCAGAGTCGCCCTGACACTCGGGGGCGGCCTTGACGTCGGGGTGGGCTTCGAAGCGATGTTTGCTGCGCAGCGAATATCGCCCTCTCCCACTCAGTCATCAATTGAGCCGCCAAGTCCTTTCCGCGCCTAGCGTTCTCGGCCGGAAGGCCGCTGGATACCGTCAAAGATACCGTCATCTTGATGAGGTCCAGCATTGGCGCGGGTTTCCGGGCGGTTGTGGCAACAGGCAGGTTTCGAGGTCTATCGAGGACTATCGGGTCCGACGCTAGCCGCTGAGACTCGCGAACGCCCCTCTCGCCCACCGTCAAGACCAACGCGGATCGTACCGTCAACAAGATCCTAAGTGCTTGTCTCACCGACTCTTTCGCACGATGGCCATACCGTCAGCGAGATCTCCGCTATGCAGCAGATCCTGAACACCGGTTCGGTCTAGTGTGCTTGAATTGCTCGATGTGGTTGCGATACTTCCCGCAGGATGAGTTCGATGCAAGTTACCGAGTCGGCATAAGAGTTCCATGACCACACGCCCGAAGAGCCCTACGGCTGACGCACTGACGCCCGAGCAGGCGCTCGCCGAGCTCCTGGCGGTTGACATGGACAGTCGCCGCACGGCAGTCGCAAAGGACGTACGCAGCCGGAGCCCCAGGTACCGCTGCATCCCCGCTCACGACCTGGCCGACGCCCTCGGCATCCCCGAGTCGAGGAGGCCCGGTAGCGAGTGGTCCTTCACCCGCTACGCGAGGCTGATGACGGTCGAGGAGTACGCGTCGTACAACTCGCCCGCCTCCGAAGTCATCTACATGATCGAGGACTCGCTCGATCCCGAGCGTTTGGAGGAACTGATACGGCTCTCCGAGCCCCTGGACGACGTCGAGAAGCCTCGCTTCTCGTTCCTGACCCGGAGCGAGAGAAACGACATCGAGGACGCCATCGCCGAGCGTCAACTCGAGGCCAATGAGTCCAACGGCATGTGCTGCCTCGGTCATTGCTCGGTCAAGAGCCCGAGTGGTGCCGAGCTGCAGTTCGAAGGGGATATCGAGGACGATGGCCACTGCGTCACCCTGCGCACGCCTTACGACAAACGGGCCAAGCGATTCGTCGATCTGTCCCGTTGCCGCACCAGCTACTGGTAGCCGATGAGAAAAGCCACCGCATCCACCGCTCCGACATCGCCGAAGGTCGCGCCCAGCGACGTTTTCAACGGCGCCACGGTTCGTCGTCGGTTCGTCGCGTCGGTACTCGAGATCATCGACCGAACGGCCACCGGCCATCGCTCGTACATCCGGGGAACGATGGTGTCCTCCTCCGAGGGCAACGAGTGGACCCTGCCCGCTGGTACTGCTCATCGAACGCCCTCATTCTGGGGCAGTCCCAGTTCGCTCTCCGTCGAGGGAGAGGAGGCTCGCGCGGCCATCCTAAAGGCGCTCGGCGTCAACCTGAGCCGCAGTCCGACCTACCGCAAGTACCGCTGACCGATCACACGTGCTTCTTGTAGTACGCCCACTGCCCGGCGGCCAGCGCCCCGACCAGCACGGCGCCGACGCCGGCACACATCCCCCACGCCACGGGCGCCGGCCAGACCAGCAGGGCTGACCCACCCAGCGCCAGCACCACCACCTGTCCGTACTTTGCCCGGTGGTACAGGCTCGCCGACTCTCGCGCCGCCTGTGCACGGCGAATCGCCCGCTGGCACAGACCCTCGGCTGCGCCCACCGCGTAGAGCAGCGCGAGGAGCGGGAAAACCCGGACCAAGATTCCGGCACGCAGGCCCAGCAACTGGGTGCCGATCATCGCCACCTCGATTGCCTCCTGCCGGGCAATCCAGGTACTGCGCACGACCGTGTCCGGGATAGACATCGGCACGCCCTCGGCGAACCGCTGCCCCATCTCGTGCAGCCCCGTCGCCTCGAAAACCAGCCCATAGAGTGCGTTGGCCGGCGCGGTCACCGCCGCCGCCGAGCCCCCCTGGCGGGCCGCCATGGCAGTGCCGGCCGCCAGTTCCTCGGCCAGCAGGGTCCGCAATCCCTCGACCCGCCCGGGCCAGACGTGGGCGACGCACATCCAGTCCACCGTCCACGCCACCAGCAGCAGGCCGGCGAGACCCAGCGTCAGCGCGAACCCGAGCTTGAACGGCGCGAGCAGCACGCGCGCAAGCGCCCCGTCATGGAAGCTGGTGTTGCGGGAGCCCATGAACGCCCTCTCCTTCGTCCTTGTCCCGCGCTGGCTCAGGCCACAGCCAGGGCCCGTCCAGCCGGGCGCGCAGCGCCTCGCCGATCTCCTTGAGACCTGCAGGCATCAGCGGATCGTCACCCGCCCCGGGGAGCGGCATGCGGATCTTGTGCAGTTGCCCCCCATGCAGCAGCGCAAACGCCTGCCCCTTGGGAAGTTGCACCAGGTCGGTCGGCGCCAGCATCGGCACTGTCTCGGGGGCGATCCGGTCTTCGTTACGGCTGGCGAAGTCGGTGAACTCGCCCGGGTCGTTGGTATCGGACACCGACGACGACGCCACCGTGGAGACCACCTGAACGGTCTGCAGTTGGTCGGTCAGCAGCTCGGCGGTGGCCAACTCCTTCACCCGCAGCATGATCAGCGTGTTGAAGTTGCCGGCGATCTGCCCGGCCTTCGGACGCGAGCCGATGCGCGCTTCCACGTCCGACCAGGTCTGGGTGTAGGCCGTCACCTGGAA
>CAZFVH010000259.1:0-3553 GCA_964522465.1 uncultured Rubrivivax sp. | reverse complement strand
GCACCATGTCGGTGATGCCCTTGCGCAGCACCTTGGGCGGCAGCGGCATGTTGCCGACCTCGGCCATGCCCGGGTAGCCCTTGGGGCCGCAGTTCTTCAGCACCAGGATGCAGGTCTCGTCGACGTCCAGGCTCTCGTCGTCGATGCGGCGGTGGAAGTCGTCGCTGTCCTCGAAGACCACGGCGCGGCCGGTGTGCTGCATCAGCGCCGGCGTGGCGGCACTCGGCTTGATCACCGCGCCGCGCGGGGCGATGTTGCCGCGCAGGATGGCGATGCCGGCCTTCTCCTTGAAGGGCTCGGCAAAGGGCTTGATCACGTCGGGGTTGAAGTTCTCGGCCGCGGCGATGTTCTCGCCCACCGTGCGGCCGTTGGCCGTGACGTGGTCGGTGTGCAGCAGGTGGGCGATCTCCTTCATCACCACCGGCAGGCCGCCGGCGTAGCAGAAGTCCTCCATCAGGTACTGTCCGCTGGGCTGCAGGTTGACCAGACAGGGCAGCTCGCTGCCCAGACGCTCGAAGTCGTCGACCGTGAGCTTGACGCCGATGCGCCCGGCAATGGCGATCAGGTGGATCACCGCGTTGGTGCTGCCGCCGATGGCGGCGAGCGTGCGGATGGCGTTCTCGAAGGCCTCGCGGGTGAGGATCTTCGACAGCTTCATGTCCTCGTGGACCATCTCGACGATGCGCCGGCCGGCCTGGCGGGCGAGCACGTTGCGCCGGCCGTCCACCGCCGGGTAGGCGGCGTTGCCGGGCAGGCCCACGCCCAGCGCCTCGACCATACTGGCCATGGTGCTGGCCGTGCCCATGGTCATGCAGTGGCCGTGGCTGCGGTGCATGCAGCTCTCGGCCTCGAAGAAGTCCTGCAGCTTCAGCGTGCCGGCGCGCACCTGCTCGCTCATGCTCCACACGCCGGTGCCCGAGCCGAGCTCCTGGCCGCGCCACTTCCCGCTGAGCATCGGCCCGCCCGACACGCCGATGGCTGGGACGTCGGCACTGGCCGCGCCCATCAGCAGACTGGGGGTCGTCTTGTCGCAGCCGAACAGCAGCACCACACCGTCGACCGGGTTGCCGCGGATGCTCTCCTCGACGTCCATGCTGGCGAGGTTGCGATACAGCATGGCGGTCGGACGCATCAGCGTCTCGCCCAGCGACATCACCGGGAATTCCAGCGGGAAACCGCCGGCTTCGTAAACGCCGATCTTGACCTGCTCGGCCAGCGTGCGGAAGTGCGAGTTGCACGGCGTCAGCTCGCTGAAGGTGTTGCAGATGCCGATCACCGGCCGGCCGTCGAACTGGTCGTGCGGCACACCCTTGCCCTTGACCCAGCTGCGGTAGGCGAAGCCGTCACGGTCCTGGCGGCCGAACCACTGCTGGCTGCGCATGTCGGACGGCTTGCGGCGCGGCTTGCCGTCATCTCCGGGGGGGTGGTCACTCATGGGGCACTCTTCAAAGGGGGGGTATGTCGTCGGGGATGGGGTTGATCCCGTGGCGCAAGGCCGAGGATCGCATCTATTATGGTATGACGATTGAACCGGCGGAGCCCCGCCCATCCTGAGGAAAACCCGGTGTCCGACATCCATGTCCTGGGCGCGTCCAAGCTGTCGCCCCTGTACGTTTCGTCGCTCGAAACGAACTTCGTCTTCCACGACCGCCTGCACGAGACCGACCCCGCGGCCTTCGCCCGCATCGCCCCGCACGTGCGCGCCATCGCCGCCAGCGGCGAGTCGCGTGTCGGTGCGGCGCTGATCGCATCGCTTCCGGCACTCGAGCTGATCTCGGTCTTCGGCGTCGGCTACGACGGCATCGACGTCGCTGCGGCGGTGGCGCGCGGGGTGCCGGTGACGCACACGCCCAACGTGCTCAACGACGACGTCGCCGACCTCGCCATCGGCCTGATGCTGTGCGCGGCGCGTCAGTTGCCCGCGGCCGACCGCTACGTGCGCGCCGGCCAGTGGCTCGGCGGGCCGATGCCCCTGGCGCGCAAGGTCTCGGGTGCGCGGCTGGGCATCGTCGGCATGGGCCGCATCGGCCAGGTCATCGCGCGCCGTGCGCAGGCCTTCGACATGACGATTGCCTACACCGCGCGCTCGCCCAGGTCCGGGCTGCCGTGGACGTTCCATGCCGATCCGGCCGAACTCGCCGCGCACAGCGACTTCCTGGTGGTCATCACCCCGGGCGGGTCGGCCACACGCCACCTGATCGACGCGCGGGTGCTGCGCGCGCTGGGGCCGCACGGCATCCTGGTCAACGTTGCGCGGGGTTCCGTGGTCGACGAGACGGCGCTGATCGAGGCGCTGGAGCAGGGGGTGATTGCCGGCGCGGGCCTGGACGTCTTCGAGGACGAGCCGCGCGTGCCCGAGCGTCTGAAGGCCCTGCCGCACGTGGTTTTGGCCCCGCATGTGGGCAGCGCCACCCTGGCGACCCGCCAGGCCATGGCCGATCTGGCCTTCGGGAATCTGCGCGAGCATTTCGCCGGACGGCCGCTGCTGTCCCCGGTGCCTGAGTGCGCGCAGGTCGGTGCGTGAAGCACTGTCGCGGGCCGTCGCCGTCCGTCGCAACGCCGTGCGGGTTTTTGCCGATGGGCATGTCGCACATTGGTCATACGATTAAGGGCCTTGGGTCGCGTGGTGCGGCCTGATCCCAATGTTTCGGAGGCACAGCGCATGCAACTCAGGAAATTCATCATCGGTGCGGTCGCCGGTGCGACCCTCGTGGCCTTCGGGCCGGCCGTGGCACAGGAGAGGCTGACGGTCTGGTGGGCCAAGGGCTTCTACAAGGGGGAGGACGATGCCCTGTTCAACGCCGTCAAGAACTTCGAGGCGAAGAACCCCGGCGTGAAGATCGACCTGTCGCTGTACGCCCCCCAGGAGGCCATCCCGAAGGTGGTCGCCGCGCTCGAGGCCAAGAATCCGCCCGACGTGGCCTACGGTGACGTCTTCGACTTCCAGGTCACGGCCAAGTGGGCTCACGAGGGACGGCTCGAGAATCTGAACACCCTGATCGAGCCGTTGAAGGGTCAGTTCGAGCCGCGGGCTCTGTCCACGACCTTTCTGTACAACGATGTGGCGAAGAACCGGGCTTACTACGCCTTCCCGGTCAAGCAGCAGACGATGCACATCCAGTACTGGAAGGACATGCTCGCCGAGGCCGGTTTCAAGGAGAGCGACATCCCGACCGACTGGAAGGGCTACTGGAGTTTCTGGTGCGACAAGGTCCAGCCCGCGTACCGTCAGAAGACGGGCAAGCGCGCCTTCGGCACCGGCTTCCCGATGGGAGTGGATTCCAGCGACGCGTTCTACTCCTTCCTGACCTTCATGGATGCGTACAACGTCCGGCTGGTCGATGACAACGGCAAGCTGACGGTGGACAGCCCGGCCGTGCGGCAAGGTCTGATCAACGCCATCAACGACTACACCTGGGTTTACGGCAAGGGTTGCACGCCGCCGTCGTCTACCGCGTGGAAGGATCCCGACAACAACGTCGCCTTCCACAACAAGACGACGGTGATGACCCACAACGCGACGATCTCGATCGCCGCCAAGTGGCTCGACGAC
>CAZFVH010000258.1:0-3578 GCA_964522465.1 uncultured Rubrivivax sp. | reverse complement strand
CCGCCGGCCGCATCGGCAAGGTCGCTGCCGACCCGCTGATGACGGTGCGCCTGTTCTGCGACATCGGCGGCACGGGGGCGCGGGCCGACGCCTTCACGATCTGGGTGGCGCAGTTCGTCGGGCGCGAGATCCGCGTGTTGAACTACTACGAGTCCGTCGGCCAGCCGCTGGCGGCGCACCTGGCGTGGATGCGCTCCCAGGGCTACGCGCCCGGCAAGGCGGACATCTGGCTGCCGCACGACGGATCGACCCACGACAAGGTGTTTGACGTCAGCTACGAGTCCGCGCTGCGCCAGGCAGGCTATGCGGTCGAGGTGGTGCCCAACCAGGGCAGGGGTGCTGCGGCTGCGCGTATCGAGGCCGGGCGGCGGTTGTTCACGTCGGTCTGGTTCAACGAGGCGACGACCTCAGCGGGGCTGGACGCGCTCGGCTGGTATCACGAGCGGAAGGACGAGGCTCGAAGCATCGGCTTGGGGCCGGAGCACGACTGGTCGAGTCACGGGGCCGATGCGTTCGGGCTGATGTGCGTGGTGGCCGAGGATCGGTTCAGATCGGGGACGGCGGTGGGGCTGCGCAGGAAGGGAAGTGCGATGGCGGTGTGATTTAATCGCTCAACATATTGATTCCTGTTTACCATGAAATATTCATGGTTACGCTTTGTTCTCCGATTTTTCTGTTGTCAACTTTGTACCCTAATACTCTCAAAATCTTGCTTAACTGGTTCGGATACGGTCCTATTTCTATAGTAGATTGGCCAAGGTCGTAAAACCATGATACTCCCTGAAAAGCCGCTTTATAGCTAACCGTTGAAGCGGCATCATCTACTGCTGATCTAACTCGTGACTCGATTATATCCAGAAAATTTTGACCATAAGGTCCGGCGAGCCAACCTAACGCTCTAGCCGAGATTAAATCTTCAAAAAACCATCCCTTCGGAATATTCTCAGTTTCCCACTCTATTTGATAAAAGTCGGTGTCATTCTTGACTTCCATGTATTCGCTGCACTCACTTGGCCGTAAGTATTTCCTAAATCGTGCCGGAATGGCGGGCTTCTGTTCCGCTATCTCGAAGTAACTGTCGTCGTCTACGTTTTTGGCTTCATCGAGATCTGAAGTCTCGTTGTCATCAAATTCATGTCGTAAGCTTTCAAGATTATGAAGTGCGTTCTGAACTGTCTGCGACTTTGTCCTTAATGATTCGATTGGTCGAAACAAATACAGTTGACCGTCAAATATATGCCTAAACAAGCAACCGCGTTCTGCATTTTTAGTGCTGATGCCGGATCGGTATTCTTCGACCTTCGCAAGTAAATGCTTTACCGAGTTCTCTTTTGTCAGCGTCATTCCCTTGAATTGATCATTTCCCCCAAACTCTCTTACCAAGTCGTCGATTTCCCTTCTAACGACAAAGCTCAGGCTATCTATTTTGTACTTTCGAATCCTCTTTTCTTCCTCCTGCTTGAGTATCAACTGCTGCTGGTGCTTAGTAAATGACACCATGTCAACATAGTAAATGGCAAATCCATTTCTTACAAGTGTATCAGCCCCTATCAATGAAGAATTCACATCAAGGTGCGTCTTCTTGCTTAATGCGGATTCAATTAAATGATTTGCCTGTGCATTCCAAAGGCGAATCTTCTTCCTCAGTTGAGTAAATCTCAATCTGTTCTCTAATTCCTGTTGCCTGACTTGGGCTTCAATTTCTTTGGCTCTGGTGGAAGTTAACGCAGCAGCTTGCTTAGCGTTCAATCTACTAACCACGAATCGCTCCTACCGAAAATTAAGCCGCCAAGTATCGACGCACATAATCCCTGTCCGAACACTTGTCGCTGTAAAGCCCGCAAAACAAAGGTTCGCCCCAAGCATGGCAGCCTCACCGCACCCCGGCAACGCTAAATCATGCCCGCAACCCTCGATCCCCGCAAGGCTTACGCGACCCGCCAGCACGGTGACTTGGTGGTTGTCTTCACCTGGGTCAACGACGAGCGGGCAATGGTGCTGCTGCCAGCCTTCCGGCCGGGCGCACCCTGGTACATCGTCTGCGACTCCACCGCCTGGCGCTATGACGACCCCGCCTACCTAGCCCGCCAGTGCGTCACCGCCTGCGAGGTGCTGGGTATCGAGCCCAGCCGGCCAAACTGGGTGCGGGTAGCCGGGATCATCCATGACGGAATGCCCGACCTGGTGAAGATGCCCTCGGCCCCGCCGGCCGAGTTCCATCGGGGCAGCTTCGGCGAGATGACGCTGCGCGCCGACGGGCAGGTTCTGGCGCAGCAGGACATCCGCCTCGAGCGTGAGGGCGCGACCTATGCCCATTGAGCCGCTGGAGTTCTCCCGCCGCCGCCGCGACGGCGGTTCGTTGGACGAGTTACTGAGACCCCAGGGCGCCGTGGTCGCGGCCTCGGCCGGCCAGCACAAGCTCGACTCCGAGGAGGCGCGGCGTGAGTTGAGGCAGTTGCTCGAGTGGTACTACTACGAGAAGGAGCGCCAGAGCCTGAATCGCCTGGACATGGCGATGGACTGCGACTTCTATGACTCCTTGCAGTGGGATCCCGAAGACGCCGCAGTGCTGCGCGAGCGCGGACAGATGCCCCTGGTCTACAACGAGATCGCGCCGATGGTCGACTGGCTGATCGGCACCGAGCGCCGCACCCGGGTGGACTGGCGGGTGCTCCCGCGCACCGAGGACGACGTCGACCTGGCCGACGTCAAGACCAAGGTGCTGAAGTACGTCTCGGACATCAACCGTGTCACCTTCCTGCGCAGCCGGGCCTTCGCCGACGCCATCAAATCCGGCGTGGGCTGGATGGACGACGGTGTGCGCGACGACCCGACGGCCGATGTCCTGTACTCCAAGTACGAGGACTGGCGCAACGTGCTGTGGGACAGTAACGCCTACGAGCACGACCTGTCGGATGCGCGCTACCTGTTCCGCTGGCGCTGGGTAGACGAGGACGTGGCGCTTCTGATGTTCCCCGGTCGCGCCGACTGCATCCGGCAGGCGGTGGAAGAGGGCACGCACCTGACCACCGACGGCTGGGAAGAGGAGACCTGGTACACCGCGCACGACCTCAGCAACGTCAAGACCGGCACGCTATTCGCGGCGGGCGTCGGCCAGCTGGCGGATGCGCGGCGCCGGCGGGTCAAGCTGATCGAGTGTCAGTACCGCAAGCCGGCCCGGGTAAGCATCGTCGATGAGGGGCCGCTGCGCGGCGCGATCTTCAACCCTGCCGACCGTGCGCTGGCCGACGCGGTGGGGCGCCTGGGCAGCATGATCGTGGACAAGCTGATGATGCGTGTGCACATCGCGGTGTTCACGGAGTCGCATCTGCTGGGCAGTGGGCCATCCCCGTACCGGCACAACCGCTTCAGCCTGACCCCCATCTGGTGCTACCGCCGCAGCCGCGACCGGCTGCCCTACGGCGCCATCCGCCGGGTGCGCGACATCCAGCAGGACATCAACAAGCGCGCGTCCAAGGCGCTGTTCATGTTGAACAGCAACCAGATCCTGGCCGAGGAAGGCGCGACCGAGGACTGGGAGACGCTGCGCGACGAGGCCGACCGGCCGGACGGCGTGG
>CAZFVH010000257.1:0-3584 GCA_964522465.1 uncultured Rubrivivax sp. | reverse complement strand
TTGCGCTGGAAGACCTCGGCGTAGCCGCCGAGCGAGGCCACGCCCTCCTGGATGCGGGCACCGCCCGAGTCGTTCAGGCCGATGACGGGCGCGCCGACCTTCATCGCCTGGTCCATGACCTTGCAGATCTTCTCCGCATGGGCCTCGGACAGCGCCCCGCCGAAGACGGTGAAGTCCTGGCTGAAGACGAAGACCAGGCGCCCGTTGATCATGCCGTAGCCGGTGACCACGCCGTCGCCCGGCACCTTCTGCTCGGCCATGCCGAAGTCGGTGCAGCGGTGCTCGACGAACATGTCCCACTCCTCGAAGCTGCCTTCGTCGAGCAGCAGCTCCAGGCGCTCGCGCGCGGTCAGCTTGCCCTTGGCGTGCTGGGCGTCGATGCGCCGCTGCCCGCCGCCCAGGCGCGCCGCGGCGCGCTTGCGTTCGAGCTGTTCGATGATGTCATGCATCAGGGGTTCTCCTTGAAGGGGATCGATCTTGATCGGTGAAGGCGGCGCAGGCGGATGAAGGCCCGGGATCGGGGGCGAAGCGGCTGGTCGAGCAAGGGGCACGGGCGGAGCCGGTGAGAAGGTGCCAGGGGCAGCAAGATGGCACCGCGGCTTCAGGCGCGCGTGTCGCCGAAGCGGTCCAGCAGCCGGCGCGCTGCGACCGATGGCGCCAGGCGGCCGGACTGGACGGCCTGCAGCGCCGATGGCAGGGCCTCGCGCACACCGGGGTGCTCGCGAAAGCGCTGGCGCAGGCCGGCCTCGATGCGCTCCCACATCCAGGCCTGATCCTGCGCCTGACGCCGGGATGCCAGCCTTCCGCTGGTGGTCTGCAGTTCGCGAAAACGGCTGACGGCAGCCCAGAACTCCGCCAGTCCCTGGCCATGCAAGGCGCTGAGCTGCAGCACCTGCGGGTGCCACACGGCGCTGTCATGGTGCAGCCGGTCGTCGCGGCGATGCAGCCCGAACAGGCGCAGCGCACTGGTGATCTGCGCCTGGGCGCGCGTGGCGGCCGCCGCGTCCAGGTCGGCCTTGTTGATGACCACCAGATCGGCCAGCTCCATCACGCCCTTCTTGATGGCCTGCAGGTCATCGCCCGCGTTGGGCAGTTGCAGCAGGCAGAACAGGTCGGTCATGCCGGCCACCGCCGTCTCGCTCTGGCCCACGCCCACGGTCTCGACGATGACGATGTCGAAACCCGCCGCCTCGCACACCAGCATCGATTCGCGCGTCTTCTCGGTCACGCCGCCCAGGTTGCCGGCCGCCGGGCTGGGCCGGATGAAGGCGCGCTCGTCCAGGCTCAGGCGCTCCATGCGCGTCTTGTCACCGAGGATGGAGCCCCCGCTGACGCTGGAGGAGGGGTCCACCGCCAGCACCGCCACGCGGTGGCCACGCTCGATGAGGAACAGGCCCAGGGCCTCGATGAAGGTGCTCTTGCCCACGCCCGGCACGCCGCTGATGCCCAGGCGGAAGGAGCGCCCGGCGTGCGGCAGCAGCGCATTCAGCAGCTCATCGGCCTGCAGTCGGTGGTCCGCCCGGGTGGACTCCAGCAGCGTGATGGCCTTGGCCAGGGCGCGGCGCTGGGCCGGACCGGGGCCGTGCAGCAAGGCCTGGGCGGCAAGTTCGGCACTCATGGCCGCCACCCGGACACTTCAGTGGATGACAAAGCGGCGACCATCGGGCAGGCGGTAACGGGAGAAGTCCCGCACGTCCATCGTCATGACGTTGAGCGTGTTGGTGTCCTGCGCCAACCACACCAGCGAGGCGTCGGCCAGGTCCATCTCGGTGCGAGGTGGCGCGGTGTAGCGTGCCATCAGCGCCGCCAGGTCCGGCAGGTTCGACACGTCCAGCGGATACACCACGACGCCGCCCTCGGCCACCCAGCGCAGGTAGCGCTGCACCGGCTGCGTGCCCAGGAGATGGGTCACCTCCACGACACAGGGCCAGGTGGTGGTCAGGCGCCAGGGTCGGTGGGCGAGCAGTTCCGTGTAGTGACGATGACCGTAGTCGTCGACATCGAACAAGGCGACCATGGGCCCGGTGTCGATCAGTGCCAGGTTCACGGCGCCTTCCCCGCGGGCTCCTGCTCGGGCGGCACCCACGTCCTGCCCTGCTGGCGAGCTTCCTGGAAGGCCAGCCAGTCGGCCTTGCCGGCCTCGTGGTGCGCCCGCAGCTTGGCCCGGATGGCCGACTTGGCGTCAGTCTGAAGCACCGGGGTCATCTCCGCTGTCGAATCCCGGACTTCGGTGTGCACCTTCATCAGCAACGCGTAGGGATCCTGACGCCCAAGGGCCCGCTCCAACGCGGTGACGATGAATTGCGACTTGGTCACCCCCAAGCGCTTGGCGGCGAGCTCCAGCTCCTTTTCGAGCATGGGCTCCAGACGGACGGATACGGCCATGATGCGGGCTCCCGGAGGTAATACTGTATTACGGTATCACTTCTTTCAGGTCAGCGCCTTCCTGATCTGCTCCAGCACGTCCTTGGCGCTCACCGGAATCGGCGTGCCGGGCCCGTAGATGCCCTTGACACCCGCCTGGTAGAGGAAGTCGTAATCCTGCGCGGGGATCACGCCGCCGACGAAGACGATGATGTCGTCGGCGCCCTGCGCCTTCAGCGCCTGGATGATCGCCGGCACCAGGGTCCTGTGGCCGGCGGCCAGGGTGCTCACGCCGACCGCGTGCACGTCGTTCTCGATCGCCTGGCGCGCGCACTCCTCGGGCGTCTGGAACAGCGGGCCGATGTCGACGTCGAAGCCCAGATCGGCGAAGGCCGTGGCCACCACCTTGGCGCCACGGTCGTGTCCGTCCTGGCCGAGCTTGGCGATCATCACGCGCGGCCGGCGCCCCTGCTGCTCGCCGAAGGCGGCGATCTCCTGCTGCAGTCGGGCCCAGCCCTCGGCGCTGTCGTAGTCCTTGTGATAGGCCGCTGCGTACACCCCGGTCACCTTCTGGATGTCGGCGCGGTGGCGCCCGAAGACCTGCTCCAGCGCATCGCTGACCTCACCCACCGTGGCGCGGGCGCGGATGGCTTCGATCGACAGGGCCAGCAGGTTGCCGGTGGGCTCACCCGCCGCACCGGCGCGGGCACATTTGGTCAGTGCATCCAGCGCCGCCTGCACCCGGGCCGCGTCGCGCGTGGCGCGGATGCGCTGCAACCGCTCGACTTGGCCCTCGCGCACCTTGACGTTGTCGATCTGCAGGATGTCCACCGGGTCCTGCGTCTGGAGCTTGTACTTGTTGACGCCCACGATCACGTCCTGGCCGGAGTCGATGCGCGCCTGCTTCTCGGCCGCGCTGGCCTCGATCTTGAGCTTGGCCCAGCCGCTGTCCACGGCCTTGGTCATGCCGCCCATGGCCTCGACTTCCTCGATGATCGCCCAGGCCTGGTCGGCCATCTGCTGCGTCAGCGTCTCCATCATGTAGCTGCCGGCCCAGGGATCGACGACGCTGGTGATGTGCGTCTCCTCCTGCAGGATCAGCTGGGTGTTGCGCGCGATGCGGGCGCTGAACTCGGTGGGCAGCGCGATGGCCTCGTCGAAGCTGTTGGTGTGCAGGCTCTGCGTGCCACCGAACACCGCCGCCATGGCCTCGATGGTGG
>CAZFVH010000256.1:0-3624 GCA_964522465.1 uncultured Rubrivivax sp. | reverse complement strand
ACTACGACGGCGCAAACAAGCACCGCACCGTGATTGGTGCGGACGCGCACGTGGGCAGCAACTGCGTGCTCGTCGCCCCGGTCACGGTGGGCGAGGGCGCCACCATCGGCGGCGGCTCCACCATCGCCAAGGACGCCCCGCCCGGACAGCTGACCGTGGCGCGCGCCAAGCAGGTGTCGCTGCCGGGGTGGAAGCGACCGGTGAAGGGGGGGTGAGGGCGGGGAGTGCGGGCCGACGGCCCATCCGGCGTCTTCAGACCCGGGCGATGCGCGGAAGTACTTCCTGGCGCATCCGCCCGGCGCGCTTGACCAGGTTCTCGTCGAAGGTGGAGAAACTGTCGCAGCCGGCGCTGAGCGCGTGGTGCAGCGCGTCGGCGAAATCCCAGCCCTTGGCGGCGCGCCGGGCGGCCACCCGCACGGCATCCGCTTCATGCAGGTTCACACCGGGCAGGCCAGCCAGCATCTCCATCGCGCGCGCCACCTGCTGCGGTGCGAAGCCGTAGCGCGAGCGCAGCACCCACTCCAGTTCCAGCACGACCGTGACCGGCACGAACACCTCGCCGGCCTGCATCAGTGCCTCTGCCCGTGCAGCCTGGAGCGGGTCGTCCCGCACCAGGGCGCGAACGAGCACGTTGGTGTCGACAGCGCGCACGGGCTCTCAATCCCGGTAGTCGGTGACGCGCATGGCTTCAATCGGAACCGACGGGCCGTCGTAGTGCAGCAGGTCCTGGATGTCCTTCAAGCTGGAAGTCGGGGCGGAAGCTACCGGCGTGACGGTCGCCTTGCGGCCGTCCACCTGGACATGGACCCGCATGCCCGGCTTCAGCCCGAGCGCGCGTCGCACGGCCACCGGCAGCACGATCTGGCCCTTGGTCGATATCAGCACGGCATCCATCGCAACTCCGAGGTCTTACTTGGTAAAACGTGATGGTAGTGGCTTTGGCGGCATCGGCACAAGTGCTGTGCCGGTCTGGTCGGCTGCCGTGGCGGAGCGATCGTTCACAACTGGCTTGCTGGCGGCCCCCCTGAACGCGCGCGAGTCTGGCGTAGCAGGATTGTGCAAGGAGGATATGCAAAACCCATGCGCACCCCCATCGACCTGGATGACAAGCTGATCGCCCAGATTGCCATCGATCACGACCTGGAACTGCTGCACGATGACCGGGAGTTCGATGCTCTGGCGCAGGTGGACGAGAACTTGAGGTGGGTGCGGGCGACTCGGGGCTGAAGCTCGACGAGCATCGTCGCCCGTGAACCGCATCTTTTCCAGTGGAAGCGCTCGCCTGCCCGGGTGCGGCGTGCACTGGGGCTTCTTCCTGTAGAGCAGGACGACCGCGCCTTTTCCAACGCCGCCAGCCGCGCCGCGTCCGCCTTCATGCGCGCACCGCAGCAGCAGATGCCGAAGCCTTCGTTGGCCTGAGGCGCCGGGCTGCCTACAGTGCCTCGCATGGTCACACCGGCATCGGCGCTCGCGCCCACCACTTCCGCAGGCGCCGCGGCACGCGTGCTGCAGGACGCCGTCGCTTCCGCGCTGGGGTGGCTCGGGCAGGCCGCCGCGCAGCCGCGCGCGGCCTTCGCCACCAGCTTCGGCGCCGAGGACATGGTGCTGCTCGACCTGATCGTGCGCCACGTGCCGGCCATCGAGGTCTTCACGCTCGACACCGGGCGCCTGCACGAGGAGACGCACGCGCTGATGCAGCGCGTCGAGCAGCGCTACGGGCGCGTCGTGCAGGTGCACTTCCCGGACGCGTTGGCCCTGCGCGAGTTGCTGCGGACGCAGGGCGTCAACGGCTTCTACGGCTCGGTCGAGCAGCGGCGCGCCTGCTGCGAGGTGCGCAAGGTGCAGCCGCTCGGCATGGCGCTGGCCGGGCGGGGCGCCTGGGTCACGGGGCAGCGCGCGGCGCAGTCGGCCACGCGCGTGGCGCTGCGTCCTGCCGAGCCTGATGCGGCGCGGCCCGGCCTCGTGAAGTTCAACCCGCTGCACGATTGGACGGAGGCCGAGGTCTGGGACTACCTACGCGCGCACGAGGTCCCGGTCAACGCCCTGCACGCCCGCGGCTATCCGAGCATCGGATGCGCGCCCTGCACGCGCGCCGTCTCCGCCGGCGAGGACATCCGCGCCGGTCGCTGGTGGTGGGAGGACGCGACCCTGCGCGAATGCGGGCTTCACCGGCGGGGTAGCCATGCCTCCGCCGGGGAACCCGCTGCCGCCCCCGCCCTGGCGCAGGCCGCGTCCTGATCTTCCGCAGCCCCCAACCCGCGCTCCCTGCGGAGCGCCCCGCCCGCAAGACCCTGCCGTGACCGCCACAGCCACCGCCATCGCCCCCGCGCTCGCTCCACAGGCCGCGCCCCTGCATCACCTCGACGAACTCGAGTCCGAGGCCATCCACATCCTGCGCGAGGTCGCGGGCCAGTGCGAGCGCCCGGCGCTGCTGTTCTCGGGCGGCAAGGATTCGGCGGTCGTGCTGCACCTGGCCACGCTGGCCTTCCGCCCGGCGCGCCTGCCCTTTCCCCTGTTGCACATCGACACCGGGCACAACTTCGACGAGGTCATCGCCTTCCGCGACGCGCGCGCCGCCGAACTGGGCGAGCGCCTGATCGTGCGCACGCTGGACGACTCGATCGCGCGCGGCCGCGTCGTGCTGCGCAGCCCGGACGAGCTGCGCAACCGCCACCAGAGCGTGACGCTGCTGGACGCGGTGGCCGAGTTCGGCTTCGACGCGCTGATCGGCGGCGCCCGGCGCGACGAGGAGAAGGCCCGCGCCAAGGAGCGCATCTTCAGCGTGCGCGACGCCTTCGGCCAGTGGGACCCGAAGAACCAGCGCCCCGAGCTGTGGAGCCTGTACAACGCCCGCGTCGCCCCGGGCGAGCACCTGCGCGTGTTCCCGATCAGCAACTGGACGGAGCTCGACGTCTGGCAGTACATCGCGCGCGAACGCCTGGCCTTGCCGTCGATCTACCACGCGCACGAGCGCGCGGTGGTGCGCCGCGGGCCCGCGCTGGTGCCGGTGACCCCGCTCACGCCGGCGCGCGAGGGCGAGCGCGTCGAGCGCCTGTCGGTGCGGTTCCGCACCGTGGGCGACGTCACCTGCACCTGCCCCGTGGCCTCCACTGCCGCCACGCTGGAGGCCATCGTCGCCGAGACCGCCGCCGCCGAGGTGACCGAGCGCGGCGCCACGCGCCTGGACGACCAGACCTCCGAGGCCGCGATGGAACTGCGCAAGCGCGAGGGCTACTTCTGAGCGACCCCCGGGAGCCACCGATGAAGAGAGATCCCTGGACCGACGGCACCGCCGCCCCCGCGGCCGGCGTGCTGCGCTTCATGACTTGCGGCAGCGTCGACGACGGCAAGAGCACGCTGATCGGCCGCCTGCTGTACGACACCCGGGCGCTGCTGAGCGACACCCTCGCCACGCTGCAGCGCCATGCCGAGCGCCAGGGCCTGGCCGCGCCCGATCTGGCCCTGCTGACCGACGGCCTGATCGCCGAGCGCGAGCAGGGCATCACGATCGACGTCGCCCACCGCTACTTCGCCACGCCGCGGCGCAAGTTCGTCATCGCAGACAGCCCCGGCCACGAGCAGTACACGCGCAACATGGTCACCGCGGCGTCCACCGCCGACGCC
>CAZFVH010000255.1:0-3640 GCA_964522465.1 uncultured Rubrivivax sp. | reverse complement strand
GTGGGAAGAGGCATAGCGGTTATTCAGCCCACGGAAGCGGCGGGTTCACCACCGGAGGGTTGATCTGATCGGCGATCTGCTGGGCGACGCTGGCCTCGTAGGCGGCGACCTGGCCAGCGCCCATCGCTTCGTGGACCCAACCTAGTACCTGCGCTTCGGTCAGGTCTTCGTACGGCGTGAAGCCATCTGTGAGGTCTAGCGACACGCCCTGCGAGCCGTAGATGTGGCCTGTGTGGCCTTCGCCATCGTCGCCCGTGAGCGTCCAGTGAACGCCGAAGACGACAGTAGATTGGTTGTTGTACGCGGGGTAAGCGTCGATCTGAACAACGTTCCAGGTGTTGGTAATGCTCATTCTTCGACTCCTTCAACCGGCAACGTGATCTCTACCCACGATTGGCTTTCCTCGTCCCAGAGATAGGGCTTGCCATCATCGGGATATGCCACAGGTGCGCCCCAAAGGCACGTATCTTCGTCGAGTACCCATGACGGGTAGGGTTTAGGCGGGATAAACGCATCGCGCCCCGCATCGTAAGTGAAGCCAATGCCAGCAAAGTTCTTGCGCAGCGGGCGTCCTTCCGGGTGCTGCCCGCCATAGGTGTTGTACGAGGTCTGCACCCAGAGCGATGGGTCGCCAAAAAGGCCGGTGTCGATGACATCCTGCTCGATGACCAGCACCTCGGTGACGATGCCGTCGATGACTTTGGCGAAGTGGCTCATGCCGTGTAGCTCCCGGACGAGTTAAACTGCATGATGGTGTTGTCGCCACTGGTGGTTACGGTCGGAGAGCCGGTCGTGGTGCCGCTGTACGAAGCGGTAGGAACCGAAACAATTACGACGCCGGAGCCACCATTACCGCCCGTGCGTAGTGTCCCGTTGCCGCCGCAGCCGCCACCGCCGCCGCCAGTATTAGCAGACCCTGCTGAACCGTTAGCGTTAGCCCCACCGGCACCGCCGCCGCCAGAGCCGCCGGCGCCAGCAGTACCGGCAGTGCGCTTACCACCCCCGCCGCCTCCGGCATAAGTAACAGACGACCCAGTGATCGAACTCGCGGAACCCGCGCCGCCATCACCTGTTGAGCCGGAAGAACCCGCCCCACCTGCGCCACCGCCCCCGGCGCCGCGTTGGAGGTTGGCGTCAACGGTGGAGTTCTGACCCGCGCCACCTGCGTTACCTTGGCCCGATGTGCCAGACGCGCCAGGGGTAGAACCGGGCGCGATAAACGTACCTGAACCGCCGCCACCGGAGCCGCCGCTTGTAGGGGATATGATATCGACCCCGTTGCCTAGGGCGGAACCACCACCGCCGCCGCCAGTAGCGGTTTGACTGAGGGCCGATGAATTGTTGCCGCTACCACCGACTGCGACTGACCCCGGAGCGGAACCGCCCGCACCTACGGTAATGGTGTAGGTCGTGCCGGGGGTAAGAGTTGAAGAACCACTGAGGAGGCCGCCTGCACCGCCCCCGCCTGTGCCGGTGTTCGTGCTTGCAGAGCCGCCTGCGCCGCCGCCTGCGACAATTAGGTAGCTGGCCGAGTAGGGGGCTTTACCGCCAGCGCCAGCCAGAGCCGCAAGGATGCCCGTCACGTCACGTTACCCGTAACGACCCACTCGGTGGCAGCTACCTTGATGCAGGTGGCAAAGCCGCGCTGGGCCAGTGTCCGCGCACCTGTCGTAGCCGTACCAGCCAGACGCAGGGTATCCGTGGTTATAGAGATCGTCTGGTTCGACGCGCTGTTGTTGTAGATCACCACCGTAGTGCCGACCGGGAAAGCAACAGAGCCGTTGGCTGGGATCGTCACGCCGCCTGTGATCGTGACCATCTTGCCTTGGTCCGCCATCACCAACGTGTAGCCCGAGCCTTGAGCGTTGGGCGGGAGACCCTTGTAGCCGACGGCGTCAGCGAGGTCGGAAGAAGTGATGCCACCGCTGGAATTAAACGTAAGCCGGTTTGCCCCTGCCGTATTGTCACGCAGGTTGAACGTGCCGCCGCCATCAAGACCGCCTGAAGAACTGGCGATCATCTGCCATTCGCGTCCGCTGGTAGCGGTGTTGTTGAGGACAATTGCGAGGTTCGGGTCAGCCGATGACTTAGCCTGGATGCGGCCATTCACTTCTAGCGCAGTCCCCGGCGTACTCGTCCCGATCCCGACGTTGCCTGCGCTGGTGATTCGCATCTTCTCAGTGTTGCCGGTCGTGCCGGTGGAGAAGACGTGGTACTCCGACTCGTACCAGACGCCCCGATACAGGCTCGCGGCGCGGTCGTAGTTGATAAAGCGGTTGTACCCGCCCGATGCGTCGTTCGGGGCAAGCTCCATGCCGTATGCACCG
This sequence comes from uncultured Rubrivivax sp., assembly GCA_964522465.1. Classification (GTDB taxonomy): domain Bacteria; phylum Pseudomonadota; class Gammaproteobacteria; order Burkholderiales; family Burkholderiaceae_C; genus Rubrivivax. The sequence goes on along the minus strand of CAZFVH010000255.1, from coordinate 1,313 downwards.
GCATTCGACACCACAAACTTCTTCTGCGGCGAACTCGTCCCGATCCCGACGTCTGCGCCGACGACGGTGACCGCCGACGACCAAGCGGTGTCGAAGTTCGTCGAACTTGACTTCACCAGCAGCTGGCCAGCGGTGCCGCCGGCAGCGACACCTGGGCCAGTTGCGCCCGTAGCGCCGGTGGCACCAGTTGGACCCTGCGGGCCAGTAGCGCCGGTCGCGCCAGTTGCACCCGTGGCGCCGGCCGGTCCCTGCGGACCCTGTGGGCCGGTCGGGCCTGCTGGGCCGGTCAGGCCGATCGGGCCTTGCGGACCCGTGTCGCCGGTGTCGCCCTTTACGCCTTGCGGACCCTGAGGGCCGGTAGCCCCAGTTGCGCCGGTTGCGCCAGTTGGTCCCTGCGGGCCTGTTGGGCCTGCTGGGCCTGTTGGGCCTGCTGGGCCGGTTGCGCCAGTGGCGCCGGCTGGGCCGGTGTCGCCCGGATCGCCCTTGTCGCCTTTCGCGCCCGTCGGTCCAGTGGGGCCGGTAGGCCCAGGAGGGCCAACGTCGCCTTGGTCGCCCTTCGGACCCTGCGGCCCAACTGGCCCTGGAGGGCCGGGGGTGGCCGCTACCGCCGCAGCCGCAGCCGCGCTGGCCGCAGCTGCTTCAGCGAACGCCCGTGCTTCGTCCTCGTAGACGTTGGTCGTCGGCGATTCACCGCCCGAGAAGAAGCCCGACGTAGTCATCCATCAATATCCATTCGCTACGGTCGGGGTGGCACCCGACGTCTCAGACAGGATGGCGTGGCGCATCAGACGCGCCATCGCGTCGTCGAAGCTCTGCGACCACAGCGTGATCTTCTCCATCGGTGAGCCAAGATACGTCCCCGCGGCGACCAGCGCGCCGTAGAGATAGATTTCTGGAGCCATGTCGAAGACAGGGTTGGTGGCGACCGAGTTCGACAGCCTTGCCGGCTCGGCGTAATAGATCATCTTCAAGCCCGTGACGGCTGGGCCGGGGATCGGCCAGAGGCGCAGGTACGTCGTTTCGCGCGCAAAGAACGCGGGAGTGCCTTCGGTCGGCGTGTGCGAGAAATACTCGCTCAACGAGATCCGCGCCAGCGTCTTGTCGTTGAAGAATACGTCCTTGGCTTCGAGATAGTCGCCGGGGATCGTGACGCGACCTTCGGAGTCGGTCGTCAGATTCGCGTACTTCTCCATCGGCGGGATGCGAAGCTGATGGTAAATGCGGCTCTCGGCCAGCTGAACGAAATCGCTCAACCGCTCGTCGCTCACGTCGTCGCGATTCAGCCAGTCGGCGATCGCCGCCTTCAATTCGGT
>CAZFVH010000254.1:0-3660 GCA_964522465.1 uncultured Rubrivivax sp. | reverse complement strand
CGAGGCGCACGCCCTCGGCGACCTGGACGGTGGCCTTGGTGTCCTGGAGCGAGACCACCTTGCCGAAGATGCCGGCGGTGGTCATCACGGAATCGCCGACCTTGAGCTCGGACTGGAACTTGGCCAGGGCCTTCTGCTGCTTGCGCTGGGGCGCGATGAGGAAGAAATAGAAGGCCGCGAACATCAGGATGAGCGGGAGGAGCTGCAGGAGGGCGCTGGGCTGCTCGGGTCCGGCCACCGGGGGCGTCTGGAGGAACAGGGCGGTCAGGTTCGGATTCATGGTGTTTTTTGTTGGAAAGGGGGAGTGGGAGGATGTCGGGGGGTGTGACAAAAAGGCAAGCCCTGTCGGCCGGACACCCCTTGGATTGACCCCGGCGGCAAGGCGCCCCAGCATCAGGCCTTTCCATGAGCGCTCCCGACAAGGGCGGGTCCCAACCGACCCCCTCCCCTTCCCTGGCCAAGCCGGTGACTCTGGCGGCCGCGGTCGCGACCCTCGGGGTGGTCTTCGGCGACATCGGGACGAGCCCCCTCTACGCCCTCCGGGAAAGCTTCAAGGCCGGCTTCGCCCACGGGGGTACCGTGCCGGTCGTCTCCATCCTCTCGCTCATCATCTGGTCGCTGATCCTCGTGGTCAGCGTCAAGTACGTCATCCTCGTGATGGAGGCCAACGACGAGGGCGAGGGCGGCGTGATGACCCTCGTCTCGCTCTCGAGCCAGGGGCAGGAGCAGGCCAGGCGCTGGATCGTCTTGATCGGGCTGGCCGGCGCGGCGCTGCTCTATGGCGACGGCATCATCACGCCGGCCATCTCGGTGCTGTCGGCCATGGAGGGCATCAAGGAGGCGAACGATCGCCTCAACGGGCCCTTCTCCGCCCAGACCCTCTCCACGGTCATTCCATGGCTGGCCGTCGGCGTTCTCATACCGCTCTTCGCCATCCAGAAGAAGGGCACATCCAAGGTCGGGGCCTATTTCGGCCCGATCACCCTCGCCTGGTTCACGAGCCTGGCCCTCCTGGGCTGCCTGTCGATGTACCAGAACGCGGCGCAGGTGCCCGCGCTGCTGCACGCGTTCAACCCGCTGGAGGGCTTCGGGATGTTCGTGACCGAGCCCGGGCTGGCCTTCGCCATCATCGGCGCCGTCTTCCTCGCCGTCACGGGCGCCGAGGCGCTTTACGCCGACATGGGGCACTTCGGCGGGCGCCCTATCCGCTTCACCTGGCACCTGATCGTGCTGCCGGCGCTGATCCTCAACTACCTCGGCCAGGGCGCCTGGGTGATGGCGCAGGACCCCGAGGCGGTGAAGGACCCCCTCTTCAACCCGCTGTTCAACATGTCGCCCGACTGGGCGCAGATCCCCCTGGTCGTGCTCGCGGCGCTCGCCGCGATCATCGCGTCGCAGGCCCTCATCTCGGGCGCCTTCTCGATGACCACCCAGGCCATCCAGCTGAACTACCTGCCGCGCATGCGCATCGAGCACACCTCGGGCGAGGAATCGGGGCAGGTCTACCTGCCGGTGGTCAACTGGGCGCTCTTCGCGGGCTGCACCTTCGCGGTGCTCCAGTTCCAGACCTCCGAGCAGCTGGCCGGGGCCTACGGGATCTCGGTCAGCCTGACCATGCTCTGCACCACGATCCTCTTCGCCGAGTTCCTGCGCAAGCGCAAGCAGCTGGGCTGGATGGCGTACGTGCTCATGGCGCCGTTCCTCGCCCTCGAGTCCCTCTTCGTGACCGGCAACCTCGCCAAGATCTGGCACGGGGGATGGTTCCCCCTGGTCGTCGGCTTCCTCGCCTTCAGCGTGATGCACATCTGGAACCGGGGCCGTCAGATGATGAAGCGGAAGTTCGCCCTCGAGGAGCAGCGCGACGTCTTCGACGTGTTCATCGACAGCGTCGAGGACCGCTTCCACGCCGGCAAGATCCGCCGCGTGCCGGGCGTCGCCGTCTACATGGTCGGCAACGTCGAGGCCGTGCCAATGGCCTTCGCCCACAACCTCAAGCACAACAAGGTCGTCCACGAGCACATCCTCGTCATGACCCTCAAGGTCGACGAGTACCGGGCGACGGTCCCCCCGGCCGAGCGCGTGGAGCTGACCTACCGCGTGCCCAACCCGGCGCCCGCGGGCGGCCGCGCCCAGGAGGCCTTCCCTCGCGTGCTTAGGGCCATCGGCCACTTCGGCTTCCGCGAGCTGACCCAGGTCGAGCCCGTCCTCAAGGCGGCCTTCGACGACCTGGGCCTGACGTACGACCCCATGCAGGTTACCTTCTTCCTCAGCCGCGAGACCGTCGTGCGCAGCGAGTCGGAGTCCAGCCAGCTCCGCCTTCCGAAGGTGGAGGAGAAGATCTTCGAGATCCTCAACCGCAACGCGCTCTCGGCCACGGCCTACTTCAAGCTGCCACCCGGCCGCGTCGTTGAGCTAGGCATGCAGGTGGAGTTGTGAGTGTAAGTCGAAGATACTGAGCGTTAGTTTCTCTCTAAGCTCTTTCCGAGCCCCGCTCCGCTTCCATGCGCAACTTCTGCAGGCCGCTTCAAGCAGACCAATAAAAAAAACTGCTACTTCGAGGTCTTCCTTCGGCGAATCGCTGCACCGACGAGCGCTAGACCGCCGACGATCAAGCCGTAGGTGGAGGGTTCGGGGACGGGAGTGCTGACGCTGGCGAGACGAAACCCCATGCTAGGTCTATCAGGATCCGGTAAATTTTGAGTGCGGAACGAGGAGGATAGGTAGTAATGATCGGGGGCGCCGACGCTCCAAGAGCCCCCTCGCTGCCCGCGGGCCTGGCCGAAAGTCACAGAGTCGTTCCATTCGCTGACGTTGCCACCTTGGTCAAAAGTACCGTAGTAACTTGAATCGTTAATGTAAGTGCCAACATTGGTGAGGGAATTAACACCATTGATGTAACCGTAGTTCGCATCCGCCACCGTGATGCTGTCTTGCCCATTCGCGTGGAGCGAGTAGGTCGAGGTAGCACCATTGTAGTAGGCCGCCTTGAACCACTCGTCTTCGGTAGGAATGTACACTTGGGCCCCAGCGTTCACGAGAAAGATTCCGCTGGTCGCGCCGTTGAGCGTGTAAGCTCCAGTTTCCGTGCTGCCGCTGCCTTGGCCATTCATCATCCAGTTAGCCATCCGCGCCGCATCAAACCAGGACACATACTCCACAGGACGGTTGGCTAATGCCGTGGTCACGCTGTAGGTGAAATTGCCGGAGCTGCCGCTGCGCACAATCCCTCTACTCGACATGTTTGAATTGTAGAGCCCATAGCTGTCAGTCTGGGCCGCGGCATTGAGGAACGCGCCATACTGGGCGTTGGTGACCTCGTATTTGCCAATCTTGTATTCGTAAGCCACAGCGCCGTAGCCGTCGCCACCCGTTTCCGCATGGTTGCGATTGCTGGCTGACTGGGCGGCGTTACCCGGGTTGCCGACGGTGACCCAGTCGATGGTGACCGTCTGGGCCGAGGCGCTAGCTGCGGCAAGGAGCGCAAGCGGAAGAATGCGGGACATGACTTGGTGCTACCCCCGCCCTTCGCCAGCGTCAAGTCCGTCGCACACGCCTAGCTTTGAGACTGCTGATTTAGGGCTAATCCACCAAGGCAAGGATAACCTAACTATTCTTTCGAGCGTACGTGACGATCAACGACATCGTAAAACGCATCAAAGA
>CAZFVH010000253.1:0-3662 GCA_964522465.1 uncultured Rubrivivax sp. | reverse complement strand
AGGCCCCAGGCCCCGAGCGTCGGGTTCTCCCAGTCGTCCTCCACGAAGCGGACGTCGTTGCGCTTCAAGTCCAGGCCCAGGGCCTCAAGCGAGCCGAGGTAGAGATCCAGGATGTCCTTGGGCGCCGGCTTGAGCACGACCTGGTACTGGTAGTAGTGCTGCAAGCGGTTCGGGTTGTCGCCGTAGCGGCCGTCCTTCGGGCGCCGGCTGGGCTGCACGTAGGCCGCTTTCCAGGGCTCGGGGCCCAGCGCGCGCAGGAAGGTCGCGGTGTGGCTGGTGCCCGCGCCCACCTCCATGTCGTAGGGCTGCAGCAGGGCACAGCCCTGGGCATCCCAGTAGCTCTGCAGTTTCAGGATGATCTGCTGGAAGGTCAGCATGGCCGCGGGCCGGCACGGCGCCGGCGCAAGAAGCAAAACCACAGAGTTTACGGGTCGGCGCCCGTGCGTGGGGCGTCGCGCCGCACAGCCCGCCTGCGCAAAGCGGCTCGAACCGCTGCGACGGCGCACAGCGCGGCCGCCAGCGCCACCAAGGGCCACAAGCCCCGCCGCGAAACCCACCAGGCGTACGGCGTCAGGCCGTTTCGCCCCTCGAAGTGACCGTCCAGCGCTCCGCGCTGGTGATAGGGCAAGGCGTGCGTGATCCGGCCACGGTGGTCGATGATGACCGTGGCGCCGGTGTTGGTCGCCCGCAGCATCGGGCGCTGGAACTCCAGCGCCCGCAGCCTGGAGATGTGCTGGTGCTGCGGAAGTGCGATCGTGTCGCCGAACCAGGCGATGTTGCTGACATTGACCAGCGCGGTCGGCGCATGGCGCGGGTCGAGGAACCGCACGGCGAGTTCCTCGCCGAACAAGTCCTCGTAGCAGATGTTGGGGGCCAGACGCTGCCCGTCGAAGGCGAAGGACGGCGCTCGCAACGGCCCGCGGGCGAAGTCGCCGAGCGGGATGTTCATCATGTCCGTGAACCATCGGAACCCGCTCGGGATGAATTCGCCAAAGGGCACCAGGTGGGCCTTGTCGTAGCGGTAGGCGTGGGCTGCCGCGCCGAGGGCAACAACCGAGTTGGTGTAGCCCTGCTCGAAACTGCCCAGGGGCACGCCCAGCAGCGCCGTGCGCCCGGAGGCAGCCATGGCTGCCGACAAACCTGACCACCACCCGGGCGCGAAGTCATCGAGCTGGGAGGGCAACAGTGGCACGGCCGTCTCGGGGCCCACCACCAGCGGACTGCGGCTGTCCTGCAGCGCGCGCGACAGGTGCTCCAGCAAGCCGGGCAAGCGCGCCGGGTCGAATTTCTCGTCCTGCGCAACCGCCGTCTGCAAGAGGGTGACGCGTGCCGTACCGGCAGACACCGTGAAGTCCAGCGATCGAAGCAAGCCGGGGGCCAGCAGCGTCAAACCGACACCCGCCACTGGCGCCCAAGCGGCGCGCACGAAGCGATGCGACGACACCGGATGGGTCACGAAAGGCTCGCGCGAACCCTGCGGCGAGGCCCCGCGCTGCGCCAGCGGCGCCCACAGCAGTCCGGCTGCGGCGCCAGAGAACGCCAGCACCGCCCCCATGCCGTAGACACCCACCCACGGCGCGAGTCCGGCCAAAGGCGCATCGACTTGCGTGTAGCCGCTGGCCGCCCATGGAAAACCTGTGAACAGAACGCCTCGCGCCCACTCCGCCAACAACCAGACCGCCGCGAAGAGCATCGCATCACGGCCGAGGCGGCCGTCGCGCCATCGGACCCAGGCCATGCAAGCCAGCGCCAGGTAGGCCGACAAGGCCGCCGCCAGCAACACCACGGCCGCTGCCGCCATCCATGCCGGCAGCCCGCCATAGCGGTGCATGCTGACGAACAGCCACCACACGCCGGATGAGACCCAGGCCGTGCCGAACACCGCGCCGAGCAGCGCCGCGGCAGGCGCCGTTGCGCGGGACAGCCGGGACACCAGCCAGCCGATGGACACCAGCGGCAACAGCCACAGCCACGTGTACGCCGTCGCCGGCGCCATCAGGGCCCCGGCCAGCGCGACACCGAGCAGATCGACGGCGAACCGCACCCGGGCCCGGGACGGCTGCGCCCTGGATGGCGACACGACTGTCAGGAGCCGGTCGGCCCTGTGGCGTCGCGAGCGTCCCCCGTCGTCATGCCCACGGGCGCGCGGGTCACCCGGAACCAACGCACAGCCCCGCCGCGGGTGAGCATGACGGAAAACCTCAGACCGCCAACGTCGACGGATTCGCCCCGGCGCGGCACGCGCCCGAACTCATCGGCCAGCAGGCCGCCGATGGTGTCGAAGTCGTCCTCGGGCAATTGGATGGCGAAAGCACCGTTGACCGCGCTGACATCTGCGTCACCGGCGACACGGTATGAGCCATCGGCCAGCGACACGATCCCGCTGCTGCCGACGTCGCGCTCGTCGAACTCGTCCTCGATCTCGCCCACGATCTCCTCGAGGACGTCCTCGATGGTGATCAGCCCGGCGGTGTTGCCGAACTCGTCGATGACGATGGCCAGATGGTTGCGGTTGGAGCGGAAGTCGCGCAGCAACTCGTTGAGGCCCTTGCTCTCGGGCACGAAGACCGCCGGACGCAGCAGCGTGCGCAGGCTGAGCTCCGGCGCACGCTGCACCTTGAGCAAGTCCTTGGCCAGGAGAATGCCGATGATGTTGTCCCGGGCGCCCTCGTGCACCGGGAAGCGCGAATGACCGGTGTCGATGACCTGCGCCAGCAATTCGTCGTAGGGCGCGTCGATGTCGAGCATGTCCATCCGCGGCTCGGCCACCATCACGTCACCCGCGGTCATGTCGGCCATGCGGATCACGCCCTCGAGCATGGCGCGCGACTCGGGCCCGATCAGCTCGCGTGCTTCGGCCTGACCCAGCGATTCGATCAGTTCGTCGCGTGAATCCGGCCCGGGGGCAATGAACTCGACCACCCGCTCGAACAGGGTGCGTCGCTCTGCGGGCCGGTCGTTGAAACGGTGGTGTGCCGCTCTCGGAGCCCTGGCTGGAGGAGTATCGGACACGCTCGTGCCGGAAGTCGAGATGCGCGGGAGAATAACGCAGTTGTGGCCGGCCCGGCAGTCGCCTGCGGGATCGGCCCTGTGCACACCCTGCTGGAGGCTCCCGAGACCATGGCCCTGATCCCCGCCACCATCCTGACCGGCTTTCTCGGCGCCGGCAAGACCACCCTGCTCAAGCGCGTGCTGACCGAGGCGCATGGCCAGAAGATCGCCGTCATCGAGAACGAGTTCGGAGAGGAAAACATCGACAACGACATCCTGTCGGTCAACACGCAGGAGCAGATCATCCAGATGAGCAACGGCTGCGTGTGCTGCACCATCCGCGAAGACCTGCGCAGCACGCTGGCGGATCTGGCCGAGAAGCGCCGCACCGGCGCGCTCGACTTCGACCGGGTCGTCATCGAGACCACCGGGCTGGCCGACCCGGGCCCGGTGGCACAGACCTTCTTCATGGACGACGAGGTGGCGGAGAGCTTTTTGCTGGACTCCATCCTGACGCTGGTCGATGCCAAGCATGCCGACCAGCAACTCGACGCCCGCCAGGAAGCGCGCCGTCAGGTGGGCTTCGCCGACCAGATCTTCATCAGCAAGACCGACCTGGTCGACCCGCAGCAGGTGCAGGCGCTGAGCCACCGCCTCAAGCACATGAACCC
>CAZFVH010000252.1:0-3694 GCA_964522465.1 uncultured Rubrivivax sp. | reverse complement strand
CAGGGCTCAACGCCCGGATCCACGCGCACGCCTTCAGTCGTACCGGTAGAACCCGCGCCCGGTCTTGCGCCCCAGCCGCCCGGCGGCCACCATGTCCACGAGCAGCGGCGCCGGGCGGTACTTCGGGTCGCCGAAGCCGTCGTGGAAGACGCGCATCACCGCCAGCATCGTGTCCAAGCCGATCATGTCGGCCAGGGCCAGCGGGCCGATCGGGTGGTTGCAGCCCAGCTTCATGCCGGTGTCGATGTCCTCGGCCGTGGCCAGGCCCTCCTGCAGCACGAAGATGGCCTCGTTGATCATCGGGCACAGGATGCGGTTGACGACGAAGCCGGGGCTGTTGCGCACCGTGATGGGGGTCTTGCCCACGCGCTGCGCGAAAGCCATGGCCTTCGCGTGGGTGTCGTCGGAGGTCTGCAGCCCGCGGATGATCTCCAGCAGCGCCATCATCGGCACCGGGTTGAAGAAGTGCGTGCCGATCAGTCGCTCGGGCTGCTGCAGCACCGCGGCCAGTTGCGTGATCGAGATCGACGAGGTGTTGGTCGCGATCACCGCGCCCGCGTCGGCCAGACGGTCGGCCTCGCGCAGGATGCGCAGCTTGAGCTCGAGGTTCTCGGTCGCGGCCTCGATCACCAGCCCGGCGCCGGCCAGGTCGGCATAGGCCGTGCTGCCGCGCACCCGCGCCAGCGCGGCCTGGCGGTCAGCCTCGGCCAGCGTGCCCTTCTTCACCAGACGCTCCAGGCTGCGCGCCAGCGCGGCTTGCCCGCGCTGCACGGCCTCGTCGCTGACGTCGATCATCGTCACCTGCAACCCGGCCATCGCCGCCACCTGCGCGATACCGTTGCCCATGGTGCCGGCGCCGATGACGGCGATGGCGTGCAGGGGGGTGCCTTGGGGTTCCATGCTTGTCCTCTCGTGGGTTCGGTGACGTGTTCGGCTCGGCTCGACGATAGCGCTTGCCGATGACGCGGAGCTGTCCCGCGCCCGCGCGCGGTAACGACTGCGGTGCCGCCAGGGCGCCGCAGGCCCGCCATGATCTCAGCAGGCGGCCAGGAACTCCCGCAGCGCCGCGGTGAAGACCTCCGGCTGCTCCAGGTTGGCCAGGTGCGCGGCCTGCGGGATGACGATCAGGCGAGAGCCCGGTGTGTGGGCGTGGATCTCCTCGGACATCGAAAGCGGCGTGCCCGGGTCGTCGGCGCCGCAGATGACGAGCACGGGGCAGTCGATGGCGTGCAGGCGCGCCGTGAGGTCGATGCGCGGGATCGCCTGGCTGCAGCCCACGTAGCCCGCCACCGGCGTGGCCAGGATGAGCTGGCGCACCGACGCCACGACCTCGGGACAGCGGGCGTGGAAGGCGGGCGTGAACCAGCGCTGCAGCGTCGGCTCGGCCAGCGGGGCCATGCCCTGCGCCCGCGCCACCTCGATGCGCTGCGCCCACACGGCCGCCGCCTCGGCGGGGTAGCGGCTGGTGGTGTCGGCCAGGGTCAAGCTGCGCAGCCGCCCGGGGTGGCGCAGCGCATAGGTCTGGCCGATCATCCCGCCCATGGACAGGCCGCAGTAGTGCGGCCGCTCGACACCGAGCGCGCCCAGCAGCGCGTGCAGGTCGTCGGCGAGCTGCTCCAGCGTGTAAGGCCCGGGCGGCGCATCGGTGCCGCCGTGGCCGCGCGTGTCGTAGGCCAGGATGCGGTACTGGCCCTTCAGGACTTCGATCTGCGGCGCCCACATCGCGGAGCTGCAGGCCAGCGAGTGCGACAGCACCAGCCAGGGCGCGCCCTCGGGGCCGTGGAGCTCGTAGTTCGTCGTCAGTCCGTCGAGTGGCAGCTTCATCGTGGGGCTTTCGAAGGGGCCGGGGCCGGTGGTCGGTCGCGTTCACGTGCTGACGCGCAGGCGGAGGCACGCCGCCGACAATGTAGCGCTCTCCCTGCCGGGAGCCCTGGCGGGATCGTCGAGGACATCCATTTCTTGCACGCCGGGTGGGCGACGAGCACGGCTGCGCCCGACGGGCCGAGAAGCGACTCCAAGGAGGTGGGTGCGCGCCTCGCTTCATGACGGATCCGTGGCGATCTCTGCCGTCCGGCGGGCAGCTGCGAGCCCGTCATGGCTGCTTTCGAACTGTATAGACTTGCCACCGCCCATCGGCACGAGCAGAAGAGGAGTCGTGAAATGAATCTGGTGTCCTTCGTCGAGAAGGTGCAACGCCTGCCGCAGGACAAGCAGGCCGAGGTGTTCGACTTCGTCGATTACCTCGCGGATCGCTTCACGACATCATCGACCCCAGCGTCACCGTCGCCAACCTGGACCGAGGAAGAGTTCTCGCAGTCGGCGCTGTCACAGGCCCTGCGGGGCATGGAGGACGAGCCTGACCTCTACGCTCAGAGCGATCTCAAGGAGCGCTGGAAGTCACGCAGGAGGGGCAGGTCGCGCTCACGCCATTTCCGCGCACCGATCTGGGCAACGCCAAGTTGAGACCCGTCTTGCTGCTGCGACGGGCATCGGTACGGTACGACGACTGGCTGGTGTGCATGGTGACGTCGCAACTCGGGCAGGCTGAACCGGACCTGGATGAGTTCCTGCTGCCTGAGCACCCAGACTTCCGCGATACCGGCTTGAAGGTTCCCAGCGTCCTGCGCCTGTCCAGGCTGGCGGTGCCGAGCGGGGAAATGCTGTCAGGCTCGATCGGGGCGGTGGATGCCGACCGATTGCGCGCGATCCGCGTGCGACTGGCGGGATGGATCGCCAGCCCGGTGGACTGATCCCAGATCCTCTGCAAGCCCGGACCCCGGAAAGCAGGCCTCGGCTGCTGCGAGGGACGACCATTCGCCACGCCTGCGGCGCCGCCGCTGCGCGGCGCAAGCCGGCCCCGGTCATTCGACCGTCACCGACTTGGCCAGATTGCGCGGCTTGTCCACATCCGTCCCCCGCGCGCAGGCCGTGTGGTAAGCCAGCAGTTGCAGCGGCACCACGTGCAGCAGCGGTGACAGCGCGCCGTAGTGCTCGGGCAGGCGGATGACGCGCAGGCCGGGGCCACTGTCGATGTGCGTGTCGGCGTCGGCGAAGACGTACAGCTCGCCGCCGCGGGCGCGCACTTCCTGCATGTTGCTCTTCAGCTTTTCCAGCAGCGCGTCGTTGGGCGCCACGGTCACCACGGGCATCTCGGCGTCCACCAGCGCCAGCGGGCCGTGTTTCAGCTCGCCGGCGGGGTAGGCCTCGGCGTGGATGTAGCTGATCTCCTTGAGCTTCAGCGCGCCTTCCAGCGCGATGGGGTAGTGCAGCCCGCGGCCGAGGAACAGCGCGTGGTCCTTGCGCGCAAACTCCTCGCTCCAGGCGATCACCTGTGGCTCGAGCGCCAGCACCGCCTGCAGCGCCATAGGCAGGTGGCGCAGGTCGCGCAGCTCGGCGGCTTCTTGCTCGCGCGTCAGGCGGCCGCGCACCTGGGCCAGCGCCAGTGCCAGCAGGTACAGGCCCACCAGTTGGGTGGTGAAGGCCTTGGTGGAAGCCACGCCGATCTCGGGGCCGGCGCGGGTGACGAAGTTCAGCGCGCACTCGCGCACCATCGCGCTGGTGGCCACGTTGCACACGGTCAGCGTGTGCGGCATGCCGAGCGCGCGCGCGTGCTTCAGCGCGGCCAGCGTGTCGGCGGTCTCGCCGCTCTGCGAGATGGTCACGACCAGGGTGCGCGGGTCGGGCACACTGTCGC
>CAZFVH010000251.1:0-3696 GCA_964522465.1 uncultured Rubrivivax sp. | reverse complement strand
CCACATCTCGCTGCCCATCCTGATGAAGAAGGAGGAGTGGGACGCCGAGGCCAAGAAGCAGGTCGTCAAGGACGAGTGGGAGACGGTCAACAAGGCCGCCGCGCTGTGGGCGCGCAGCAAGAGCGAGGTCACCGACGCCGAGTACCAGGACTTCTACAAGCAGATCTCCTACGACAGCGAGGCCCCGCTGGCTTACACGCACAACCGCGTCGAGGGCCGCACCGAGTACACGCAGTTGCTGTACGTGCCGGCCAAGGCCCCGTTCGACCTGTGGAACCGCGACAAGCGCGGCGGCGTCAAGCTGTATGTGAAGCGCGTGTTCATCATGGACGACGCCGAGGCGCTGATGCCGGTGTACCTGCGCTTCGTCAAGGGCGTGATCGACTCGGCCGACCTGCCGCTGAACGTCAGCCGCGAGCTGCTGCAGGAAAGCCGCGACGTCAAGGCCATCCGCGAGGGCTCGACCAAGCGCGTGCTGTCCATGCTGGAGGACGTGGCCGAGAACCAGAAGGACAAGTACGCCGAGTTCTGGGGTCAGTTCGGCGCCGTGCTCAAGGAGGGCATCGGCGAGGACTTCTCCAACCAGGAGCGCCTGGCCAAGCTGCTGCGCTTCGCATCCACCCATGCCGACGAGGGCGTGTCCTTCGCCGACTACGTGGCGCGCATGAAGGAGGGCCAGGAGGCCATCTACTACGTCACCGCCGACACGCTCGCTGCCGCCAAGGGCAGCCCGCAGCTCGAGGTCTTCCGCAAGAAGGGCATCGAGGTGCTGCTGCTGACCGACCGCGTCGACGAGTGGATGCTCAGCCACCTGTACGAGTTCGACGGCAAGCCGCTGCAGAGCGTGGCCAAGGGTGCGGTCGACCTGGGCAAACTGCAGGACGAGGCCGAGAAGAAGCAGGCCGAGGAAGCGGCCGAGGCCTTCAAACCCATGCTGGAGAAGCTGCAGGCCGCGCTGAAGGACCGCGCCAAGGAGGTGCGCACCACCACGCGCCTGGTCGACTCGCCGGCCTGCCTGGTGGCGGAGGAGGGCGCCATGAGCGGCCACCTGGCGCGCATGCTCAAGCAGGCCGGCCAGGCCGCGCCCGAGTCCAAGCCCATCCTCGAGGTCAACCCTGGCCACGCGCTGGTGAAGAAGCTCGACGACGCCGCGCGCTTCGACGACCTGGCGCAACTGCTGTTCGACCAGGCCGTGCTGGCGGAGGGCGGGCAGCTCGACGACCCGGCGGCGCACGTGCAGCGCATGACGCGGCTGCTGACGGCGTGAGCTTTGCGAGCGACCCGGACGGGTCGCTCGGGTCCGGTTCGGGCAGCCGGCTGGACATGGCTTTGCCGTACATAATGGAAATATCTGCCGTACGAGAGCCTGCCGTGCAAGCCGACACCACCAAGCTGACCATCCGACTGCCCAGAGAGGATGTGGACTTCGCCAAGTCCTATGCCAAGGCTCACGGCGTCAGCGTCACCGAGGTGATCGATCGCTATCTGAGGCAACTGCGCAGCGCGCAGCAGGCTCCCTCCTCGGAAGTGGCCCGGATCACCGGCTTGGTGCCCGCCGACGTGGATGGCGTGGAGGCCTACCGCCAGCATCTGCTGGACAAGCACGCCCGATGATCCTCATCGACCTGAACGTCCTGCTGGACGTCATCCAGGAGCGTCAGCCTCACTGCGCGGGATCTTCGAGCGTCCTCGAGCGGGTGGTGCGCAAGCAGGTGCAGGCCGTCGTGCCAGCCCATGCGGTCACCACCATCCACTATCTGGTCGCGCGATACCGGGACGAGGCTGCCGCCCACGCCGCTGTGGACTGGCTGCTGGGCCACCTCGACGTCGTCCCCATCGGGCGGCAGGAACTGCTGCGCGCCCGCAGTCTGAACTGGCGCGACTTCGAGGATGCCGTGGTGGCCGCTGCAGCAGAGTCCGCGGGTTGCCGCGCCATCATCACGCGTAACGTGAAGGGCTTCCTCGCGTCGCCCGTCGCGGCCCTCCTGCCCGAGGAGTACCTGGCCACCGCGTGAACGACACGACCAGGGGCCGTGATGCGTCCCGCACCTGCAACGTGAACTGCGTTCGGCTGGAACGGCCGCCAGCCAAACAGCCCTTCCGGAGACTCCCCCATGAAAGCCGCCTTCTATACCCGCACCGGCACCGCGCGCGAGGTGCTGCAGATCGCCGACCTGCCCGAGCCCGCACCGGGCATCGGTGAGGTCAAGGTCCGCCTGCACTGGTCGGGCGTCAACCCTTCGGACGTGAAGTCGCGTGCCGACCTGCGCGGGCGCGGCATGCCCTACCCGCGCGTCATCCCGCACAGCGACGGGGCCGGCGTGATCGAGGCGGTGGGCCCGGGTGTGCCGGCATCCCGCGTCGGCGAGCGCGTGTGGGTGTGGAACGGCGCGTTCGGCCGCCCCGACGGCACGGCCGCCGAGTGCATCGTGCTGCCGGCCGCACAGGCGGTGGCGCTGCCCGAGGGGGTGTCGATGGAAGCCGGCGCCTGCCTGGGCATCCCGGCGCTGACGGCGCTGCACGCGGTGCGCGGCTACGGCGGGGTGGCCGGCCAGCGTGTGCTGGTAGCCGGTGGCGCCGGCGCGGTCGGCCATTACGCCGTGCAGTTTGCACGGCTGCTGGGCGCGCGGCAGGTGATCGCCAGCGTCAGCTCGCCCGAGAAGGCGGCGCTGGCGCGCGAGGCCGGCGCGCACGCCACCGTCAACTACCGCGCCGAGCCCCTGGCCGCGCGTGTGGCCGACCTGACCGAAGGCGAGGGCCTGGACCGGGTGATCGAGGTCGACGTCGCCGCCAACGGCGCGGCCGATGCCGAGATGCTGCGGCCCGGCGGCTGCGCCGTCGTCTACGGCAGCGGCAAGGGCGGCTTTGAATTGCCCTTCTTCCCGCAGATCGCGAAGAACCTGTCCTGGCACTTCTTCATCGTCTACAGCCTCACCCCCGCCGACCGCGCCGCGGCCGAGGCCACGCTGCGCTGGATGCTCGAGGCCGGTGTGCTGCAGCACCGCATCGACCGACGCTTGGATCTGGGCGACATCGTCGAAGCCCATGAGGCCGTGGAGTCCGGGCGCCTGATGGGCAACCTGGTGCTGCGCCTGCCGGCGGCAGCGGGCTGAGCGACGGCGCGCCTCACCGAAGGCGAGCCTCTCGCCCGGCCGGGTGCGAGGGGCTGACCCGCTGTCAGGCGGCGCGGGCGATCACCACGGCAGAGGCTTCGACCGCCGCCTGGGCGCGGGCGCCCCGGCGCAGCCGGGGGCCGTCCGCCGGGCTGGCCGCGAAACCCACCACGTGGATGCCGCCAGCCAGCGCGAGGGTGATGTCGCCCGCGCCCGCCCCGCGTGCGACCCTTGTGACCGTGCCAGGTAGGTGGTTGACGCCCTCGTCGTCGACTGGCGCCTGCGCCCCGATGCGCACCGCCGTCGCCTTGAACAGCGCCAGCACCGGCAGACCCGGCTGCAGGCCGAGCAACTGCGCGCTCTCGCGCGTGATGAGGCTGTCCAGCAGGTCGCCGCCGGCGGTGCGCAGCCGCACCAGCACCTGGCCGCGCTGCGCCCGCACGGCCTGCACGGTGCAGGGGAACTGGTTGCGCAGGCTGGTGCGCAGCGCCAGCGCCGCGAGGCCGACAGAGGGCGCAGGGGCCCGTGCCGCCCGTGTGGAGGGTCGGCGTGCATCCGCTGCGTCTGCTGTATCTGTTGTGTC
>CAZFVH010000250.1:0-3700 GCA_964522465.1 uncultured Rubrivivax sp. | reverse complement strand
ATGCGCTCGGGAAAGGCGAGCGCGTAGAGGTTGAAGATGGTGTCGCGGGGATGCGACGCGTCGGCATCCATCGTGTTGTCGGGAAGCACGTCCTGGTGTGCGGCCGGCTCTGCGGTGGGCGCCGACGGTGGCGTTGGTAAGTGCGACATCTGAGGCCTCCATCAGGCATCGCCATCCCGAACGGCCGCCCGGAATGGGCAGCCACATCTGGCGCGGGCCTGGCTATGGGTATGTTATGAGTTGAGGGCCGATGTCGGTGATCGACCGGCGGTGCAGGCGGACGAGGGCTGGGCTACGCCGCGGGCGTCGGATGGAATGCGGGGAGGGCCGCGCGGCCCTCCCCCTTTTCTGGCGCGAGCATCTCGAGGCAGCGTCCGCCGCTCGCCAGGCGGTCGCGCCGGGCGGACCAGAGGGTCAGCCGCGGATCGAGGCCGCGATGAAGGCGAGAAGGTCCTCGCGCCGGTAGCGCAGAACGCGATCGGACAGCTTGACGAAGGGCGGGCCACGGCGCTCGCGACGCCATTTCTCAAGGGTGGCGGGCGCCACGGCCAGTAGGGCCGCGGCGACCTCCGGGGTGAGCAGGGTGGAGGCGGAGGCGGTGTCGGACGGAGGCATGGCGATGGGCCTTGGCAGGGGGCGAAGGCGGCTGCCCGACGGGCGGCAACGCCGAGGGCCGGGAGCGGTCCCCATCGGTTGTTCCGGGTGAAACAGGCTCGGCGTGGCTGCACAGCACGCTGGGCGGGCGGCTGCCGGGGGTGGACACCTCCGCACGCTACTCTGTCCGGGCTGCCAGAGCCTTCAGGCCTCGGCCCAATCGTCGTCGAGGTCGTCCCGGCGGCGCGCGGACGCAAGGGCGCTGCGGACCGCCTCGAAGGCAGGGGTGACACCGTACACAGCCGGGCGATGGTTGATCCGCAGCAGAACGCCCCCGTCGCTCATGGCCTTGAGCGCCTCGCAGAGCTTCTGCGGCGTGCTGCTGGAGGGCGCCGCGCAACGGCCGCCGTTGAGTAAGCGCTCGAGCAGGCGCCGCGCCTTGTCGGGCAGGTCTGGATCAGTGTTTCTGCCGGCGGTGCCGGGCTGCCGGGTGTTGGGCAGGGTGAGGTGCAGCAGGGGCGCGAAGCCGAGCATGAAGTCGACACCTGCGAGCGGGGCGAAAGCTGTAGCTTGGTCAAGGTCGTCGGCAATGTCGTCAATCAGCGGCTTGGCGGCCAGGGCGACGGCGGCGAGCATGGCGGTGAGGGAGGCGCCGGTGAGGTCCGTCTCGGTAGGGATCGGCGCGCCGGCGCGGCGCAGCAGCGCGAGGACCGCCTTGCGGCTGTTGAGCTTGATCTCGATGCGCAGGAGGTCAGCGAGCTTGGCATAGATCTTGCGCTCGGCTGAGGTTCGGTGACCCTCGCTCCAGCGGATGACGAAGCGGTCGCGGTCGAAATCGCCGGTCAGGCGGATGGTCTGGCGGCCGGTGTTGCGCAGAGCGCGGTTAGCGACGTCCTGCACCAAGGCCTCAGCGTTCTGGCAGGTGCGGTCCTGAAAGATCTCGCCTTGCTGGAGCCAGATGCGGCCGTGCAGCGGGCCGGGCAAGGGGCCGGCGACCTCGACGGCAGCGCGTGTAACGGCGTCGACCAAGGTGTCGATGGCGTGTGCGATGTTTTGCAACTGGAGACCGAGGTAGCTGCTCCAGCTTTCGTTGTGCGGGCCGATGAAGTTGGTCTCGCCACCAAGGGCGTACTGGTCCGGCAGATCCGGCTTTAGCTGCGAACGCAGGGCGCGCACGGCATTTGGGACCAACTGACTGGCATTTGTGATGGCGAGGGTGCCACCGGCAGCGGGTCGCAAGATGAGCCTGCCGGAGATAGTCATGCGGCCCTGCTTGGGGAGGCCCGGGACGTGGAAGTCGACGGGCAGGTCCCGGAGCAGCATTCGGTCGACCGCCGGCACCGACTTGAGAACACCGAGCCGCGCGAGCTTCTGGCAGAAGTGCGGCGCATCGGCAGGGGTTAGAGTGGTCAGCGCGACACTAAAGCCAAGCTGGAGACGGTCGAACAGCACGTCGACCGGCGCTGTATGGCCGAGAGGGTCGAGCGGCAGATCGACAGGGGCGAGAGAGGAGAGATCGGTCATGACGGAGAGCAAATGGAGCGCTGGCAGGCTGCTGAAAAGCTACCAGCGGCGGGCGGTGAAGGCTGATTCATCGCCGCGATGGAAGCGGGTCTCGCCGGTGAGTGTGCGATCGGCCTCGAGTTGGGCATCGCCGTCACCGCTGGCGTGGTCCATCTCATCGCTGCCCTCCCAGGTAAAGTGGATGCTTTCGGTGCTGGACAGGCCGTCGATCTCGCCCTGAACGGCACAAAATACGATTTCGCCACCGCCGTCCGCGTCGAACTGTATGTAGCCGGGCCCAAGAAGGTCGATGAACGCGGCGTCCCAGAGTTCCATGCTGGTGATCCGCCACCTGCCGAGCAGCGGATGTCCCTTGCCGGTCATGGCGTGATGGCTCCGAGGAGCTTCGGCAATCTGACGAGGTTGTAGGCAGCCATGGCGAAGGTGAACTGCCAGTCGACCTTGGCGAGACCGCGGTGCCGGGCTTTGCGCAACCCGGCAACCGTCTTGGCCCAGCCGAACGCCTCCTCGATCCGCTTCCTGATCCGCTGGCTGATGGCATAGCCGGGATGGCGGGTGGTGCGGCCGTCGACGGCCGAGCGCCGCCCGCTGGTATTCTGCGCGAGGTGCGGGGTGACGTTGATCTCGCGGAGTTCGGCGACGAAGTCGCGCGTGTCGAAGCCCTTGTCACCGCCCAACGTGACCTTCTGCGGACGGTCGGCATGTGGTTCCACCAGGTGCAGTGCGGCCAGCCGCTCGGCATGCCCCGAGGCGCGTGTCGCAAGCGCATCGACGATCAGGCCGCTCCTGTTCTCCATCAGCGCATGGCCCATGAAGCAGAGCTTCGCCTCCTTGCCTGGTCCCTTGCGGTAGAACTGCGCATCGGGATCGGTGGCGGAGGCATGGGTGTCGTTGCTGCGCTTCTGGCCACGGAAGTCCTGCTCGCCGTTGCGCCCCGCGTCAGGCGGCGGGCCTGAGCCGTTCTTTGGCCGGAAGCTCTTGGTGCTGGCCCAGGCTTCCAGAAGCGTGCCGTCGACTGAGAAGTGCTTGGTCGAGAGCAAAGCCCGGACCTTGGGCTGCGCCAGCACACTGGCCAGGAACCGCGAGGCGACCTCGCCCGCCAGCAGCCGGTCGCGGTTCTTGGTGAAGGTGGTCGCGTCCCAGACCGGGTCGTCCACGCCGAGGCCAGACGAACCAGCGGAACAACAGATCGAAGTCGATCCGCTCGACCAGTTGCCGTTCCGAGCGGATCGAGAAGAACGCCTGCAGCAGCAGGGCACGCAGCAGACGCTCCGGCGGGATAGAATCCCGCCCCGTAGGCGGATAAAGCGCGTCGAACTCCGAGGGCATGTCGGCAAGCGCCCTGTTCACAAGGGCTCGGATCATCCGCATGCGGGTGATCGGGGCGGATCCGCTGCTCAAGAACGACGTAGCTGCACAGCGAACTCCGCACCTCGTCCTTGCCGCGCGTCCCGACCTCGTCCCACTCCACAAGCGCGAGCGAATCCCGATCCAGCACCGGCCGCGAGAGGGAATTTCAGCAGCCTGCTAGTACTACTGTGTCATAAAGTTCTTGAGCGATTCGGTGCCGCGTTCGTATGCG
>CAZFVH010000249.1:0-3786 GCA_964522465.1 uncultured Rubrivivax sp. | reverse complement strand
GTCATCTCCATCGCCAAAAAATACACCAACCGCGGCCTCTCCTTCCTCGACCTCATCCAGGAGGGCAACATGGGCCTCATGAAGGCGGTCGACAAGTTCGAGTACCGCCGCGGCTACAAGTTCTCCACCTACGCCACGTGGTGGATACGGCAGGCCATCACGCGCTCCATCGCCGACCAGGCCCGCACGATCCGCATCCCGGTGCACATGATCGAGACGATCAACAAGATGAACCGGATCTCACGTCAGCATCTGCAGGAGTTCGGCTACGAGCCGGATGCGCCGACGCTGGCCGAGAAGATGGAGATGCCCGAGGACAAGGTGCGAAAGATCATGAAGATCGCCAAGGAGCCGATCTCCATGGAAACGCCGATCGGCGACGACGACGACTCGCACCTGGGCGACTTCATCGAGGACACGGGCAACGTCGCGCCGGTGGATGCGGCCATGCAGGCCGGGTTGCGTGACGTCGTCAAGGACATCCTCGACAGCCTGACGCCGCGCGAGGCCAAGGTGCTGCGTATGCGTTTCGGCATCGAGATGAGCACCGACCACACGCTCGAGGAGGTCGGCAAGCAGTTCGACGTCACGCGCGAGCGCATCCGCCAGATCGAGGCCAAGGCCATCCGCAAGCTCAAGCACCCGAGCCGGTCGGACAAGCTGCGGACCTACCTGGACAATCTGTGAAGTTCTGACACACCTCTGCCGGACGACGCGCGTGCCCTTCCGAGCGGAACCCGCCTATGCCCACGGCAGCGTCGCCCGCATCGGCGTGCTGCTGGTCAACCTCGGCAGCCCCGATGCGCCGACCAAGGCGGCCACGCGCCGCTACCTGGCCGAATTCCTGTCCGACCCTCGCGTGGTCGAGATCCCGCGCTGGGTCTGGATGGGGGTGTTGTACGGCATCATCCTGAATACCCGCCCGGCGAAGTCAGCCGCGAAGTACGCCACCATCTGGATGCCTGAAGGCTCCCCACTGGTGGTGCACACCGCGCGCGTGGCACAGGGCCTGGAACAGCAACTGAGGGCTCGGGGTGCCGAGGTCGTCGTGCGTCACGCGATGCGCTACGGCAACCCCTCCATGGACACGGCGCTCGACGATCTGCGCGCACAAGGCTGCACCCGTGTGCTGGTGCTGCCGATGTACCCCCAGTACGCCGCGGCCACCACGGCCAGCGTCTGGGACAGGGTCGCCCAGTGGGCGGCGAAGGCGCGGCACGTGCCGGAGTTCCGCTTCGTCAACCGCTACGGTGACGAGCCGACGCTGATCCAGGCGCTGGCCGACAGCGTGCGCGCGCACTGGCAGGCCCACGGACAGGCGCGCATGCTGGTGATGAGCTTCCACGGGCTGCCCGAGCGCTCGCTGCACCTGGGTGACCCCTACCACTGCGAGTGTCACAAAAACGCGCGTCTGCTGGCGCAGGCCCTCGGGCTGGAGGCCGACCGCTGGCGCGTGACCTTCCAGAGTCGCTTTGGCAAGGCGCAGTGGCTGCGGCCCTACACCGAGCCGACGCTGAAGGAACTCGCCGCTGCCGGGGTCGACTCCGTCGATGTGATCTGCCCGGGCTTCGCCGTCGACTGCCTCGAGACGCTCGAGGAAATCGGTCAGGAGGCGCACGAAGCCTTCCTGGACGCCGGAGGACGCGAGTTCCGCTACATCCCCTGCCTGAACGACGACCCACAGGCCATCGATGCGCTGGCGACCGTCGCGCTGAGGCACTTGCAGGGCTGGCCGGTGGGGGTTGGGTCGGCGAACGCCGAATCGACTCTGCAGCGCCAGCGGGCGCTGGCGCTGGGTGCGAAGGATTGAGCCGGCGTCGCGCATCGGCGGACACCGAATCCGCGTCGACGCACGCCAGGGCGGCGGGTGTGCGTCTGGACAAGTGGCTGTGGGCGGCGCGGTTGTACAAGACCCGCGGCCTGGCAGCCGAAGCGGCGGATCTCGGGCGCATCAAGGTCAACGGGATTGCCGCCAAGCCAGCGCGGGACCTGCGCCCCGGAGACCTGCTCGACGTTCGCGACGGCGCGCGTACACGCGTCGTGCGGGTGCTCGCGCTCAGCGTCCAGCGCGGCCCGGCAACGATCGCCCAGGCCCTGTACGAGGAAACTGAGCAGAGCATCGCAGCGCGGGAGCAGGCGCAGCGCGCCCGACGCGACGGCGTGGAGCCGGCGTGGACGCTCACCCAGGGTCGCCCCACCAAACGCGACCGACGCGACCTCGTGCAGTGGCAGCGTTGGAGCGTGAGCCTGGACGGCGAGGCCTGAGGCACGCGCACCCTGGTCACGGGTCGACAGGCACAGGCCGTGATGCGCACACACTTGTTCCCACCCTTGAATCGGCCGCCTTCGACCCCAGTTCCCATCCAAGGTTCCGCTGAGACCCGACCAACCCAGCCGTTCTACCGATTCCCTGCGAAAGCGTTCCCATGAATCCGCAACAAGAGCCCGCCGACGCCCCACCGACCGACCCCGCCGGCACGACGACTGCAGGCGCGGGCAACGAACACACCCATGCCGAAGCCGGCACCCAGGGGCTTGGGTCCGCCGAAGAGCGCATCGCCGACCTCGAAACGCGTTTGGCGACCCTGTCCGATGCCTACCTGCGGGCCAAGGCCGAGTCCGAGAACACCCGCCGTCGCGCAGAGGAAGAGACCGCCAAGGCGCGCAAGTTCGCGGTCGAAGGCTTCGCCGAGAGTCTGCTGCCGGTGCGCGACAGCCTCGAGGCTGCGTTGGCGATCCAGGCCGCGACCAACCAGCAACTCCTCGAAGGCGTGCAAGCCACGTTGCGCCAGTTGTCGCAGGCCCTGGAGCGCAACAAGGTCATGCCCATCGAACCGCCGGCAGGCACGAAATTCGATCCGCACCACCACCAGGCCATCAGCATGGTGCCGGCCGAACAGGAGGCCAACACGGTGGTCAGCGTCCTGCAGAAGGGCTATCTGATCGCCGATCGCGTGCTGCGGCCCGCACTCGTCACGGTGGCCGCCCCGCGCTGAGCCCACCCCACGGCCGGCGCGGCGCTTGAAACCCCGTCGTCCCCCACCATCTCCAGAACAGTCATACCCATTTCCCCGGAGCAAGACACCATGGGCAAGATCATCGGCATCGACCTCGGCACCACGAATTCGTGCGTGTCCGTGATGGAAGGCAATTCCACCAAGGTCATCGAGAACAGCGAGGGCGCGCGCACCACGCCGTCCATCATCGCCTACCAGGAAGACGGTGAGATCCTGGTCGGGGCCTCGGCCAAGCGCCAGGCGGTGACCAACCCGAAGAACACGCTGTATGCCGTCAAGCGCCTGATCGGTCGCAAGTTCACCGAAAAGGAAGTGCAGAAGGACATCGACCTGATGCCCTACAAGATCACGGCTGCCGACAACGGCGACGCCTGGGTCGAGGTGCGCGGCAAGAAGCTCGCGCCGCCGCAGGTCAGTGCCGAAGTGCTGCGCAAGATGAAGAAGACGGCCGAGGACTACCTCGGCGAGGAAGTGACCGAGGCCGTGATCACGGTGCCGGCCTACTTCAACGACAGCCAGCGCCAGGCGACCAAGGACGCCGGCCGCATCGCCGGTCTGGACGTCAAGCGCATCATCAACGAGCCCACCGCCGCGGCCCTGGCCTTCGGCCTGGACAAGCACGGCAAGGGCGACCGCAAGATCGCGGTCTACGACCTCGGCGGCGGCACCTTCGACATCTCCATCATCGAGATCGCCGACGTCGACGGCGAGAAGCAGTTCGAGGTGCTGTCGACCAACGGCGACACCTTCCTCGGCGGCGAGGACTTCG
>CAZFVH010000248.1:0-3821 GCA_964522465.1 uncultured Rubrivivax sp. | reverse complement strand
GGCGCTGCAAATGGCTACGCAGTAAATGCAAGTATCGGCTCAGGTGGTGGCGGAAATGGTGGCTGGGACACTGCCTTGAATGCAACAAATGCTTTGGCTAATTCAGGAGCAGGTGGTGGTGGTGGCGGAAATGGCACCAATGGTGGAAATGGCGGTTCAGGCATCTGCATTATCAAGTATTGGAGCGCACTCTAATGGCACACTTTGCAAAGATTGAAAACGGCGTAGTTACCAACGTAGTTGTAGTTGACAATACACACGAAGCCGATGGCGAGGCATTCTTGCACTCACTTGGCCTTGAAGGCACTTGGGTTCAGACTAGCTACAACGCTAACTTTGGTAAGAAGTTTGCTGGCATCGGGGACACCTATGATGGCGAGAACTTCAAGCCAGCTGAGCCAGAGGGCAACCTAGGATTTGACGAAGAGTCTTGGTCTTGGATCATGCCAGAAGTCGAGGTCGTAGATGGCAATTAATTTTCCCGACAGCCCAACGGTAGGGCAGGAGTTCACGGTAGGCACAGTTGTCTACGAGTGGACTGGATCCGTTTGGAAGGGCACTACCCCGACTGAGTTCCCACCTGCTGATCACACTCACTTACTGGAAGACATCACCGACTACACTCCGCCGGTGATACCAGAAGTAACCTTTACTAACACCTTCATGTTGATGGGAGCCTAATGGCAACGGAATACAAGATCCTTGGACAGTCTGCACCTGCAGACACCAACGATGCAAACCTTTACACAGTGCCTGCTGGTACTCAGACCGTGGTAAGCACGATCTCAGTGACCAATGACACTGGCTCTTCTGCTACCTTCAGGATTTACCTTCGCAAGAACGGTGCTGCAGCTGGTGCTGTAAATGCGCTTTACTTCGACACCCCGCTAGCAGCTAACTCAACACTGCTGGCAACTGCTGGTATCACTCTTGGTGCTGGCGACATTATCACCGTCAGGACCGGCACAGCTAATGCGCTCGGTTTTCAGGCATTTGGTAGCGAGGTTAACTAATGGCAGTCTCAGTATTTCCAGCACCGACCATTGACACCAGCGCCCCTCCAGGGGCTATTGAGAAGATCTCAACCTATGCCCTAAATGGCTCTGAGGCGTTTATGGACATTGCGGTCCCTTCAGCTGGTCGCTATGCAGTGCGCTATACAGGGCCCGAGCGCTATGTCGGAATGGGAATAGGCTGGGAGCCTAGGAAGCACACTGGTGGCGTTGTGGCAAGTGGCCAATGGGCTTTTTTGCCTGCTTCTGAAGCTGGGCTGAGACTAAGAGTCGGAGGCGCTTTTCACACGGACTCCACTGAGCCAAGATATGAAAACACTACAGCCCACCTTATGACTTACAGGGACGCTGCCTACAGATCAACTGCACCGTTTTCAGGATTGAACGCTGCTATATTTTTTCCTGCTGCCAATTTATACATTATTGGTAATAGCTCCGGTCAAATAGCAACGAGCCCCGATGGCTTTACTTGGACGACTCGCACAAACGTAACCTCGCAGTACCTGTACGGCTTTACTTACTCTTCTAACAGAATTGTTGCTTACCACACTGGAGGTGCTATAGCTTACAGCTCCAATGGAATAAACTGGACTTTAGCCAGCTCACCTACGAACCAATCCATCATTGACGGAATGTACATCAATGGGCAATTCCTTTTGGTTGCAGCGAGCGGTATAAGCCTTCGCTCGACAGATGGAATTACTTGGACGGCGAATCCACAGCAGCCTACTGGATGGAACATGGTTTGCGTCACGAGGCATGGATCACGCTATGTCGCTGCCGTTGAAGCAAACCAGAGTGATGGGGCCAGAGTTTACCTAACGGACAACCCATCGGCCGGTTGGTCTATCGGAGGAGCTCCCCGTTGGTCCCCTGGAAGCACGAATACTCTTAGCACTCAGGGTGTAGTTAGCACTTTCAATGGCTTTGTTATCAGCACCAACCTAGGCAACTCGTTTAAGTCGCCAAATGGTTTTGACTGGGACGGAACAAGAATGTACGACAGTTTCAACATGTCGGCCACTATGCTTTTTGGCCAAGTTCTGCATAAGGCTCAGAGCAGCAGCATCTTTTACGTAGAGGGTATTAATGGAGAAAACTCATTTACCCGAGTAAATACAGGTAAAGCCGGCGGATTTGACTTTTATAGGCAATGCGAAATAGCAGAGGGGCCCGTGGGATTGCTAGGGCGAACATTAATGCTTTCTTTAGGGTCAAGCGTAATCGATATTTACTACAGAAAAACAATCACTGGTGTAGTCGAAGTATATAGGGTGGCATAAATGGAATACAGATACGAAATTAATGAAGAAAACGAAATTTACGCCTGGTCGGATCTTTCGGAAATACCATTCCTGTACCAGCCAACTCAGCCAGATGGCACTCCTTGGGCCAGCAAAGCTCAAGCGGAGAAATGGGTTCAGGATGTCATCGCTGACCTAAAAGCTAACGAGCCAGCCCCAACAGAAGAGGATCCAAATGCCATTGATGCGTAACACCGTAACCGGTAAAGAGCAGTTCATGCCAGCGAGCTACGTTGGCCAGTTCCCATTTGTCGTAGTCGAAGAGATCGCTGAGCCAGTGGTCGTCGAGGTTGCGAAGCCTAAGAAGAAGAAGGCTGAGTACAAGGCAGATGTGCCTGACGCTGATGGTGACGGTCTAGTGCAAGACGGTACGATCTTCGAGCGTCCGGCTGGCACCGAGTTGTCCCCTGAACAGGTGACCGAGATCCTAGCCGGTACTGAGGAATAATCTTCTGCTAAGCTAACCTTCAAGTTCTACTTGAAAGGAGACGACAATGCTAGAAGGCCTTGCCCCAAAGAACTATGCACCAGCGATGTGTGCACTGATGATGAGGGCTCACCAGCTTCTGGACGAAGCGGACCGCAAAATCCTTGAGGATGCTCTTGCCAACCCGTTGTTCCCAGCACTAAACCTCGCTCAGCAATTAACTGAGCGGGGTTTTGCTATTGGGGAGACCTCGATCCGGAAGCACCGAAACAGAAAGTGCCCTTGTGCTAGAAAATCTAACTAAGCCAGGATGGAGGCCGGTTGAACCAGCTCAGCCTGTTGTCATACAGGCTCCTAAGCCTGCTAAGAAGCTCAACTCGAAGCATACGGTGCACGTGGCGCTGCCGGATCCGCAGATTGGTTATAGGGACCTTCCTGGAGGTTTCGATCCTTTTCATGATGAGTCTGCTATTGCGGTTGCTCTACAGATTACCGCTTGGCTTGAGGAGAACGATCGGGTTGATACGGTTATCAATCTGGGCGACTTCCTGGATCTACCGGCGCAGGGGCGTTTTGAGCAAGAAGCTTCCTTTGCTAATACGACTCAGGCAGCCTTCGATCGTGGTCACTTGTTCCTGCAACAGCAGAGAGCAGCAGCTGGACCTAAAGCGAAGATTGTCCTCGTCGAGGGCAACCATGACCGTCGCATGGAGAAGTTCATTACCGCCAACGCCTTGAGCGCTTTTGGCCTACGCCGAGCAAACACTGCAGAGCTACCCAGCATGTCAATCCCGTACCTACTGAGACTAGACGAAATTGGAGTTGAGTACATTGATGCCTACCCGGCCGGGGCTTTTTGGCTCACTGAAAGATTACGAGCCATCCACGGAAACAAAGCCCGTTCAAACGGATCCACCGCTGCAGCGTACACTAATCAGGATCCCCATATATCTACAATCTTTGGCCACAGCCACCGGTTGGAGATCCAGTCCCGTACTGTATTTAACCGTGACGGAGCTATCAGAACCACTGCAGTCTCACCTGGATGCCTTTGCAGAGTCGATGGAGCAGTGCCTA
>CAZFVH010000247.1:0-3860 GCA_964522465.1 uncultured Rubrivivax sp. | reverse complement strand
TGGGGAACTGCCAGAACTCGGGCATGAGCTTGGGGTGTGGGTAGCTCGACAGCCCCTTTCCGCCGACCTCCTGGCGGAAGTTCAGCAACTGCTCCTCGCTCAAGCGGCCCTCAAGGAAGGCGCGCGCATACACGCCCGGCGCGCTGTGGCCCTGGATGTACAGCAGGTCACCGCCGTGGTCCTTGCTCTCGGCGTGCCAGAAGTGGTTGAAGCCCGCGGCGAACATGTGCGCGAGCGAGGCGAAGGAGCTGATGTGCCCGCCGAGGTCGCCGCCGTCCTCGGGGTTCAGGCGGTTGGCCTTGACGACCATGGCCATCGCGTTCCAGCGCATGTAGGCGCGCAGCCGGCCCTCGAGCTCGAGGTTGCCGGGGCTGCGCTCCTCTTCGTCGGGCTCGATCGTGTTGACATAGCCGGTGTTGGCGGAGAAAGGCATGTCCACGCTGTGCTGGCGGGCCTCTTCCAACAGTTGCTCGAGCAGCTCGTGCGCACGCTGCGGGCCCCGAGCCTGGAGGACGGCGCCGAGCGCGTCCAGCCATTCACGGGTTTCCAGGAAATCCTCGTCGCCCGGCGTTCCCGATGCGCTGTTGGATGTGGCGGACATGTTCGGTCTCCTCGTCTGACGGGTGTACTTGTCCCGACACATAGTGTCGCACAAGTTTTACTGTTTTCAAATGACGGATATTCATTCCACATCGTGGAATTTAATCTTGGCGCATCCTCACGATAATCGAACACCGAATGACGTGAGGCGCGACCCGTCTTGAACTCACAGTGGATCTCCCGGCTGAAGGCCGCTTACCTGCGGTGGTGGCGGCGTCTGCCACCGTCGCGGCAGGATCGCCTGGCCACGATCGGCCCGCTGATCTCGGTGCTGCTGTTCCTCGCGACGATCACGACCACCTTCTGGTACCTGCGCAACGAGGAAATCGGGCGTGAGACGGACTCGGTTCAGCGCGACGTCGAGATCACACAGCAGCAGATCGCCCTGCGGTTGATCGAGAACCAGGAGCAACTCGTGCGAATCGCGCGGGAGGTTGCGCAACGCGAGATCGGCCGCGCGAACTTCGAGTCCCAGAGCGAATCGCTGGTCGATGACCGATGGGAGATCACCCAGCTGAGCTGGGTCGACGCACAGCGCCGGGTGCGCAAGCTCGAGCGTGGGTCGATGAACCCACTCGATGCGTCAGAGGCGAGTGCGGCCACCTCGGAGCAGCTCCTCGACCCTCAGGCCAATCACCCATCGTCGATCACCTTCGAGCAAGCCCGGCAAACCCGACGCCCGCAGTATTCGGCACCCTTCAAGGATGTCGCCGGTCGTCCGGTTTTCCAGCTGCACGTGCCGCTGATCGACCGAGGGGCCTTTGCGGGCGCGCTGGTTGCGGAATACTCGGTGGAGGCGCTGATCTGGCGTCTGGTGCCGGCGGATGTCTCGCGCCGTCACCGAATCACCGCGCTGGGCCCGGACGCATCCCCCTTGGCCAGCACCAACCCGCCCATGCCCGGGCGCGCACGCGAGACGGCCTCTATCGTCCACGACGTCCCCCTCACGCCTGCGCTCAACGGTGTCGCGCTGCGCGGTGAAGGGTGGCGCACGTCCATCGGGCTGATCAGCAACACGCTGTTCTGGATGGTCATGGCCTTGTCGGTCCTCACACTGTGGATGTTGTTGGGCAACTGGCGTCACCTGCGACGTCGCGCACAGATCCAGCAGGCCCTGCTCAAGGAGACACAGTTCCGCAGGGCGATGGAAAACTCCATGCTCACGGGGATGCGAGCCCTCGACATGGACGGCCGCATCACCTATGTCAACGCCGCGTTCTGCCAGATGATCGGCTATTCGGAGTCCGAACTCCTCGGACGCCTGCCCCCCTATCCCTACTGGCCCCCGGACCGGGCCGAAGAGAACCAGCGACTGCTGCGCCAGGAGATGCAGGGCCGCAGCCCGGCCGGTGGCATCGAGGTACGCCTGATGCGCAAGGACGGGCAACTGTTCGATGCGCGCATGTACGTGTCGCCGCTGGTCGACCTGAAAGGCCAGCAGACCGGCTGGATGACCTCGATGACCAATATCACCGAGGCCAAGCGCATCCGGGACCAGCTCTCCGCCTCGCACGAGAGGTTCACCACCGTGCTCGAGGGGCTTGATGCGTCGGTCTCTGTGCAATCAGTCCAGCAAGGCGACCTGCTGTTCGCCAACCGGTCGTACCGCCTGTGGTTCGGCGCCGACGGTCAGGGACATCGACTGCTGACCAACAACGGCGAGGAAGAGCGTTTCGAATCCGAACGCCATGGCGACGTCGACCCGCTGTCGGGGCTGCCGATGCACGAGCTGACCGAAGCCACCGGTGAATTGCGCGAGATCTACGTGGACGCCCTGAAGAAGTGGTTCGAGGTGCGTTCGCGCTACCTGCAGTGGACCGACGGCAGGCTTGCGCAGATGGTCATCGCCACCGACGTGACGGCGCGAGTGAAGGCCGAGGAAGTCGCCAAGCAGCAGGCCGAGAAGGCCGCCGTCACCAGCCGGCTGATGACCATGGGGGAGATGGCCTCGACCGTGGCACACGAGCTGAACCAGCCGCTGACGGCCATCACCAACTACTGCAACGGCATGGTCTCGCGCGTGACCGCAGGCACGATCTCGGGGGAGGATCTGCTGGGCGCGCTGCGCAAGACGGCGCACCAGGCCGAACGCGCGGGCAAGATCATCCACCGCATCCGGGCCTTCGTGAAGCGCAGCGAGCCGCAGCGTCAGGCCGTGAATGCCCGCACCGTGGTCGACAACGCGGTCGAGTTGGCCGGCATCGAGCTGCGCCGGCGCCACGTCGCAATCCGCACCTACGTGGCGCAACGTCTGCCGATCCTGAAGGTCGACCCCATCCTGATCGAGCAGGTCCTGCTGAATCTGATGAAGAACGCTGCCGAGGCCATCGACCTGGCGGGCTTGCCCTCGTCGAGACGTCACCTGGAATTGCGCGTGGTGCCGCGCTACACACCCGAGGATGGGGGAGGGATCGAGTTCAGCGTCACCGACGCCGGGCCCGG
The DNA here is from genome assembly GCA_964522465.1 of uncultured Rubrivivax sp. Classification (GTDB taxonomy): domain Bacteria; phylum Pseudomonadota; class Gammaproteobacteria; order Burkholderiales; family Burkholderiaceae_C; genus Rubrivivax. The sequence goes on along the minus strand of CAZFVH010000247.1, from coordinate 818 downwards.
GCTGCCTGAAGAGGTGCTCAACCGCCTGTACGAGGCGTTCTACTCCACCAAATCCGACGGTATGGGCATCGGCCTGTCGCTGTGCAGATCCATCGTCGAGTCGCACCACGGCAGGATGCGGGCACAGAACCTCTACAATGGAAATCAGGTCGTTGGATGCCGCTTTTCCTTCACCCTGCCGGTTGAATTGCCTTCGCACACCGAAGCGCACGCCACGCCGGCCATGGTCGAGACACCCTCCACCCCGCGGGCATCTGCCCCAGAACCGGCAACGCTCCCATGAGCCTGATCCCGAAGAAAGGCACGGTTTATGTCGTCGATGACGATGAGGCCGTGCGCGACTCGCTCCAGTGGCTGCTGGAGGGCAAGGACTACCGGGTCAAGTGCTTCGAGTCGGCCGAGAGTTTCCTGGCCCGCTTCGATGCGCGCGAGGTGGCCTGCCTGATCGCCGACATCCGGATGGACGGGATGAGCGGGCTCGAGTTGCAGGATCGCCTGCTCGAGCGGCGCAGCCCGCTGCCGGTGGTCTTCATCACCGGCCACGGCGATGTGCCGATGGCGGTGTCGACGATGAAGAAGGGTGCGATGGATTTCATCGAGAAGCCCTTCCAGGAAGAAGAGCTGCTGTCGCTGGTCGAGCGCATGCTCGACGAGGCGCGCAGCGCGTTCAGCCAGTACCAGGAGGCCGCCAGCCGCGAGGCCCTGCTCGGACGGTTGACCACGCGCGAATCCCAGGTGCTCGAACGCATCGTCGCCGGACGCCTGAACAAGCAGATCGCCGACGATCTGGGCATCAGCATCAAGACGGTGGAGGCGCA
>CAZFVH010000246.1:0-3891 GCA_964522465.1 uncultured Rubrivivax sp. | reverse complement strand
CATGCGACTCCAGCCCGCCGAACAGGACGCCGTGCGCGAGGCCTGCCGCGCCACGCTGCCCACGGGCAGCAGGGTTTGCCTGTTCGGCTCACGCCTGGACGACACCCGACGCGGCGGCGACATCGATCTGCTGGTCGAGTTGCCGCAGCCCCTGCCCGCCGAGGAAATTGTCGCGCGCCGCACACGCTTTGCCGCACGGCTGTACCGACGGCTGGGCGAGCAGCGCATCGACATCGTCGTGACCGTCGCCGAGGACGACCCGTCCGGCCCGCATGACACGCGCGCGGTCGTCGCGCAGGCCCGCCGGCACGGCATCGAACTGGCCCGCGCTTGACCGGCCGGAGCGCTGAACGGTCCCAAATCCGTGAACAAGCTCGAACAGGCGCTGTGGGAGGCCGATCGCCATGCGGCAGCGCTCGGCGACGCGCTGGCGGAATGGCACGCCGCGCCGCCGGACGCCCTGCAGCAGGTCGAGCTCGATCGAAGCGCGCGACGTCTGTCCGATCAGTTGCTGTTCCGCTTCCTGAAGCTGCAGGATGCCCTGGGCGAGCGCCTCGTCCCTGCCACCTTATCCGCACTGCTGGAGCCTGATGCCGACCGTCCGATGCTCGACAAGCTCAACCGGCTGGATCGCCTGGGCTACCTCCGGCTCGACGACTGGCTGGGCTGGCGCGACCTGCGCAACCGGCTCTCGCACGAGTACCCCGAGCAGCCCGAACTGCACTGGGCCACGCTGAAGGCGGTGGTGCAGGCCGCTGGCGAAATGATCGACACCTACGGCCACTGGCGCGAACGCCTGCCCCGACGCGGTTGATGCCGTGATCGGCGTGGCCTTCGCCGCCCTTCGCCCTGTATCCGACACTCCTTTCTCAACCACCCCTCGAAGACACCATGCACATCTCCATGTCCTCCACCGCCCTGGCCACCAGCCGCCGGATGCTGACCAACCTGCGTCACATCCTCGATCTGGGCGAGGCGCACGCCGCGGCGCGCAAGTTCGACCCGCTGGTGCTGACCGGCGACCGGCTGGCGCCCGACATGTTCCCGCTGCGCCGCCAGGTGCAGATCGCCTGCGATGCGGTGAAGAACGGCCTGGCGCGCATCTCCGGCGTCGAGGCGCCGAAGTTCGAGGACAGCGAGACCAGCTTCGCCGAGCTGAAGGACCGCATCGACCGCACCCTGGCCTTCATCGACACGGTGCCGGCCGAGCGCCTGGACGGCACCGAGGACAAGGCCATCACCTTCCCCTCCGGCAGGGACGCCACCCGCACGCTCAGCGGCTTCGACTACCTGACGAGCTGGATGCTGCCCAACCTGTTCTTCCACGTCACCACTGCCTACAACATCCTGCGCCACAACGGCGTGGACGTCGGCAAGGGCGATTACCTGTTGGGCAGCGCGGCGCGGGCGCCCAAGGGCTGACGACCACCCGTCGTCCGTCGGGCGCCGGGCCCCTGAGCGAGCGCCCCTGCCGGACCCGCCGGCGTGCCGCGCCGGCATGCCGCGCAGAACGGGTACCGGCCCGCCGCCATGAGCGGGCCCGTCACCGCCCCGCCCGCGTCACCAGCACCAGGCCGGTGAGGATCGAGGCCATCGCGGCCCAGATGTACAGGCTGTGGGTCTCGCCGAAGAACAGCCAGCCCCAGAACACGCCCCACAGCGTCACGAGCGAGCCGGTCTGGCTGAAGAACACCGGCCCGGCCAGGCGCAGCACCTCGAAGAACAGCAGCGAGCCGACCCAGCCGATGCCGGCCTGGAACAGCAGCGCCCAGTCACCGGCGTGGGCCGGCGGCAGCGGCAGGTGCAGGCCCTGGGCCAGCGCCAGCGGCGCGATCAGGGCCAGCGAGCCCAGTTGCATCGCGCCGGCCAGCGCGATCGAGTCGATGCCGTCCGGTCGCTGACGCGCGATGTAGACGTTGGAGATGGCGTAGAACAGCGGCACCGTCAGGCACAGCGCCACCCAGGGCCACATCGCCGGGTCCGGCAGGCTGGCGCGCGGGCCCAGCACCAGCAGCGCCCCCAGCAGCCCGAAGCCCAGCCCCGCCACCCGCAGGCGGTGCAGCGTGGCCATGCCCACGGCCAAGGCGATCGAATACGTCATCAGCGGCGACAACGTGCTCAGCACCGCCGCCAGCCCGGCCGGCACGTGCGACATCACCGTCACGAGCACGGCGTGCGGCACCGCCACCGCCGTGGCCCCGGCGATCAGCGCGTAGCGCACGTGGCCGCGCAGCGCCGACGGCGGCGTGCCGCGCCAGGCCGCGATGCCCAGCAGCACCGGCGCGCCCACCAGGTTGATCGCGAAGATCCAGGCCGCCGGCGCGATGCCGTCGCGCATGCCGATCTTGGCCAGCGAGAATTGCAGCCCCCACAAGGCCCCCATCACCATCATGTAGGCCAGCGCCAGCGCGATGCGGGCGCGCGCAGGGGGTTCAGGAGACGACATGCGATTGGTCAGCTACAACATCCAGTACGGCAAGGGCAAGGACGGACGCTTCGACCTGGCCCGCATCTGCGCCGCCCTGCAGGGCGCGGACATCATCGCACTGCAGGAGGTCGAGCGGCACTGGCCGCGCTCGGGCGATGTCGACCAGCCGGCGCAGATCGCGGCCCTGCTCGGCCACGGCTACCAATGGGTCTACGGCCCCGGCTTCGACGTCGACGCCGGCCACCTCGAGCCCAAGCCGGCCGGCGCCCCCCGGCGGCGCCAGTTCGGCAACATGCTGCTGTCGCGCTGGCCCATCCTGTCGTCGCGCCACCACCTGCTGCCCAAGATGGGGCTGACGCGGCACTTCAGCCTGCAGCGTTCGGTCATCGAAGGCGTGATCGCCCCGCCCGACGGCCCGGCGCTGCGCGTGCACAGCCTGCACCTGAGCCACGTCGGCGACGGCGACCGCGCGCCGCAGGTCGAGCGCCTGCTGCAACTGCACCGCGAGGCCCCGCTGGAAGGCGGCGCCTGGTGCGGCACCCACGCCGAGACCGCCTGGACCCTGGGCCTGCCGCCCCCGCCCATGCCGGCCGCGGCGGTGTGGATGGGCGACTTCAACCTCGCCCCCGACTCGCCCCTGTACACCCGCCTGACCGGCCCCTGGTCGCCCGATTTCGGCCGCATGAGCCACCTCGGCGGCCTCGTCGACGCCTTCGTCGCCGCCGGCGGCGCCGAGCGCGACCCCGCCGACTGGACCTGCGACAGCTGCGAGCCGCCACAGCCGCGCCGCCGCATCGACCACTGCCTGGTCTCGACCGAACTCGCCCCGCGCGTGCGCCGCGCCTGGATCGACCAGGAAGCGCAGGGGTCGGATCACCAGCCTTTGTGGGTGGAGATGGGGTGAGGGGTGAGCGCCGGGACCTGGCAGCCGATGACCATCGCGTTCCCGGCGACCCGGCCCGTGTCGAATCCGCCGCAGGCTTCGCACCGCCCGGATCGGGTCAGCCCCTTACGCCGGCTTCCTGCCGATCAACCACACCTCCGCCACGAGCCCGGCCGCCAGCAGGACGGAGGCCAACACGTCGGCGACCACCACCCTGCCGATGGCCGGGTGGTACCCGCCGACCGCCGTCGCGACGACGATGAAGCTCGCCGCGCTGAAGAGCCCGACCGTCAGCGCCGTGACGCGCAGCCAGGGCAGCGCGACGGCACTGAGCATCAGCACACCGAGCACGCCGAACAGCAGCGCCCGGTGCTGGAGCAGGATGGCCGTGTTCGGGTCCTTGACCTCGATCCCATAGAGCCGTGAAAGCGTGCCGACCCCCATGACGCCGGGGACGGGCAGCAGGTGGATGAGACCCGCGACGAGCAGGGCGACGATGGAGACGTACTTCATGGCTTTTCCTCCGGGTTGATTCATTCGGGAACGGGACGCGCGCCTCGTTGCGGCCCGCCGACGTCGG
>CAZFVH010000245.1:0-3941 GCA_964522465.1 uncultured Rubrivivax sp. | reverse complement strand
GTCCACGGCGTGGACCGGGCGGATGCGATCGCGAAGATGCGCGAGGCCCTCAACGGCTTCGTCATCCGCGGCGTGGCGAGCAACATCCCCTTCCAGGCCGCCCTGCTGGCGCACCCGAAGTTCGTCGCCGGCGACTTCAACACCGGCTTCATCGCCGAGCACTACGGGCGCGGCTTCCGCGCCGAGGATGTGCTGCACGACGACCCGGACTTCCTGGTCGCGCTGGCCGCCGCCGCGCAGCGCCGCTACCTGCAGCGCGCCGCCGGCATCACCGGGCAGCTCGACGGCCACGGCGTGCGCATCGGGCGCGACTACGTGGTCGTCGTCAAGGGCCAGGGCGGGGCGCACGCCCAGGTGCCGGTGCAGGTGCGCAGCGAGGATGCGGTGGTCGTCACCGTCGGCGGCAAGACCTACGAGATCGCGCACGACTGGTCCTTCGGCGGCATCCGTGCCGCGGGCACCTGCAACGGCCGCCCGTTCACCGCCCAGGTCGAGCGCGACGGGCTGTGGATCCGCGTCGTGCACAACGGCCGGCGCATCGATGCCATGGTGCTGACCGCGCGCGCGGCCGAGCTGCAGGCCCTGATGCCCTTCAAGGCCCCGCCCGACACGAGCAAGTTCCTGCTCTCTCCCATGCCAGGGCTGCTGGTCGACATCGCCGTCAAGCCTGGCCAGGCTGTCCAGGCGGGCGAGCGCCTGGCGGTGATCGAGGCCATGAAGATGGAGAACATCCTCACCGCCGCACAGGACGGCACGGTGGCCGAGCTGATGGCCGCGCGCGGCGAGAGCCTGGCCGTGGACCAGCCCATCCTGAAGTTCGCTTGATTCGTGTCGCATCCTTTCGGGTCTGCGCCCTCCGTTCGGGCTGAGCCTGTCGAAGCCCGGGGTCAGGTGGGTCCGCCGTTCGTCCCCTCAGCAAGCCCCGTCCCATGAGCCCACAGAAACCCTTTCGCATCCTCGGCATCCAGCAGATCGCCATCGGTGGGCCCGACAAGCAGCGCCTGAAGGCGCTGTGGGTCGACGTGCTGGGGCTGAGCGTCAAGAGCACCTTCGTCAGCGAGCGCGAGAACGTCGACGAGGACATCTGCGCCCTCGGCCGCGGGCCCACGGCGGTGGAGGTCGACCTGATGCAGCCGCTGGACCCGGAGCGCAAGCCCGCGGTCCACGCCACACCGCTGAACCACGTCGGCCTGTGGGTGGACGACCTGCCTCGCGCCGTCGAGTGGATGAGCGCGCACGGCGTGCGCTTCGCGCCGGGCGGCATCCGCAAGGGCGCGGCCGGCCACGACATCTGCTTCATCCACCCCAAGGGCAACGAGGAGTTCCCGCTCGGCGGCGAGGGCGTGCTGATCGAACTGGTGCAAGCGCCGCCTGATGTGGTCGCCGCCTTGCGGTGAAGGCGCGGGCCGGATGTGGCTGGATGGCGCGGGACGGGGCAGGGCGGCGAGATCCAGCGTCTACAGCTTGCGCCACCACTCCGAAAGGCTCCAGCTGTTTTCCGCCTTGAGCCAGTGCGTCTGGTCCGACGCCTTGCGTCGGCCGCGGTCCAGGCCTTCCCGCAGCCGCTGGACCAGCGCGCGCAGGTAGCTGCCCTGGCGACCCTCCTCGAAGCCGACAGGGCCCTCGAGCGACATCACGCACAGCGACACCGCAGGCCGGAAGCGGCCACGCTCGGAGCCGAATTGCAAAGCCGTCAGGCGGTTACGCAGGCGAGCGAGGACGGCCCGCGCGTCGGCTTGCGAGCAGGCAGGCAGGGCAGCGATCAGCGTGCCACCGCACAGCCGGCCACGAAGATCACTGGCACGGATCGAGCGGTTCAAGGCATCCGCCACGCCGCGCAGGACCTGGTCACCCACGGTCTGACCGTGGCGGTCGTTGATCAGGCCCAGGTGTTCGACATCGGCCATCACGAGCGTGAGCTGATAGCCTGCCACGCTGAGCCGTGGCATCTCGCGCAGCAGCGACTCCTCGAACTTCGGCGTGTTGGGCAGACCGGTCAGGGGGTCGAAGCGCAGACCGCGCTCGGCGCGTGCCAAGGCTTTCTGCAACTCGAAGGACAGGGCATCGCGCTCGCGCGCCAGTCGGCCGACATGCTCGGCGAGGGCCGTCTGGTCCAGTTTGCTCGGATCTATCTCACTGGCGGCCTGGGACAGCAGATCCTGCCAAGCGGGTTGTGTGCCGATGCGCATTCCGAAGGCGGACGCTGCATCCTGGGTGTCCACCGGCGCGCGGCGCAGCAAGGCGTCGGAGTCGCGCAAGGACATGCCCAATCGCGAGTGCAGTCGCTGACGAGTCTGCTGAAGGGCTTGACGCGTGTCTGCAACGGTGTAGACCGCGGCGCACAGGTCCGCCAGACGCAGCAGCTCGTTCAGGGGCGTGTTCGGGCTGTGGAACATCGTGATCGTTTCGATCACATCGACACCCATTCCCCACTGCTTGAGCAGGCCCGCGCTGAGCGCGTTGAAGGTGCTGCCACAAAGCGAGATTTCTTGATCGGCTCGCTCCGAAGGCATCAGACGCTGCAGTCCCAGGACGTCTGGCGCCAGCTGCGCATTGCGCTGAAGGAGGGCCAGAGCTCCGACGTTGAGCATCAAGCCGGCGAACAGCGCCTGGATGGGATCGGCCTTTTCACTGGTCTGCGCCAGTCGCCACGCGATCGTCGCCCTGCGCAAGGCGTCGACCCAGAAGGCAGCCGTCTCCTCTACCGGCAGGTCACGAAAAGCCTCGCGCAGACCCAGAGCGATGACGATGCCGCGAAAGGTGCGCATGCCCAGCCGCATCAGCAGCCGGTCCACCGCATAGAGCGGGTCACCGTCGTTGAAAAAGACGGTGTTGCCAGCCCGCAGCAACTCTGAACCCAGTGCTGCATCCCCGTCGATCAGGTTGCGCGCTTGCTCGAGATTGGTGGTGGCAGCGGTGCCGTCCAGGATGTGGGCAATCCGTGGCGGCGCCGGTGGAAGTTCCAGGTGAGGCAGAGCAGGCATGAGGCGTCACAGTTTAGGACACCAAACCGGGTTTTCGTGGGATCGATGGACCTGAATGGATCGATATGGGCCATGAAAACAAGGCAATCCGATCTCCTGGCTTGCCTGCGCGGGACTAGACAGTAAGATCAGCAGCCGAGGTAAAGCTGTCCGCGAAGAACTCGTCCTGTGCAAGCCCGCAGCGGGTGGTGAAGTCGCTTCGAGCGGCATCGACCATCACCGGTGCGCCACAGGCGTAGACCTGATGGCCGGAGAGGTCGGGCAGGTCGGCCATCACCGCGTCATGGACGAAACCCGTGCGACCGGCCCAGGCGTCGTCAGGCCGCGGCTCGCTCAGCACCGGCACGTAGCGCAGATGGGGCAGGCGAGCCGTCGCCGCTTCGGCCCAATCGTGCATGTACAGGTCAGATCGGCTTCGGCAGCCCCAGTACAGCACCGTGGGCCGATCGATGCCCTTCATCTCCATGTGTTCGATCAAGGCCTTGATCGGCGCGAAACCGGTGCCACTGGCCAGCAGGACGATGGGTCGGATGGAGTCCTCGCGCAGGAAGAAACTGCCGTAGGGGCCTTCGATGCGCAGGATGTCCTTCTCTTTCATCGAGCTGAACACCTGATCGGTGAACAGGCCGCCGGGCATGTGGCGGATGTGCAGTTCGATCGACGGCGGCGTACCCAGCAGGTGTGGCGCGTTGGCCATGCTGTAGCTGCGGCGCGCACCATCTCGCAGGATGAACTCGATGTACTGCCCGGCGCGGTACTGCAGGTTCTGGTTGGCCGGCAGCTGCATGCGCAGCACGGCGACATCCGGCGTCGGCCGCTGGATGCTCATCACGCGTGAAGGCAGGCGCAGCACGGGGAAGTCGCCCGCACCGGGCACGCTGCGTGCCTCGACGACGCAATCCGTCTGCGGCGTCGCGCAGCAGGTCAGGATCCAACCCGCCGCCTCCTCGGCCGCAC
>CAZFVH010000244.1:0-3958 GCA_964522465.1 uncultured Rubrivivax sp. | reverse complement strand
CCAGGTGGTTGGTGGGCTCGTCCAGCAGCAGCATGTCGGGCTTGGACAGCAGCAGCCGGCACAGCGCGACGCGGCGCTTCTCGCCGCCGGACAGGTGGCCGATGGTCGCGTCCCAGGGCGGCAGGCGCAGCGCATCCGCTGCCAGCTCGAGCTGCAGATCGGTGTTCTCGCTGCCGGCCGCGGCGATGACGGCCTCCAGCTCGGCCTGCTCGGCCGCCAGCGCATCGAAGTCGGCATCGGGCTCGGCGTAGGCCGCATACACCTCGTCCAGCCGTTTCTTGGCGGCCAGCACGCCACCGATGCCCTGCTCCACCGCGTCACGCACGGTCTGCTGCGGCTCCAGATGCGGCTCCTGCGGCAGGTAGCCGATCTTCAGGCCCGGCATCGGCACGGCATCGCCCTCGATGTCCTTGTCCAGACCGGCCATGATCTTCAGCAGTGTCGACTTGCCCGAGCCGTTGAGGCCCAGCACGCCGATCTTGGCGCCGGGGAAGAAGGACAGCGAGATGTCCTTCAGGATCTGCCGCTTCGGCGGCACGATCTTGCCGACGCGGTTCATGGTGAAGACGTATTGCGCCATGGGATGGCCCTCCGGGAACGAGGTGGGTCAGGGACGTTGAAGGCGACCCGTTGTGTGATCAGGACATGCCGAGCCGTGGGCGACGCCCTGAGAGGAACGGTCGGCAGGGATGAAGAGCGCCGCTGACAACGGCGAACGCCGGATTGTCGCCTGCATGCCCGATGGCGTCCCGACATCGGCCCCGGCCGCACCGCCACGCAATTGCCCGACACTCGAAGATGTCTCAGGCTGCGAAGCCGTCGAGGAAAGCGCTCTTGCCCCCCCTGCTCTACCTGTTCTCCTTCGTCAACCTGGTGATCGGCTCGGCGGCCTTCGTCAACACCGGGCTGCTCGAGCCGATGGCGTCGTCGATGGGGGTCAGCGTGTCGGCCGTGGGCCAGACGACCACGGTCTACGCGGTGTCGGTGGCGCTGTTGGCGCCGCTGATGCTCGCCTGGCTGGGGCGCTTCACGCAGCGCACGGCGCTGGCGATCGCCATGAGCCTGTACACCGCCGGCAATGTGATCACGGCAGCGGCTCCCGATCTGACCACCCTTCTGGGCGCGCGGGTGCTGATGGGGCTGGGCTCGGCGGCCACGCCGTTGATGGCGGGCATCGCGGTGTCGATGATCCCGCCGGAGCGGCGCGCGCGAGGGCTGGCGCTGGTCTTCCTGGGCGTCAGTCTGAGCTATGTGATCGGGCTGCCGCTGGGTGCCTGGGCGGGTCTGGGCTGGGGCTGGCGGATTCCGACCTGGGCCGCTGCGGCGCTGACCGCGGTGTCGGCACTGGCGCTGTGGGTGGCGGTGCCCGCCGGGCGCCGGGGGGCGGGCGGGCCGGCGCTGGCAGGCTTTGCCGGGCTGCTGCGTCAGCGCGCCACGCGGGCCGTGTTGTCGTTGACGGGCACCTACTTCATCGCGATCTTCGCCGTCTTCGCTTACATCGGCCCGGTGCTGCAGGCGCTGGTGCCGATGGACCGGCAGACGCTGTCGCTGGCGATCTCGGCCTTCGGCGTGGCCGGGGTGGCGGGCACGGTGCTGGGTGGGCGCCTGACCGACCGCCACGGCCCCCGCCTGACGCTGAGCTTCGGGCTGGCCGGGCTGGCGATCTGCATGGCGCTGCTGCCGCTGACCGCCGGCCATCTGGGCTTGATGATGGTGGTGATGATGGCTTGGGGGACCACCGGCTTCAGCATGATGGCAGCGCAGCAAACGCGCCTGGCGTTGATCGCCGGACCCCAGACCGCGCTGGCGCTGTCGCTGAACAGCTCGATGATCTACCTCGGCACGGCCGCCGGCGGCGCGCTCGGCGGCCTGGCGCTGGTGTCGATGACGCCCGACCGCCTGCCCTGGGTCGGCGCGCCCTTCGCGCTGGCGGCCTGGCTGTGGATGCGGGTGTCGATGCGGAAGACCCCCGGGCCCTGACGGCCCGTGCGCGCCTGCGCCAGCGCAGGTTTCGGCCGCTGACAGCGGGATGCCGATGCCGACGGCGCGGCTCGCGCGCCTGCTCGAACACTTCCGAACGCTTCCGATCACCCTGGGCTACACTGCAACTCGTTCGGACTTCCAGTCGCCCGGACAGCGCCACCCCGGCGCCCTCCCCTGACCCTCGCGCCTTCGGACTGGTGCGGCCTGATGCGTGTCCCACGCCCCGGCGCCGACAGCGGGCAGCGAACCACGCCCTGACACCAGGGCCTATCGACCCCATGCATTTCACCGACCTCGGCTTGGCCGAGCCGCTCCTGCGCGCCGTGCGCGAACAGGGCTACGACACCCCCACCCCGATCCAGCAGCAGGCCATCCCCGCCGTGCTCAAGGGCGGCGACCTGATGGCCGGCGCGCAGACCGGCACCGGCAAGACGGCCGGCTTCACGCTGCCGATGCTGCACCGCCTGGCGGCGCAGGGCTCCAAGCGCGATGCGCGCGGCCGCATCGCCATCCGCGCGCTGATCCTCACGCCCACACGCGAACTCGCCGCGCAGGTCGAGGAGAGCGTGCGCACCTATGGCAAGTACCTGCCCCTGACCAGCATGGTCATGTTCGGCGGTGTGGGCATGCAGCCCCAGGTCGACCGCCTGAAGCGCGGCGTCGACATCCTGGTGGCCACGCCCGGGCGCCTGCTGGACCACCAACAGCAGGGCACGCTGGACCTGAAGCATGTGGAGATCTTCGTCCTCGACGAAGCCGACCGCATGCTCGACATGGGCTTCATCCACGACATCAAGAAGGTGCTGGCGGTGCTGCCCGTACAGAAGCAGAGCCTTCTGTTCTCGGCCACTTTCAGCGACGAGATCAAGGCCCTGGCCGACCGGCTGCTCAACCAGCCCGCGCTGATCGAGGTGGCGCGTCGCAACGCCACGGCCGAGACCATCGCGCAGAAGGTCCACCCCGTCGGGCGTGAGCGAAAGAAAGACTTGCTGGCCCACCTGATCAAGCAGGGCGACTGGCACCAGGTGCTGGTGTTCACGCGCATGAAGCACGGCGCCAACCGCCTGGCAGAGTACCTGAACGACCAGGGCATCAGCGCGATGGCCATCCACGGCAACAAGAGCCAGGGCGCGCGCACCAAGGCGCTGGCGGACTTCAAGAGCGGTGACCTGCAGGTGCTGGTGGCCACCGACATCGCCGCGCGCGGCATCGACATCGACCAGCTGCCGCACGTCGTCAACTTCGAGCTGCCCAACGTGCCCGAGGACTACGTGCACCGCATCGGCCGCACGGGCCGCGCCGGCGCCACCGGCGAGGCCGTCTCGCTGGTGTGCCTGGACGAGGAGATCTTCCTGCGCGACATCGAGAAGCTGATCAAGCGCAGCATCCCGCGCGAGACCCTCCCCGGCTTCGAGCCCCCACCGGGCGAGAAGGCTGAACCCATCGTGCTCGGTCGCATGACCATCGGCGTGGGCGGCACGCGGCGTGGCGGCGGAGGTGGCCATGCAGGCCATGCCGGCAGGGGCCAGGGCGGGGGCGGTCGCGCTTCGGCGGGCGGGCCTGCGGGCGGTTCGTCGAGGTCGGGTCCGGGTCAGCGTCCGGGCTCGGGCGCGCCACACCGCGGCGGTGCGGGGGCAGGCGCGGGCGGCGGCGGCCGCGGCGCTCCGGCGGCCCGGTCAGGGTCACCCGCAGGCAGCAGCTACAGCCACGCGGCGGGCGGCAGGCCAGCGCCCAGCACCCAGAGCTCGGGCCGGCCCGCCGCGGCTGCCGCACCGGCCGCCCAGGCGCCTCGCAGCGCCTCGGTGAGCGCGTCCGCCAGCGCGGCGGCCACCCCTGCCGCCAGCCCGCGCGGCGGCATGCTGGCGGCTGCGGCCCGGCTGTTCGGCGGCAAGCGCTGAGCAGTGCCCCCAGGGCTGGGCTGCGCCCCCCCCCCCCCCCCCCCCGGGGAGATAAAAAAATGGGGCGCCCCCGCCGG
>CAZFVH010000243.1:0-3996 GCA_964522465.1 uncultured Rubrivivax sp. | reverse complement strand
CTCGCCACGCTGCTGCTGGCGCAGGGCACGCCCATGCTGTGCGCGGGCGACGAGATCGGCCGCACCCAGGGCGGCAACAACAACGCCTACTGTCAGGACAACCCCACCGGCTGGATCGACTGGGCCGCGGCCGACGCCGGCCTGAGCGACCTGGTTGCGGCCGTGCTGGACCTGCGCCGCCGCGAGCCCGCGCTGCGCCACGACCGCTGGTTCCACCCGCCGCCGGGCCGGCCGGCCGAGCGTACGCTGGCGTGGTTCCGCCCCGACGGCGCGCCCATGCGGGTCGACGACTGGCACGACGCGTCGAGCCACACGCTGGCCTGCTGCATCGATGCGCAGCCGGCCCACCCCGGCGGCAGCGACGAGCGCCACCTGTGGATCGGCTTCAACCCGCTGCCGCAGCCCGCGCCTTTCGTCCTGCCCGCCGGCGCCTGGCGCCTGCTGCTGGACGCCAGCGGCCAACTCGACGCGGCGGCGTCCACCGCGGTCGAAGCGCTGCTGTGGCTGCCGCCGTGCGCGGTGGTCGTGCTGGGGCGGCGCATGGCGGGCGTCGATGCCGTCGACGCCCGCGCGTCGGCATCGGGTGCGGACGCCGTGGCACAGGCACAGGCGCGGACCGACCCGCCTGCACTGGGCGTGTCAGGCGCGCCGGCGAACCCACGTGTTCCGCCTGCACCGGATACGGCAAGGCCAGCAGTCCCTGCGGCCGCGCCCGTGAGCGCGAACCCGTCGATGACGCCATGACCCGGATCCTGCAAGACCGCGCCAGCGGCGTGCTGCTGCACCCGACCTCGCTGCCCGGCCCGCACGGCATCGGCGACTTCGGGCCCGAGGCCTTCCACTTCGTCGACTGGTTGCAGTCCTGCGGGCAGCGGCTGTGGCAGTGGCTGCCGACGACGCCGGTCGGACCCGGCGACTCCCCCTACCAGAGCGTCAGCGCCTTCGCTGGCAGCCCGCTGATGGTGGCGCTGGAGCCGCTGGCCCAGCGCGGCTGGCTGCCCTGGGAGGTGCTGCACGCGGCCTGCGAGCAAGGCTTCGACGCGCGACGCGTGGACTTCGCCCGCATCGCGCCCTGGCGCATGGCCTGCCTGCGGCGTGCGGCCCAGGGTTTTGCGGCGCACGCCACGCTCGACGACCGTGAGGCCTTCGAGCGCTGGTGCGCGCGCGAGGCCGGTTGGCTGGACGACTACGCGCTGTTCATGGCGCTGGAGATGGCGCACGGCGGCCGCGCCTGGTGGTTGTGGGACCCCGCGCTGGCGGCGCGTCGGCGCGCGGCGCTGCAGGCGGCCCGGCGCGCGCAGGCGGGCGAGATCCGGTTCTGGCAGTTCGTGCAGTGGTGCTTCGACGTCCAGTGCTCGACGCTGCGGCGCTACGCCAACGACCGCGGGGTGTCGATCATGGGCGACCTGCCCATCTTCGTCGCCCACCACAGTGCCGACGTCTGGGCGCGGCCCGATCTGTACCTGCTGGACCGCGAGCACCAGCCCACGGTCGTGGCCGGCGCGCCGCCCGACGACCTCGGGCCGCTCGGGCAGCGCTGGGGCAACCCGCTGTACCGCTGGGACCGCATGGCGCACGCGGGCTATGCCTGGTGGACGGCACGCGTGCGCCGCATGCTGCACCAGACCGACCTGTTCCGCATCGACCACTTCCGCGGTTTCGCGGCCTACTGGGAGATCCCGGCCGACCGACCCGACGCGCTCGAGGGCCGGTGGGTGGCCGGGCCGGGGCAGGCCTTGTTCGACGCGCTGGCGCGTGAACTCGGGCCGCTGCCCATCGTCGCCGAGGACCTGGGCCACATCACGCCCGACGTCCACGCGCTGCGCGAGACCTGCGGCTTCCCGGGGATGAAGGTGCTGCACTTCGCCTTCGGCGGCGACGGCCGCCATGAGTATCTGCCGCACATGCACGAGCCCGGCTGCGTCGTCTACACCGGCACCCACGACAACGACACCACCCGCGGCTGGTGGGACGCGGCCGACGCGCGCGAGCGCCACTTCGCCGGCACCTATCTGGCCTGCGAGGCGCGCGACGTGCACTGGGCGATGATCCGCGCGGCGCTGAACTCGGTGGCGCACACGGCGGTCTTCCCCTTCCAGGACGTGCTCGGCCTGGCCACCGAGCACCGCATGAACACCCCCGGCACCATGGGTGCGCCCAACTGGACCTGGCGCTTCGGCTGGGACCAGGTCGGCCCCGAGCCGGCGCGCGTGCTGGGCATGCTGACGGCGGCCAGTGGGCGCGGAGACTTCGGCTTGCTGGGGGGCTGAACGCGCGTTGCCGGTCCGCAGGGCTTCGACAGGCTCAGCCCGAACGGTTGTATCGCTCGCCCACATCTCCGTTCGCACTGAGCTTGTCGAAGTGCACGTGAAGGGCTTCGACGAGCTCAGCCCGAACGGCGTCTCTGCGGGGCTTCCACAGGCTCAGCCCTAACGGCTGCTCCTGCTGTGGACACCATGCTCCGAAGGGCGCATGGAAGGGCGCCCTCGCCGACAATCCGCAGATGGTTCCCACCTCCGACACCCCAACTGCTGCCACCCTGGCCCCGACCGCCCAGATTGACAGTGACCATCCGGCCGTGGTCGCTTTCGCGCAGCGCCACGCGGTGGGGGCGACCGAGCGCGAGCGCGCGGTGGCGTTGTACTACGCGGTGCGCGACGGCTTCCGCTACGACCCCTACCGCATCGACCTGTCGCCGGCGGGCATGCGCGCCAGCCATGTGCTGACGATCGGCGTGGGCTGGTGCGTGCCCAAGGCGGCCTTGCTGGGGGCGGCGGCGCGCGCGGCCGGCATTCCCGCGCGGCTGGGCTATGCCGATGTGCGCAACCACCTCAGCACCGAGCGCCTGCGCCGCACCATGGGCACCGACCTGTTCGTCTGGCACGGCTACGTCGAGATGTGGATCGACGGCCGCTGGGTCAAGTCCACGCCAGCCTTCAACATCGAACTGTGCGACCGCTTCGGCCTGCTGCCGCTGGATTTCGACGGCGTCGCGGACTCGCTGTACCACCCCTTCGACAAGTCGGGCCAGCGCCACATGGAGTACGTGCACGACCACGGCAGCTTCGACGACATGCCGCTGCAGCGCATCGTCGAGGACTTCCGGCGCCACTACCGTGGGCTGGGCGCGGCAGACGGTGTTTCGGGCCTGGCGCAGGCCGATTTCGCCGCCGACGTGGCGCGCGAGACCGCGCTGGCCACGCCGTCCTCTTGAAACCCCCGCCACGGGGCCTCATCTGCCGCTGCGCAGCCCGCTTTCGGTGATTCGCCAACGATGACCCGGCGGCGGCGCCCCGGCCGGCCGGGGCTCGACTTCCCTACTCGACTCATCGACACGACATGGACAAGAAGACCCACGCCTTCCAGGCCGAGGTGCAGCAGATCCTGCACCTCGTCACCCACTCGCTGTACTCCAACAAGGAGATCTTCCTGCGCGAGCTGGTCTCCAACGCGTCGGATGCCTGCGACAAGCTGCGCTTCGAGGCGCTGGACAACGCGGCGCTGTACGAGGACCAGCCCAACCTGGACATCCGCATCTTCTTCGACGCCGACGCCAAGACGCTGACCATCCGCGACAACGGCATCGGCATGAGCGCCGACGAGGCCGTGGCCCACCTGGGCACCATCGCCAAGAGCGGCACGCGCGAGTTCATGTCGCGCCTGTCGGGCGACCAGAAGAAGGACGCCAACCTGATCGGCCAGTTCGGCGTGGGCTTCTACTCGGGCTTCATCGTCGCCGACCGCATGACGGTCGAGACCCGGCGCGCCGGTCTGCCTGCCGACCAGGGCGTGCGCTGGAGCAGCGCCGGCACCGGCGACTTCGAGGTCGAGGCCATCGACAAGCCCGGGCGCGGCACCGACGTCATCCTGCACCTGCGCGACGACGAGGCCGAGTTCCTCTCCACCTGGAAGCTCAAGTCCATCGTCTCCAAGTACTCCGACCACATCTCGCTGCCCATCCTGATGAAGAAGGAGGAGTGGGACGCCGAGGCCAAG
>CAZFVH010000242.1:3152-4015 GCA_964522465.1 uncultured Rubrivivax sp. | reverse complement strand
AAAGGGGGAGCCATCGACCGCAGGTCGATGGCGGAGGACATGAGCGGAGCATGGCACCCAGCCTCCCCGCTCACGCGAGACATGAGCGGAACACAGCACCCCGCCCCCTGCTCACGCGAAACTTCAGAGCGAGACGCAACGCAACACGCACCACATCGCCAAAAAGAAGGGGAGGCCTCAATCCCCCTCGAACCGCGGCGTCTGCTTGGCAGCAAAAGCGTCGAAGGCGCGCTTGAAGTCCTGGGTCATCATGCAGATGGCCTGGGCCTGGGCCTCGGACTCGATCATCTCCTCGATGCCCATGGCCCATTCCTGGTTCAGCATCGTCTTCGTCACCGTGTGCGCGAACCACGGTCCGTCGGCCAGCGAACGCGCCAGCGCCTGGGCCTTGGCCAGGACCTCCTCGCGCGGGTGCAGCGCATTGAAGAAGCCCCAGGCCGCGCCCTCCTCCGCCGACATCGCGCGCCCCGTCATCAGCAGCTCGGTCGCCCGCCCCTGGCCGATGACCCGCGGCAGCAGCCCGCAGGCGCCCATGTCGGCCCCGGCCAGCCCCACACGCGTGAACAGATAGGCCGTCCGCGCCGAGGGCGTGCCCAGGCGCATGTCGGCCGCCAGCGCGATCATCGCCCCCGCCCCCGCGCACACCCCGTCGATCGCCGCCACGATGGGCTGCGGCGCGCGCTTCATCGCCTTGACCAGATCACCCGTCATGCGCGTGAAGCGCAGCAGCTCGGGCATGGCCATCTTCGTCAGCGGCTCGATGATCTCGAACACGTCCCCGCCCGAGCAGAAATTGCCGCCCTCACCCGCCACCACCACCGCGCGCACGTCGGGCTCCAGCGGCGCGTGCAGCCAGTCGCCGG
>CAZFVH010000242.1:0-3142 GCA_964522465.1 uncultured Rubrivivax sp. | reverse complement strand
TGATCTCGTGAACGTCGCCGCCAGAGCAGAAATTGCCGCCGGCCCCGGTGATTGCCACCGCCTTGATCGCGTCGTCGTGGACGAGGTCGCGGAACAGGTCGCGCAGCTCGGCGTAGCTGTCGAAGGTCAGCGGGTTCTTCTTCTCGGGCCGGTTCAGCGTGATCGTCGCCACCCGGCCGTCCTCGCTGCACTCCCAGCGGAAGTGGCGGGCCGCGTAGTCCTTGAAGGGTTTCTTGTCGTCGTGCATGGCGTCGGGTCCTTGAAGGGGCAGGCCGGGCAGCAGCCTGCCGGTGCGGGGGGGGGGCGGATGGGAGGTGCTCGCGCGTGTTCAGGCCGGCCCTGCGGTGCCCGCAGCCGCGCGCTTCAGGTTGGCCTCGAACTGGCTGCGGCCCGAAAGATAAGGCAGCGGCCAGGCGATGTCGGCATGGCCGATCTTCGCCGCCTCGTGCAGCGTCCAGGCCGGGTCGGCCAGGTGCGGGCGGGCCACGGCGCACAGGTCGGCGCGGCCGGCGGCGATGACCATGTTGACGTGGTCGGCCTCGAAGATCGCGCCCACCGCCACGGTGGGGATGCCCACCTCGTTGCGGATGCGGTCGGCGAACGGCGTCTGGTACATGCGGCCGTACACCGGCTTCTGCTCGGCCACCACCTGGCCCGAGGAGCAGTCGATGATGTCGGCCCCGGCCTGCTTGAACAGGCGCGCGATCGCCACCGCGTCGTCGGCCGTGTTGCCGCCCGGGAACCAGTCGTGGCAGGACAGGCGCACCGAGATCGGCCGGTCCTGCGGCCAGGCGGCGCGCACGGCGGCGAAGACCTCCAGCGGGTAGCGGGCGCGGTTCTCGACGCTGCCGCCGTATGCATCGTCACGCCGGTTCGTCAGCGGCGACAGGAAGCTCGACAACAGGTAGCCGTGCGCGCAGTGCAGCTCGAGGATGTCGAAGCCGGCCTCGGCCGCCCGGCGCGTGGCGGCGACGAAATCGTCGCGCACGCGGTCCATGTCCTCGCGCGTCATGGCCCGCGGCACCTGGCTCTGCGGCAGGTAGGGCAGGGCCGAGGCCGACAGCAGCGGCCAGTTGCCGGCCTCCAGCGGCTCGTCCATGCGCTGCCACCCGAGCTGGGTGCTGCCCTTGCGCCCGGCGTGGCCCAGCTGGAGGCCCATCTTCGCGCCCGAGTTCGCGTGCACGAAGTCGACGATGCGCTTCCAGGCGTCGCGCTGCGCGTCGTTCCACAGGCCCGCGCAGCCCGGGGTGATGCGCGCGTCCGGGCTGGGGCAGGTCATCTCGGTGTACAGCAGCCCGGCGCCGCCGAGCGCGCGCGCGCCGAAGTGCACGAGGTGGAAGTCACCCGGCAGGCCGTCGGCGGCCGAGTACATCGCCATCGGCGAGACCACCACCCGGTTGGGCACCGTCATGCCGCGCAGCCTGAAGGGCGTGAACATCGGGCTCGGCGGCTTCAGCACGGCTGGGGCGTCGGCGGCCGCGGCCGCGGGGGCCGGCACACCCGCCTGCGCCGCCGCGCGGCGCGCGTACCAGCGCTCGTAGCCCTCGAGCCAGCGCGCGTCGCGCAGGCGCAGGTTCTCGTGGCTGATGCGCTGGCTGCGCGTGAGCATCGAGTACATGAACTGCTCGGGCTCGAGCTGGTCGCAGTAGCGCGTGCCCACCACCTCGAACCACTCCATCGCGTTCCAGGCCGCGTTCTGCAGCCGCAGCACGTCCACCTCGCGCTCGGCCTGGTAGCGCTCCAGCACGGCCGGGATGTCGGCCGCGCCGCCGCCGCCGGCGGCCTTCGCCTCCTTGAACAGGCGCGTCAGGCCGATCGCATCTTCCAGCGCCAGCTTGGTGCCCGAGCCGATGGCGAAGTGCGCCGTGTGCACCGCATCCCCCATCAGCACCACGTGGCTGCGGCCGTTGAAGTGGTGCCAGCGCCGGCAGCGCACGCGCTGGAAGTTCAGCCACGCCGAGCCGCGCAGGTGGCGCGCGTTGCTCAGCAGCGGGTGGCCGCCGAGGTACTTGGCGAACAGCTTCTCGCAGAAGGCGATCGACTGCTCGGTGTTCGCCTGGTCCAGCCCGTGCGCCTTCCACACGTGCTCGGGCGTCTCGACGATATAGGTCGTCGTCTGGTCATCGAACTTGTAGACGTGGCTCTGGAACCAGCCGTGCTCGGTCTTCTCGAAGTGGAAGTTGAAGGCGTCGTAGAGCTGCGTCGTGCCCAGCCAGATGAAGCGGTTGGGCCGCGTGACGATGTCGGGCTGGAAGACCTCGGCGTACTTCTGACGGATCCTGGAGTTGACGCCGTCGCTGGCGATGACGAGGTCCGCGTCCGGATAGTCGGCGTCCGAATCGACCTCGGTCTCGAACAGCAGCTCCACCCCCAGCGCCTCGCAGCGCGCCTGCAGGATGTTCAGCAGCTTCTTGCGCCCGATCCCCACGAAGCCGTGCCCGCCCGAGCGGATGACATGCCCCTTGAAGTGCAGCTCGATGTCGTCCCAGTGGTTGAAGGCCACCTCGATCGCGTCCGCGGTAGGCCCATCCCAGCGCCGCATCCCGTCCAGCGTGGCGTCGGAGAACACCACGCCCCAGCCGAAGGTGTCGTAGGGCCGGTTGCGCTCCACCACCGTGATGTGGTGGCTGGGGTCGAGCTGCTTCATCAGCAACGCGAAGTACAGGCCGGCGGGGCCACCGCCGATGCAGACGATGCGCATGGGGACACTCTCCTCGGGGATGCGCCGGATTCTCGCCGCAAATGCTTTAGGACTAAAGCAAGTGGGTGGGATGGCGAACGGACGATGCGGCTACGGCACGCTCTGGGGGCTTGGGGTCCACGGGGGCGCCCGACAGCCCACCTGGGTGCGCCGCTCGGTGCCGATCAGGCAGTCGACCAGCGGCGCGACCTCGTTGCAGAACCAGGGCTGCTGGCCCCAACTGAAACTTGACCCGCTGGGGGTGGACATCGAGTGATCCCCACCCTTCACCGCCAAGGAGCTGACGATGGAAGCAGAGGCTCGCGCGAAGCGGAAGTTCGAGCGAGGGGTTGGACGCCACTTTTCGGGCGCCTACTTCTTGGCTGCAGCAGCCGGCAGGACCTTACGTGTCGGGTCCCGGATGATTGACCACCCTTTTCTGAAACAGGTGAGGGTGTGATT
>CAZFVH010000241.1:0-4081 GCA_964522465.1 uncultured Rubrivivax sp. | reverse complement strand
TCCAGCCCGTCGGTGGGCACCGAGAAGTCCTCCAGCGTCGTGGGCTTGCCCACGGTGTCCACGTAGCGGAAGTTCGGCAGCGATGGCGCGAAGGACGGGCCCAGCAGGCCCTCGCGCTTCATGGCCGCGAAGTTCTCGCCGTTGATCCAGATCAGGTCCACCGTGCCTTCGGCCGCCCCGCGCCCCGCGGCCTTCTCGGCGCGGACACGCTTGACCACATCCGCCGCGTCGCTGATCTTGACGTGGCGCAGCTTCACGCCGTGGCGCTGCTGAAGTTCACCGGCCAACCACTGGATGTAGGCGTTGATCTGCTCGCTGCCGGCCCAGGCGTTGAAATGCACGGTCTGCCCGCGGGCGGCAGCCTCGACCGCCGCCCAGTCGGCGCCGGGGGCTTGCGCCCCGGCGGGCAGGGCCGACAACGCGGCCCCCGACCCCAGCAGCGCGAACAGACGACGGCGTGTGAGCAAGGGCAGGCAGGGGTTCAAGGTGAAGCTCCTTCGCAGGGTGAACGGGGGGTGCCGGGCGAGTCTTGCGGCCGGCATCGAGGGGCCGGTGATGGAGCGGCGTGGCCGACGTGAGTTCCGGGAACCCCCCGCTTGGACGCTCGTCCACTGCCCGGATTCTTCACGCTTCCTGCAACAGACGCTCAACGCCCTTGCGGGTTTGGCGCGTAGCCGTATCGGCCCGGCGGCTGCCGCGCTGGGCATCTTGCGCAAGACGCCGTGGGAGCAATGCCTTCGGCGCCGCTGGGCATGGTGGAGTGATCGAGCGTGCCCCATGGGAAGCCCGTGCGCACCCAAACCCGGCGCGCCTTGGCAGCCATGCGCCGAAACGGGCCAGACGACCCCCTTTCCCTGCGGCAGTGGCTGTGGCAAGCTGCATCTGTCCTTGACCCCCAGCACGCCGCCACCATGAACCCCACCGCCCTCGCCTGCACCGCCCTGCTCGGCCTGCTTGTCTTCGGGGGGGGCCTGGCGGTCTCGCTGATGCGATTCCGTGACGGCGTCATCATCGGTCCCGCGACCCAGCCCAACGCGCTGCTGAACCGGGCCGTTCGCGCCCACACCAACACCTGCGAGTACGCCGGCGTGCTGGCGGCGCTGTTCCTGTGGCACGGCTCGCAGCAGCCCGCGCCCTGGGTCCTCGGCCTGATCGTCGCAGCCACGGCCTGCCGTGTGCTGCTGGTCATCGGCCTCGTCGCGTTCACACGCATGGACCGGCCCAACCCGGTGCGCTTCATCGGCGCGCTCGGCACTTATGTCACGGGGCTGGCGCTGTGCGGGGCGCTGTTCGTGGCGTGAGTCGCAAGCGGCACGGACGGTTTGCGGCCATGTGTCGACCACCTCCTATACTTTCGGTCGTCATCGGGGAGTAGCCGCCCTGCCGCGCGCAGGGGCCCGCGTCAACACACTTGGCCGTCACGGCCGTGGTGCGGGCAGTTCCGCAGCCTGGCAAGACCTTTGACCATGTCGCCTCCGGGTCGGGCCGGGGTTGCGCCGTGGTCATCGTCGGTCGACCGGCCCGTGGGAGTTCGCATTGGAAGCCTTCCTCATCTCTACCGGCGTTGTCGCCCTCGGCGAGATCGGCGACAAGACGCAGTTGCTGGCCATCGTGCTGGCCGCCACCTTCCGCCGCCCCTGGCCCATCGTCGCGGGCATCCTCGTGGCCACGCTGGCCAACCATGCCGCCGCCGGCGCGGTCGGGGGCTGGGTGGCCGCGATGCTCGGGCCGCAGGTGCTGCGCTGGGTCATCGGCCTGTCCTTCCTGGCGATGGCCGTGTGGATGCTGGTGCCCGACAAGATCGACGCCGACGAGGCGCGCCGCCCGACGCGCTTCGGCGTCTTCGGCACCACGGTCGTCGCCTTCTTCCTGGCGGAGATGGGCGACAAGACGCAGATCGCCACCGTCGCGCTGGCTGCACGCTACACCGATGTGGTCCAGGTGGTGCTGGGCACGACGCTGGGCATGATGCTGGCCAATGTGCCGGCGGTCTTCCTGGGCGAGAAGATCGCGCAGAAGGTGTCGATGCGCCTGGTCCACGGGATTGCGGCCGCGCTCTTCGCCGTGCTGGGAGTGCTGACGCTGCTCAACATTGGACAACTGCTGCCAGGGTGAAGCGGGCGGCGCGCGGCGCCTGTGGTTGCGGTCGGCTAGACTCAAATCGTGACGTTTGTGCTGCGTTCATTGCTGACCTGGGTCCTCGCGATCGCCTTGCCGTTGCAGGCGATGGCCGCCCCGCTGCGCGCGGCCTGCGGCCAGATGCACGGGCTTCATGCCGCAGCGGGGACGACACCACGGGACATCGCGGCGGCCGTGGTGCACCAGGGGCATCAAGGACTCCAGAGGCACCAAGCGCACCAGGCGCATCGGACCCATCAGACACTTGAGGTCGCTCAGGCGTTTCAGGCGCATACGACGCATACGACGCATACGACGCATCAGCCACATCAGGCACATCCGACGCATGGATCCCATCAGGATCCTGATGCGCACCGGCATGCGGCCGATGCGTCGGGCCCTCACCAGGCCGACCCGTTCGTCACGAAACATCCCCCTGGCCCGACAGACCTGTCCGCCTCGGCGGACGATGCCCAGCGGGTCGGACACGCCTGCAGCGCCTGTGCGGCCTGCTGCATGATGCAGGCCTTGACCTTCAGCCGGGAATGGCACCCTCATGCCACCGGCACCAGCGCCCACGCGCAGGCCGACAGGGACCGGCTCCCGGCACCCGCGGCCGACCGGCTCGAGCGACCTCCCCGACTGCACATCGCCTGACGCGACGGCGGGCCGCGGCCTGCGCGCGGGTGGCCATGGCGTCCACGAGTACGGCGCTCGAGCCTGACGTACCGATCCCGGAGACCCAGGCAGACCGTAGCGCTCGACGTTGGGCTCCGCCCGAACCCTCGGACGCTGCGGTCCAGGGGCGGTCTGCCGAACACCCTGCGGCGTCCGTCCAACCACACCGAGCCGCAGGCCCACTGGCGTCAGGCACACCGCCGATCGACGTGTCTTCCGCGATCCACCGCTCGAGCCCCTCAGGGCCCGTGACGAACCGAATCCCACAGGAGGTGCCTGCTATGGCACGGATCCCGAGAACTTTCCTGACCGCCGCCTGCGCAGGCGGGCTGCTCGCTGCGGCAGCAGCAGCCGGCGCGCAGACGTCAGGCGGCCCCCCGGACCGACCCGACCCGCTGGACCCGAACGCGCCGGTGCCCGCCTACACGTTCACATCCAGCCTGGGCAGCTACCGCGGCTGGGACGACAGCCCGCCGCTGTCGTGGCGCCAGGCCAATGACGATGTGGCCCGCATCGGCGGCTGGCGCACCTATCTGCGCCAGGCCCAGACGCCTGATGCCGAGCCCGGCGCTGCGGGCCAGGCCCCAGCGGGTGCACCCGCTGGGGCATCGCCCGCAGCGAACGCACCCTCCGCGCCGACAGGCCCTGACGCCGCCCAGCCGCCCAAGGCTGGGCACGGCAGCCACCACCATTGAGGAGCGGCGATGACACACCCGATCAAAGCGCATACCGCACCGATGACGGCGACGATCGCGCACGCCCGCGGGCCGGTACTGGGCGCGCCGCGTGACATCCCGGCGCGGGAGATGGCGCCCCGCGCCGCACGGCTGGCCGGCGTCCTCGTCGCGCTGGCGCTGGGCGCTTGCGCCTCGCCCGACCCCGACGGCACCTTCGACGCGATGCGCCAGAGCGCCGGGCCGCATCTGGGCGCGGGCGTCGAGCTCGCCTGGGCGCGCGAGCCGGCGGCACAGCAACGCATCGACGAGCGCGTGGCGCAACTGCTGTCGCAGCCGCTGGGCCGGGAGGAGGCGGTGCAGGTGGCGCTGCTGAACAACCGCGGCCTGCAGGCGGCCTTCGCCGAGCTCGGCCTCACCGACGCCCAGGTCGCGCAGGCCGGGCGTCTGCCCAACCCCGGCTTCAGCTTCGGCCGCGTCACACGGGGCGACGAAGTCGAGCTCGAGCGCGGGCTGCACCTGGACCTGGCCCGCCTGCTGGTGCTGCCACTGATCCGCCAGCAGGAGGCCCGTCGCCTGGCGCAGGTGCAGGCGCAGGTGGCGATGCAGGT
>CAZFVH010000240.1:0-4119 GCA_964522465.1 uncultured Rubrivivax sp. | reverse complement strand
CGCCGGCGTGGCCCATGCGCTTGCCGGGAGGGGCGGTGACGCCGGCGATGAAGCCGACCACGGGCTTCTTCATGTTCGCCTTGCACCAGCGCGCGGCCTCGGCCTCGTCGGGGCCGCCGATCTCGCCGATCATGATGACGGCGTCGGTGTCCGGGTCGTCGTTGAACATCTGCATCACGTCGATGTGCTTCAACCCGTTGATCGGGTCGCCGCCGATGCCGACCGCACTCGACTGGCCCAGGCCGATCTCGGTCAGCTGCGCCACGGCCTCGTAGGTCAACGTGCCCGAGCGGCTGACCACGCCGATGCGGCCCTTGCGGTGGATGTGGCCGGGCATGATGCCGATCTTGATCTCCTCCGGGGTGATCGTGCCTGGGCAGTTGGGCCCGAGCAGCAGCGTGCGCTTGCCGCCAGCGGCTTCCTTGGCCTTCATGCGGTTGCGCACCTCGAGCATGTCGCGGATGGGGATGCCCTCGGTGATGCAGATGGCCAGATCCAGATCGGCCTCGACGGCCTCCCAGATGGCTGCGGCGGCCCCGGCGGGCGGCACGTAGATCACGCTGACCGTGGCGCCGGTGGCCGCGCGCGCGTCCTGCACGCTGGCGTAGATCGGGATGCCTTCGAAGTCCTCGCCGGCCTTTTTGGGGTTGACGCCGGCGACGAAGCAGTTGCGTCCGTTCGCGTAGTCGCGGCACATGCGGGTGTGGAACTGGCCCGTCTTGCCGGTGATGCCCTGGGTGATGACCCGGGTGTCTTTGTTGATCAGGATGGACATGTGCTGTTTCCCTCGGACGTTCAGTTCACGGCGGCGACGATGCGGGTCGCGGCTTCGGCCATCGTGTCGGCGCTGATGATCGGCAGGCCCGACTCGGCCAGCATCTTCTTGCCGATGTCCTCGTTCGTGCCCTTCATGCGCACCACCAGCGGTACGGTCAGGTTCACCGCCTTGCACGCGGCGATCACGCCCTCGGCGATGGTGTCGCAGCGCATGATGCCGCCGAAGATGTTGACCAGGATGCCCTCGACCTTGGGGTTGCCGAGCATGATCTTGAAGGCTTCGGTGACCTTCTCTGCGGTGGCGCCGCCGCCGACGTCGAGGAAGTTCGCCGGCTCGCCGCCGAAGAGCTTGATCGTGTCCATCGTCGCCATGGCCAGACCGGCGCCGTTGACCAGGCAGCCGATGTTGCCGTCCAGGCTGATGTAGGACAGGTCGAACTTGCTGGCCTCGACCTCAGCCGCGTCTTCCTCGTCCAGGTCGCGGTAGGCGACGATTTCCGGGTGGCGGAACAAGGCGTTGGTGTCGAAGTTGAACTTCGCGTCCAGCGCCTTGATCTGTCCGTTGCCCTCGAGGATCAGTGGGTTGATCTCGGCCAGGCTCGCGTCGGTGGCCATGTAGCAGTCGTAGAGCCGGCGGAAGACGTCCTTGGCCTGCGCCTGGCTGGCGTCGGGTACACCGATGCCGTCGGCCAACTGCTGCGCTTGCCCATCCGTCATGCCCTGCTGCGGATCGATGAAGACCTTGATGATCTTCTCGGGGCTGTGGTGTGCGACTTCCTCGATGTCCATCCCGCCTTCGGAGCTGGCCATGATCGCAACCTTCTGCGTGGCCCGGTCGGTGAGGGCGGCAACGTAGTACTCCTTGCGGATGTCGGCGCCTTCCTCGATGAGCAGGCGGCGCACCTTCTGGCCCTCGGGGCCCGTCTGGTGGGTCTTGAGCTGCATGCCCAGGATCTGCCCGGCCAGCGTACGCACCTCGTCGACGGAACGTGCGAGCTTGACCCCGCCACCCTTGCCCCGTCCGCCGGCGTGGATCTGTGCCTTGACGACCCAGACACTGCCGCCGAGTTTTTGCGCGGCTTCGACGGCCTCCTGCACCGTGAACGCCGGGATGCCGCGTGGCACGGGCACGCCGGCCTGTCGCAGCACTTCCTTGCCTTGGTATTCGTGGATCTTCATGGACTGGGTCTCTTGCGCGAGCCGGGTGTGGGAAGGTGTTGCGCCTGGAAGGGTGTCCTTGTCAGGCGCTCAGTCGACGCCGGCGACCCCGGGCGCCGGCGTTGCATTCTCTGTCTCGAGTTTGGCACGGGGCTGACGATGCCAGCGCGGGTAGTACAGCCGGACGGCTTCGCCGTCCGTGCGCAACGCGTGGCATCGGTCGAGCTGGAAGGGCGGCGTCGTGCCATGCGTGCCCCGAGGGTCGATGGTCTCGCCGACCATGCCCTGGATGACGGCCGTGGGCAGGATCTGAGCGAGCTCGGTCAGGTGCGTGCAGCCACGCACGCCCCCGAGCCGCTCGGAGGCGGCACGGCGGAAGCCGTGTGCCAGGTTCAAGCCCTCGAGGGCGGAGTAGGCGTCACCGTGCTCGGGGCAGTGCGCAGGGTAGGGTACCCATTCCGATCGTGAGCCCGCTCGCAGGACATCGAGGCTGGCGTTGACCAGCAGGCGCAGGCGCAACTGATGGATGGGCGTGCCGGCCTTGCGCACCCCGTCGCTCATCGGCGCGTCTGTGGTCTTCACATCGGTCAGCACCGCCTCCACTTCCCACAGGTGATCAGGCCGCGCATGCACCTCCACCTCCAGGGTGCGGCGGTGCTTGAGCCGACGTTCAGGGTGTGGGGCAGGCAGGGGCATGGGCGCGTGCGGGGAGCCGACCCGGCGTCCACATCCGCTACGCTGGCCTGGCCTCGGTCGCCTCAGGAGGAGGTTCGAGGGTGGCCTGGGACTTCCGGCAGGAGCCCGACGTGCACCGTAGGATCGACGCGAGAGACTGTAAAGACTGTAGCATGCTGCACTGCCGCATTCCACGACTCGATGCGCAGCTTGCGCGGCGCCGATGTGGGCGGCTCGTCCGTCGCGCAAGGCAACCCGCAGCCATCTCCCGCCCGGCGGGACGGTCCCTCGGCCGCAAGGACATGCCGGGCCGCCCCACCTCTTCTTGCGCCCCCCGCGGATGGGGTGCGGGCCGGGCGAACGCATGGCCCTTGGGGGGCCTCTCAGGCGCTCAGTCGGTCCCCGCGGGGTCGTGTGACAGGATGCCTGAGGCGCTGGGATCTTCCTTCCCGTCGGCCAGGACCCTGCGCACGGTCTCGGGCGTGAAGCCGCGTCCGGCCATGAAACGGATCTGGCGGGCTTGCTCCGCGGCGGTGCTTGCCGCGATGCCGAACTTGCGCTGCCAGACCTGCCGGGCACGCGCGTACTCGGTGGCCGCAAGCGCCTGCTGGGTGTCCGGCGGGGCTGTGAGTCCGTGGCATCGCAGTTCGTGCTCGATGCGTCGATTGCCGTGACGTGATGCCCTCGCCTGGACCCGGCTCTCGATGAAGCGGTGTTCGGACAGGTGCCCCGCCAGCGCCAGCGTATCGAGCACGCGCTCCAGAGCCTGGACTGCCGGGAGCTCGTCGGCAGGCACCTGCTCGGTGCTCGTGACCGCACCCGACCCGAGTGGCACTTGCAGCGCCCGCGCGTTAGATCGCCCGGCCTGCCCCTTCAACGCAGCGACGGTCTGCTGTGCGGCGATCCAACGCAGGAGCTTGTCACGCAACTCCTGCCGTGAGTGTTCCCGCTGGGCGAGCCATTGCAGTGCGCGTTCGCGCAGTTCGCTCTGAAGCGCCATTTCCGGGTCCACAGGGATGCTTCGACGAGCCTGCGCGGGCCTTGCACGGCGGAAGGGCGCCCCCTGGCGAGGCCGAGACCGGCGCCCGGTGACTGCCCAACCCCTCAGGCGGCCGCTGCCTCGGGGCCGCCGCCGGGTAGCGCACGGATGCCCAGGGACTCCCGGACCTTGTTCTCGATCTCGCGGGCCAGATCCTTGTTCTCGCGCAGGAACTCGCGCGCGTTGTCCTTGCCCTGGCCGATCTTCTCGCCGTTATAGGCATACCAGGCGCCGGCCTTGTCGAGTACCCGGGCGTGCACACCCATGTCGATGATCTCGCCTTCCCGACTGATGCCCTCGCCGTAAAGGATGTCGAACTCCGCCGTCTTGAACGGGGGACTGACCTTGTTCTTGACGACTTTTACCTTGGTCTCGCTGCCGATGACTTCCTCGCCCTTCTTGATGCTGCCGGTGCGGCGAATGTCCAAACGAACCGAGGCATAGAACTTCAACGCGTTACCGCCGGTGGT
>CAZFVH010000239.1:0-4208 GCA_964522465.1 uncultured Rubrivivax sp. | reverse complement strand
TTGCTGTAGAGATACCAGAAGGAATGGTGGGACTTGTGTTCCCACGTTCCTCTATACGTAATACAACTCTATCAATGGCTAACTCAGTTGGTGTAATTGATTCAGGTTATAGAGGAGAGATTTCGATTACTTTTAAGATGGTTGATAAAAATGAAGTTGTAGGCTATACTATAGGTGATCGTATTGCTCAGTTAGTAATCATGCCAGTACCATTGATTCAGTATACAGAAGTGGATGAGTTATCAGAAACTGAAAGAGGAACAGGAGGACATGGAAGCACAGGAAAATGATCCATACGGAGCAAGAAAAGTTATGAAAGAAATAACAGAAAGAGAGATGGTCAATCACCCTGATCATTACCAGGGAAACAAGATGGAAGTTATAGACATCATAGAAGACTATAGCTTAGGATTCTCATTAGGAAATGCTGTTAAGTATATTCTTAGAGCTGATAAGAAAGGTAATAAGAAGCAGGACTTAGAGAAAGCTATTTGGTATTTAAATAGGGAACTAGATAAATTTAAAGGATGAAAACATGCAGCGTAGAAGGCTGTGATGGAAAGATTTGGTCAAAGGGTTTATGTCTTAGTCATATTAAGCGTAAACCCTTACCTGCTTCTAGACAACTAGGTATCAGAGCAAAGGTTCAGTCCTTTGTAGATAGAGAGAGAATAAACAAGATGCGTTCTTTCTTTATGGAAATCTGGAAAAAGAGAAAGCACTATTCAGAAGTGAGTGGTGTATTCTTAGGAGATGAGCCAATGTCTACATACTTTCATCACATAATGCCAAAAGAAAAATATCCAGAGTTAGCATACGAAGAATCTAACATAATTTTATTAACTTTGGATGAACATACTAATGTAGAGAATGATATCTATAAGTATGACGAGATTAACAAAAGACGTAGTGAACTATTAAACAAAATAAACCAATGACAAACCAATTCTTTTACACTCGTACAGAGGGAGACAAGCAATACACTGAGTCTTTCAATGTAAACAAAGTAATTCGTAGCATCGCATTTGAAGATGAGCTAGTTATTCTACTAGATGATATTCATGAGCGTGTTGAAGAAGTTCCTACACTTAATCCTAAGACAGGTAAAGTGATAGGTGTACAACGCAAGCGTGACATCTTCCAATCAGATATTCATTTGAAAGGTGATGATATTGCAAGATTTAAAAAACTAACTAATATTGAATTCTAATGGCAGATTTTAAACAACTTCGCGGCAATAGACTATTGCTAAACCTTCCTAAGAAAGAAGAAGGTAAACTTATTGTGGACGAGAACACAAAAGAAGCTCTTGAGAAAGAGATGATGCAGAAGCTAAACAAGCTAACTGTATACGCTGTAGGTGATCTTGTTACAGACATCAAAGCAGGTGACGAGATCTTAGTAGATCCAGCATCATTAAGTAAGTCTCCTGTAATTCCTATTGGTGATGAGAACAAGTTACTTGTATCACCATTCGATGTAATCTTAGTTTGGTAATGAAGCCAGAAACAGGAAGAAATGGATCGTTCTCAAGAGTTATAGAAATTCTTGAGAACACCTATTCTCAACCAATTACAATTGTTGAGACAGGGTGTATCCGCAATGTAACAGAAGAAAGTAAATTTGGTGATGGTTGGAGTACTCTTAACTGGGACTACTATGCTAAAAAGACTAATTCTAAAGTATATGTTGTAGATATTGATGAAAATCACTTGAATCAATCAAAAAAGATTGTACCAGAAAGTGAATACGTCATGTATACACAAGATGATTCTGTACATTATTTACAAGAATTTGACAAGAAGATTGATTTATTATTCTTAGATAGCTTTGACTATTGTGGAGATGAAGAAAACATTCGTGCATGTCATAATCATTCTTTAAACGAAGTAAAAGCTGCTTGGGATAAATTAAACGAGCAGTGTTTTATTCTTATTGATGATGTATTTAATGATCAGTGGGCAGGAAAAGGTCAACTAACTATTCCTTATTTATTAAGTAATGGATTTGAAGTAGTTTATTTCACTGACTCTCAAGTTTTATTAAAAAGATAATATGAAAAAAGTAAGCTTCGTATGTACGTCATACAGAAGATTTTATTGTGTAAGAAGAATCTTATCACAGTTCTATGCACAAACATATAAGAATGTTGAATTAGTGTTATTCAATACAGATGTAGAACATCCATTCGAGTTAGCTACTCCTGATCTTAATGTAGTTGTTGTAAATAATGCAACAGATTATCAAACAGGAAAGCCGTATGAGAATAGAGGACAAATCTGTAGAGATGCTGTCACTCATGCAACAGGAGACTATTTCATGTTAGCTGATGATGATGATGTGTATTTACCTTGGCATATACAGCAAGCTGTAGAAGGATTAGAAGAATCTGGGAAAGATGCATGGAAGCCTGAGAAGAGTTTCTTTGCTGCTCCTGGAAAAATAGAACTTGTAAAGAACACTATGGAAGCTTCTGTCATTGTAAAGATGGACAGAATTCGTGAGATTGGATTCCGTAGTGACCTTACAGGGTTTGAAGGTTTGTCATGGTATACAAAGCTACGTGATGAAAAACAATTAGATGAGAACAATCCAAACTATCTACCATCTTATTGTTTTAACTGGAGTGATCCTAAAGAAGTAGCTGGACATAAACAATCAGGAGATATTAATAATCCTGATAACTTTGATAATCACAAGAAACAATCTGGTGATTATGCCAAAGGTCCAATAGAAACTATTAGCTATAATGAACTATACAGTTTCTATAAACCTTATTACGATTTTATTACTGCTAACCCAGAACAGATTAATCAAGAGTATAAAGAACGATATTTTGTATGAAAGTATTAGTCTTTACATCTTCTTATAATCGTCCATTTATGCTAAGACAATGTGTTCTTAGTGTAAAAAATCAGAGTTATAAAGACATTAGACATTCTGTAAACATTACGTCAGATAATGCATTAAATAATCTTGTAATGATAGATGATGTTGTTATAGATGATGTCATTATAACTGAGAATAGTCATACACACTTCAATAACATGGCAGCTATCAAAGCTGTAAATGATTACGAAGACTATGATTTATTCATTAAGATGGACGATGATGACATCTATAAAACAGATTATGTACAGAACATTGTTACATTCTTTGAAAACAATCCAGATGTAGATATTGTATCCTCAGAAATTAAGTTTCAACTAAACGGTACAGAGATATATCTAGCTAATGCTAAAGACTTAGGAGGTAATACAGATGTAGAGTACAGAATGCCTATGACTTACGCATTCAATAAGAAAGCACTAGATGCTATCATTAATCTAGAAGAGAAAGATATGTTTGGCTTTGATGATATGACTTGGAGGATTATATGGAAAGCATACGGACTAAAGCATGCCGTTGTGAATAACGCAGAAGAAATCATCTGGCATATACATGGGAATAACGTATCTACAGCAAGTTTTTTAAAAGAAAAAGGGGCCTAAAAGGTCCCTTTTTACTTACATTAAAAACACAAAAATGAAAAACAAATTATTTAATCTTAACTAACCAAGTAGTATCTATGAATGTTAAATCAGGTTTACCAAAAGCTTCATCTACAGCATTCTTAACTCCAATCCAATAGTCTGAGTAATCGTGTCCACAGATGTACCCTCCTGGTTTTATTAATCCAGTATAGTTTTGGATATCTTTTTTTACTTGTTCGTAAGTATGAATACCATCTATATAAACAAGATCAACTTTTTCTTTGATATCACCTACAGCATCATCAGAAGTTTTTTTAATGTGTACAATGTTATTATAAGGTGCTATATTTTCTAAGAATTTTTGATAAACTACTGTAGGAATGTCTGCAGCATGACAAGCACCATCATTAGGATCATAGTCATTCATAAAAGGATCTACAGATATAACTAGTTTAGCTTCATTAGCAAACATTGTTGTAGATTGTCCTATGTAAGAACCTATTTCTACAATAACAAACTCACTTAAGTTTTCTGTAGCTTTTAAATGCTGAATAAAATCTTGAAAGCCGTACAAAATATGGCCAGATCTCATGTCTATTATATCTTTCATTATTTTGATAGTCGCTTTTGCTTCATAGGAGCCATAGGACTCTTAAGTCTTTTCATATTATCTGCTTCTCTCATAAATGGTTTATCAGGAGCAGGGTTCTTTACCTTTGGTGCTTTACGTGGCTT
>CAZFVH010000238.1:0-4214 GCA_964522465.1 uncultured Rubrivivax sp. | reverse complement strand
TGTCGCGTCTGTGGGACTGGCACCTGCCTCGCGCTGCCGCGATGCTGCAACCCAAGGACCCGACGCACTTCGAGCGCATCCTGCGCGACCGGACCGACAATCCCTGGCGGTCGTAGTCCGTCACCCGACCTTCCGAGGGCGGCATCCCTCCCACGCGTCATCCGGCACCATGTCGCTGCTCCTCAAGAACGTTCCCCCTTCCCGGGGCCTGCACTGGACCCGTGAGGCTTTCCGGCTGTTCGGTCGACATCCTCTGGCCTTCAGCCTGATGCTGCTGAGCTTCCTGTTCGCAGCTCTGCTGGTATCGATCGTGCCCCTTCTGGGGGGGCTGGTGATGCTGGCGGCGCTGCCGCTGCTGTCCCTGGGTTTCATGATCGCCAGCGCATCGGCACTTCGCTCGGGACCGATCCATCCCGGTCAGTTCATCCAGCCGATGAAGGGTGCCGCCGTGCGGCGCAAGCACATGCTCGTGTTGTGTGTCGCCTACGGCGCCGCGACCCTGCTGGTGATGCTGCTCAGCGACATGGTCGACGGCGGGCGTTTCGAGCGGCTGCAACAACTGCTCGCCCAGGGTGACGGTAACCCTGAGCTCGACACCCTGCTGCAGGACCCGCTGCTGACCTGGGGCATGATGATCCGATTTGGATTGATCGCTGCCCTGTCGGTGCCCTTCTGGCATGCCCCAGCCCTGGTGTACTGGACCGGGCAGAGCCCGGCGCAGGCGCTGTTCTCGAGCACCCTGGCGGTCTGGCGCAGCAAGGGCGCCTTCCTCGTTTACGGTATCTCCTGGCTGGCTCTGGTGGCTGGGTTCTCCGTGCTGACAGCGCTGCTCAGCGTCGCGCTTTCAATGCGCGAAGTCGCCGCCGTGCTGCTGCTGCCGTCGGTGCTGATCTTCTCCACCGTTTTCTACGTGTCGCTCTGGTTCACCTTCGTCGACAGTTTCGGCACCCGCAGTGAAGAGGCGCCGGCCGACGATGGGCACGGGCAGGCCCCATGAGTGCACTCGAGGTCGCCGGGGTGGATGACAAGGCCGGGGCGCACCGAGCACAGCGCCGCCGCGGAGCGAGTGGGGTCTTGCTGCGGTTGGCAGTCGCCCTCTGTTGCGGGCTCGGGCTGAGCGGTTGCACGGCGCTGATCGTCACGGGCGCCGTGGTCGGTACCGCTGCTGCCACGGCAGGCGCCGTGGTCTCGACCGGTGTCGGTGCGGTGACCGGCGCCGTGAAGGGTGCAGCCAGCGTGTTCAGTGACGACGAGGAGTGAGCCGATGTGCGCCGTTCAATCGACCGGCGTGAGCTTGGCGATGGCCAGAGCCAGCCACTTCACGCCATGACGGCCGAAGTTGACCTGCGCCCGCGCATCGTCGCCGCGGCCTTCGAGCGTGACGACGACGCCTTCGCCGAACTTGTTGTGGAACACCGCCTGACCAGGGCGCAGACCGTGCAGGGCACTGCCCGAGGCGGCCGCCGGGCGGGAGGGCGGCTGAGACAACGCTGACGCCGGCGCTCGGCCGGCCCCGACGGTGGGCGCCGGGCCGCTGCCGCGGGCCCAGGTGGACGGGTAAGGCGGGGCATAGCCCGAGCCAAAGCCGGCGTGTCTCGGTGTCAGCCATTTCAAGGCGCCGTCGGGAAGTTCGTCGAGGAATCGGCTGCGCACGTTGTAGCGCGTCTGCCCGTGCAGCAGGCGGGTCTGGCTGTGACTGAGATACAAGCGCTGACGCGCGCGGGTGATCGCCACGTACATCAGGCGACGCTCCTCTTCGAGCCCGTCGGCGTCGGACAGAGCGTTCTCGTGCGGGAACAGCCCCTCCTCCAGACCGGTGATGAAGACCGCGTCGAACTCCAGGCCCTTGGCCGAGTGCACCGTCATCAGCTGCACCGCGTCCTGGCCGTCCTGCGCCTGGTTGTCACCGGCCTCGAGCGCGGCGTGGGTCAGGAAGGCCGCCAGCGGCGACATCACCTCCCCGCTGTCGGCGTCGAGCGCGCCGGCGAAGGCAGCGCCCTCACCAGTGCCCTGCCCTGCAGCCTCGCGCCCGAAGCCCTCCTGGGTGACGAAGGCCTCCGCGGCGTTGACCAGCTCCTCCAGGTTCTCCAGGCGGTCCTGACCCTCCCGGTCGGTGCGGTAGAAGTCGCGCAATCCGCTCGCGTCGAGCATGTGCTCCAGGGTCTGCCGCAGCGTCTGCCCGGCCGTGCACGCCCGCATCGAATCGATGCGCTCGTTGAAGGCCTGCAGGTTCGCGCCCCCCTTTCCGCCCACGGCCCCCACGCTCTGCCACAGGCTGCGCCCGCTGACGCGGGCGGCGTCCTGCAACTGCTCGAGCGTGCGTCCACCGATCCCGCGAGCCGGGAAGTTGACGACCCGCATGTAACTCGTGTCGTCGTTCGGGTTCTCCAGCAGGCGCAGATAGGCCAGCGCATGCTTGACCTCGGCACGTTCGAAGAAGCGCAGGCCCCCGTAGACGCGGTACGGCACGCCGGCATTGAACAGCGCGCTCTCCAGCACCCGGCTCTGGGCATTGCTGCGGTACAGCAGGGCGATCTCGCGCCGGGGCATGCCCGCGCGGTGCAGCTGCTGCGCCTCCTCCAGCAACCATTGCGCCTCGGCGTAGTCGCTGGTGGCCTCGTGGACCCGAACCGGCTCGCCCGGGCCGGCGTCGGTGCGCAGCGTCTTGCCCAGGCGGCGCTCGTTGTGCGAGATCAGTTCGTTGGCGGCATCCAGGATGTGGCCTGCCGAGCGGTAGTTGCGCTCCAACCGGATGACCTGAGGGACCCGGTACTCGCGCTCGAAGTCGGCCATGTTGCCCACGCGCGCGCCGCGGAAGGCATAGATGCTCTGGTCATCGTCACCGACCGCGAACACGCCCTGGTCGGTGCCGGGCGGCGCGAGCATCTGCAGCCAGCGGTACTGCAGCCGGTTGGTGTCCTGGAACTCGTCGACCAGCAGGTGGCGGAAGCGCCGGCGGTAGTGCTCGCGCACCGCTTCGTGGTCGCGCAGCAGCTCGTAGCTGCGCAGCAGCAGCTCGGCGAAATCGACCACGCCCTCGCGTTGGCACTGGTCCTCGTAGGCCTGATAGACCTGCACCAGGCGGCGCGTGTGCTCGTCGCGGGCCTCGACATCGTTCGGACGCAGACCGTCTTCCTTGCTGCCGGCGATGAACCACGAGACCTGCTTGGGCACGTAGCGCTCCTCGTCGAGCTGCAGCGCCTTGATCACGCGCTTGACGGCGGCCAGCGTGTCCTGCGCGTCCAGGATCTGGAAGGTCTGCGGCAGCCCGGCGAGCTTCCAGTGCGCCCGCAGCAGGCGGTTGCACAGGCCATGGAAGGTGCCGATCCACATGCCACGCACGTTCACCGGCAGCATCGTGGACAGGCGCGTGAGCATCTCCCGCGCGGCCTTGTTGGTGAAGGTGACCGCCATCACCCCACCCGGTGAGATCTGGCCGGTCTGCACCAGCCAGGCGATGCGGGTGGTCAACACCCGCGTCTTGCCCGATCCCGCACCGGCGAGGATCAGGGCCGGACGCGCGGGCAGCGTGACCGCGGCGAGCTGTTCGGGGTTCAGGCCCCGGAGCAAGCCCTGGGGCAGAGGGGTCGGGGTTTGCGGGCTGTCGAGGGCCGTCTCATGCGCATCCATCCATCCCATTCTGGCAGGGGCCGGTGCGTAGAATCAGACACCGGGCCCAAATTCAGGTGCCCGGTTTTCTTTTCGGTGTCGCGGCCTGCGCGGGTGAGGCACCGTGCGGCCCGCACAGGCCGCGGCAAACCGGCTCCCGGTCAAGCGCTCGCACCCCTTGCTGGAGCGGACTTCGATGGAAATCTTCGACTACGACAACATCCTGCTGTTGCCGCGCAAATGCCGCGTGGACAGCCGCAGCGAATGCGACGCCTCGGTGGAATTCGGCGGACGGCGGTTTGCGCTGCCGGTCGTTCCCGCCAACATGAAGACGGTGCTGGACGAGCCGATCGCGCAGTTCCTGGCGCGCAGCGGGCACTTCTACGTGATGCATCGCTTCAACCTGGACAACGTGGCCTTCGCTCGGCGCATGCGCGATCTGGGCTTGTTCGTCTCGCTGTCGTCCGGCGTCAAGCCGCACGACTTCGAGGTCATCGACCGCCTGGCTGCCGAGGGCGTGGGCGCCGACTACATCACCATCGACATCGCGCACGGCCACGCCGACAGCGTGCGCCGCACCATCGAGCACCTCAAGCAGCGCCTGC
>CAZFVH010000237.1:0-4392 GCA_964522465.1 uncultured Rubrivivax sp. | reverse complement strand
GTCCCAAGAGCAGTGCACGCCTATTTTGCAGCAGCCAATCATCCGGGACCCGACAACTAGGTTTAGGTCGGCCTCCAGCGCCAGCGAGCGCGCACCGCGGCGACCGCGTCTTTGATGATCTGCGCCTGCGCCGAGATCTCCTTCAGGCGCAGGATGCGGTTGACGTTGTTCGGGGCGTCGGGGCTCATCGGGGGTCCTGGTGGGGTATGCGGTTCGGGTCGCAGGGCGGCGGCGGGCCGGCGACTACTGGAAGCGCAGCGCCGTCAGCCGCGTCCACAGCGTGGGGTCGCCGGCGAGGAAACGCAGCCGCGCCAGCGAGGCCACGATACCCTGCAGCCAGCTGCGGTCGTCGGGGCTGGCGGCCACCGGGGGCAGGTCCTGCCCGGACACCATCTGCGCCAGCCGCGAGGCCACGGCCAGCAGCTCGACGGCGTGGCCTCTCTCCACGCCGGCGTCCAGCATGCGCTGCGCCCAGCGCCGCTCGAAGCCGTCCTCGGCCGGCAGCGGCGCGCCGGGCAGCTGCTCGGCGAAGGTACCGGCGAGCACGGCGCTGCTCTCGGCCAGCAGTTCGCGGCACTCGGGCTCCAGCTCGAAGCGGCGTAGGTCCTGCGGCTGCCAGAACACGTCCCCGGGGCGCACGTCCTGCAGGTGGTCGTACTGCACGTGCCAGCCGCGCGCCTTCTCGGCGCTGGAGAAGCGCGCCTTGCGCTCGGCCAGGATCTTGCGGCGCCCGTGCTCGAAGCTGCGAACCGGGTAGTGCTTGTGGATGAAGCGCGTGGGGAACACGCGCGCGCCCGGGGCGCGGACGTGGTGGCCGCCCAGGCTGGCCAGATCGGCCTGCGGGTGCGCGCGCCAGGCCTTGACCTGGCGCTGGTTGAAGCGCTCGGTGGCCGAGTACAGCGGCATCGCGCTCTCGAAGTCGACGGTGCCCGCCGGCAGGTCGGCGGTGAGGCGGAAGTTGTAGAGGCGGAAGTTGACGAGCTGGTAGCCGGCCGCGTCCGCCCGGTCCAGGCCCTCGCGCAGGCTGGTGCCGGGCCAGGGCGGTAGCCGGATCTCGTCGGCGTCGACATGCAGGTACCAGTCGTAGCCCAGCGTTCGGCTGCGCTGCTCCTTCAGCCGCAGCAGCGCGGTCCAGTCGTAGACCTCGCGGCCGTCCTCCTCGAAGCGAACGGTCTCGATGTCGATGACGCCGCGGCCCACCATGTCGGCTACGCAGGCGGCAGTGCCGTCGGTGCTGCCGTTGTCGATCAGGTGTACGTCGACGCCATGGGCGACAAGCTTGGTAACCGCCTCCCGGATGACGTCGGCCTCGTTGTAGACGGCCATCAGAGCGCAGGCACGGATCATTGAGTCGTGAACCTCAGCGCACGAACCGCCATATCAGGAATCGCCATGAAATTGCTCTCGGGAACATTGATGGAACAACGCCAAATCAATCCGCGACACGACAACTAGGTTCGGCAAGAAATCGATCGCGGACCCTGGCAAAGGCCTTGAGTGCCGACGCGTACCCTGTATCTCGGTACACCCGCTTGAGCGCATCACTCATGTAGGCGAGTTCGGGATACCGGCTGAAGCGCGATTTCGACCAAGCCATGTCGAAAGGATTCACTGGGTGCGAACGCCAGTGACTCTGCAAAGCCAACAGTAGCGAAGCGGTACGCTCCTGCAGGAATACCTTCCGGTGGGCGCCGCCCGCGTAGCTCGTAGGCGCAACGAGCCGGGAACGCAAGGGTTCTGGTCCCCCCTCGCACAGACGGTACAGCGATTCGTTGAAACGCATCCATTCGCGCCAGAACGCCGGCTTGGCGACGAAGAAGTTCGAGAACACGACGTGTCGCGCATCCATCACCAGTGACCTCAGCGGCATCTTTACGGCGTCGACGAGTCCGGCCGTCTCGAGCCAGGCAGTGGCAGCGTCGATGAACCCTGCGTCGAAAGTCTCGGCCTGCTCGAACACGTTGAGGAAAAAGGCGCCCATGTCCGGCTGCGGCGAGAACAGCACGACGTCGACGCTGGGTCCGGCCTGCCGCACATTCTCGACCACGCTAGAGTGCGCCAGACCTGTCTTGCTCGCAAACTTGGGGCTGAAGAAGCCGTAGTGGACGTCGTCCTCTAGAGGGTGCTCCAACAGGAATCGACGGATCGGGTCGTACTCGTACCAGTCCGGACGCTCGTTACGTAGGTTGTCGAGCACGCGGTAACCTGGCTCGATCATCGCCAGCGTCTGCGCGCTGTAGGCGATCTGGTAAAGCTCCAGGCGCACGTCAGCTCCGGCTGTCCTGCCCGATGACTCGACTGCGCAGCTCGTGGTAAGCCAAAGCGTAGTGGGGCCAGGAAGACAAACGCATGGCGTGCTTCAGGGCAGCCGCTGCGACGAGATCGGTCGGATCCTCGCGCATGGCAGCCAGAGGGTACCTGCCGTGGACGAAAGGATCGCTCGACCGTACACGCCACGCGGGCTCGGAGGCGAGCAGGTAGGACGCCACACAACGCATCAATTCGACCCGGGTATGGGGGTGCAGTGCCGGAGCCGGCACGTCCGCAATGGCGGTAGCCACGCTGGCGTCCAGTAAACGCCGCACCGAGGAGCAGAGCTCGAGCCACCTCCGCCAGAAACTCGGTCGCGCCACGAAGCAGTTCGAGATCACCATCTGTTCTGCGGCCATCACCAGCGCGGCGGGATCTTCCTTTGCGCCCAGAGTCCGAGTCCAGAGCCGGGCCCAGGCCAATAACCCCGGCGCAAAGAAGTCTCCCCTCTCGAACATGTTCCTGAACAGCGCCACGTGATGCGGATGATCCGAGAACAGCAGCACGTCATGCTCGGCCCCGTGGGCCGAAACGAATTGCCTGACGCCGTCTGGCGTGTAGCCAGTGCGGAGCTGGAAGTCCGGCGGCAGGAAGCCATAGTGCACGTCCTCACTCGTGACCAGCGACTTCAAGCATCTAGAGATCGGCCCATACTCGCCCCAGGCAGCCTCCTCGGCCCCCGGGGGGGGCAGCGACTCCATGCCGTCCACGGGCGCCAACTTGGTGCCGGGCCGGTCGGCAACCTGAAACAGGGCTATCGCAGTTGACATCGCCTGATTGGAAACTGGTTCACATAACTAGCAGCCTCGGATGACGGCGCGAGGTGCCACGCTATTCGTAGGATAGCCCCCTTCGACCGTGCTAAAATATCTTCATTCGACGCCGGCAGCTGAGTATGCCAGCCCGACTCGCCAGGGACGGCGAATGCGTGGATGTTGATGTCCCAGCGCAGCAGGGCCAGCGACCAGAAGGCGGGGGCGACCTCGGGCCGGTGGTCCTTGGCCACGACGAGCATCTCAGGGCAGCCTGTGGCACTCAGGGCCTCGACGGGGCCAGGGTGGGCTTCCTCCAGCGCCTCGCAGAACAGTTTGCCGATGAAGCCGATCGAGCAGAAGGCGATGGACAGCATGGCAGCCTAGGTGCCAGGGCCGAAGATGGCGACGAACATCAGCGCCCAGATCAGTGAGTTGACCGAGCGTGACGACACGAAGATGAACTGTGCCGCCCAGTTCAACAACGCATCCCCACCCCCTCCAGAAACAAACGCGGACCGCTGGAAAACTGACCAAAGTTTTCCGGGCTGACGATGACGCGCAGCGCCTTGGGGGCTTGCGCGCAGAACGCGGTCAAGCCCTTGGAGGATTTCTTGCGGCCGGACTTCACCTCCACCGCATAAAGTGCGTCGCGGTACTGGTACACAAAGTCCACCTCATCGTTGCGCTCGCGCCAGTAGTACACCTGCCCGGGCAGTTGCAAAAGTTCTGCGCCTACCGCCAGTTCGAAGGCTCGCCCGCGCTGCTCGGCGTTTTGTGCCACATTCACGCCAGCGGCCATGCTGTAGAGCGCGGGGCACGCCGGCAGCATCTTGGGGCTGGAGCTGCGTGACACCCATGCCTTGGGCGAGTACTTCTGCAGCGCATGCAACAGGAAGGCGCCGCCGTACAGATCGATGTAATGCTTGACCAGATCGGTGTTGCCCCTGTCCTGCAGTTGGCCCAGCAGCTTGGTGTAGCTGATCTCCTGGGCCGGGTAGGCGCACAAGATCTGGAAGGCTTGGCGAAACAGGGCGGGGTTGGCCACCTTGTGGTTGTGCAAGATGTCCTTGCCGATCACGGCCTCGACGATCGCGTCCTTCATGTAGGCGTACCAACGGTCCGGGTCGTGCTCCAGGGCCAC
This sequence comes from uncultured Rubrivivax sp., assembly GCA_964522465.1. Taxonomy (GTDB): domain Bacteria; phylum Pseudomonadota; class Gammaproteobacteria; order Burkholderiales; family Burkholderiaceae_C; genus Rubrivivax. The sequence goes on along the minus strand of CAZFVH010000237.1, from coordinate 186 downwards.
GGCGCCCGGATAGCCGCCAAAGGACAGATAGCGCTGCAAGTCATAGCCAAAGGCGGCCTGGAGTTCGGCAAAAGTCCAGTGGAACACCCGCAGCAGCTCAAACCGCCCTGCCAGACTTTCGGTCACCCCCGCCTGGATCTGCAAGGCACTCGAGCCCAGCAGCAGCACCCGCAGGCGCCGGGGTTG